>JAZODX010000077.1:0-52452 GCA_045597265.1 Eubacteriales bacterium | reverse complement strand
CGGAAGCAATCTGATGTATCTCGCAAGCGAGGACGGAATTGAATGGTTTTCCCCCGCCGCCTTCTCTGTGCTCGATTACGGTGTGTCGGGCGCATACGGCAGCGTAGTGCTCAATGACAACCCCGATGAAAACAATCCCCGCTATCTGTGCGTCGTCCGCTTTGCCAACGGCAAGTGGGACGAGATGATGCGCGCGCGCGGAGAAAAATACGACACCGAACATCTGCCCACCGATATTTATTACTCAAATAACAGCATGAGCTGGAAGCGACTGACGATGGAAGGCCCGGTCTGCGGAGACGCAACCACCGTCATCTATAACCCCTTCCGTAACCGCTACGTTTTCAGCCTGCGCCGTGCCTACGCCTACGTCGGTCGGGCGAGAGACTACGCCGAATGTCAGAACATTCTCTCCATCGGAGACTTCTCGACCCTTGACACCGTCTTTTGGCTGCGCGCCGACGAGGCCGATCTGTGCGACCCCGATTATCCCGATTTTACCCCCGAGCTGTACAGCGTTTCGGCCGTTGCTTACGAGAGCATCATGCTGGGTGCCTTCCAGATGTACCTCGGCCCGTCCAACGAGGAGGCCAACGCAACCGGAATCCCAAAGGTAACCAATATCAATCTTGCCTTCAGCCGTGACGGCTTCCACTATTCCCGCGCCGGACGTGAGGCGATCCTTGAATCGTCAAAGGAGGCAGGCGCGTGGGACAGAGGGTATCTGCACCAGCTCAATTCGATCTGCGTGATCGTCGGCGACGAGCTCCGCTTCTACTACAGCGGCTTTGCGGGTGACGAGGCCAAGGCCGGACAGGGTACGTCGGGCTCGATGGCCAACGCCGGTCTGGGATACGCCACCATGCGCCGCGACGGCTTCGTCTCACTTGACGGCTCGGGCGAGGTCGTGACCCGTACGCTTCGCTTTGACGAGCAGAGCGACCGTCTCTTTATCAACGCAAAGGCAAAATCCCTCCGTGCCGAGATCCGCGATGCCGACGGCCGTGTGATCCCCGGATTTTCGCTTGACGACTGCCTGCCCTTCTCGGGTGACTCCACCTGTGCGAAGCTGACGTTCGGGAGCGGCAAGGATCTGAGTGAGCTCAAGGGCAAGGATTTCTCGATTCGCTTTGCGGTCGAGGAGGGCGAGTTCTACGCCTTCTGGGTGAGTGATACCGAGGACGGCGAGAGCGGCGGCTTCCTCGCCGGCGGATATGACGGAAGATAATCAAACGAACTTCGTATGCGGGCGACGAAACGTCGCCCCTGCGAGGGAAAATGAAGGTGCCTGCAAAAAATCGCATTCCCCCTATGCACAACATCTCATCGCCCGCCGCGAAACGCTGAGATGGCGTGCGGGATAACGTCCTCAGAGGTGAATGCCTGCGAATTGCTCTTTTTTCGGCAATTCGCGTGCATTTGCCGCTGAACGGCAAAAATATTTTATTCAAAGGAGAACCAAAAATGAAAACACACGCATCCCTTCGTCTGGCCGCGCTTGTTCTCGTTTCTCTGCTGCTCCTGTCCGTTCTCGCCGCCTGCGGCGGAGACGTGACTCCCCCGGCACAGACAACGACGGCAGCACCGACCGACACGACGGCTCCGGCAGGCGACGTAACCACTGAGCCCACCGAGACCGAGTATCCCGCTCCCGATATCGCAGCAGTTGACTACTCGGGCAAGACCCTGCGCATCCTGGCCAACGAGCCCCGCGCAACCGACTTCAACTACAGCGAAATCTATTACACCGAGGAGATGGGCGACGTTGTCAACGACGCCATCTTCAAGCGTAACGCACAGATTACCGAGAAGTACAAGATCACCATCGAGACCACCGACGTTTCGACCGGCGGCGGCCCCCGTACCCTTACCAACGCCATCAATGCAGGCAACAACGACTTCCACTTTGCCTCCATTCGTATTTGCGATATCATGTCGCACGCCGCTCAGGGCATGATCCTCAACATCGCTGACGCCGCTCCCATCGATCCCGAGGCTCCCTGGTACTACCAGACCCTGCAGGATGCACTGTCGATCGGTAACGAGGACTACATGCTGACCGGTTATCTCAACATGCGTATTTTCGACAGCGCTCCCGCCCTTTACTACAACAAGGACGTTGTTGAGAAGCATCAGCTGGAAAATATGCCCCAGCTCGTCTTTGACGGCAAATGGACGCTGGATAAATTCTTTGAAATCTGCGCCAAGGTTGGTAATGACATCAACCAGGACGGTAAGATTGACGAAACCGACGAGGTTGGTCTGACCTCTCATCCCGGCGGAATTCTGAACTTCGTCGTCGGTGCAAACGCTGACTTCGTCACCAAGAACTCCGACGATATCCCCGAGTATACCGGTATCACCGAGAAGAACGAAGCGCTCATCAACAAGATCCTCACCGGCCTTTATACCGAGCCCGGCTCTCTCCACAAGGAATACGCCCAGTTCAACGGCCAGTTCACCACCGCCTTCAACGAGGGCCGCTCCCTGTTCCTGCTCAACTGCCTCTATGAGATGCCCTTCCTCGCCGCCAACGGCACCGACTTCGGCGTTCTGCCCCTGCCCAAGGCTGATGAGGCACAGGAAGGCTACCGCATCCACACCCACTCCAAGTTGGGTACTGCGATCGGTATTCCCTTCAACAACACCGAGGTTGAGATGACCGCAAAGATCCTTGAGGACATGATGTATCTCTCCTACAAGTACATCTACCCCGCACACATCGAGAAGACCATGCAGCTGCGCTACGCAACCGACGAGGAATCCACCGAGATCCTCAAGCTCATGTTCAACTCGCTCTGCATCGAGATGTCCTCCGCTCTGGGTCTGACCTGCGACAGCCACCTCAGAACCCTCGGCAACATCCACTCGGATGCCATCGTCTCGACCTTCAAGACCAGCTTTGACAAGAACGTTGCGACCATCGAATCCTACGTCTCCGGATTTACCGGAAAATAAACGTTTTCCCGCGGAAGCGGGATACTGCACTTTGGTGCAGTATCCCGCCCCGCACTCTTCCCGATCGGATTCGAACGACTGCAGACCGCCGACCGGCCGTCTGTGCTCGTTTGCCGCTGATCGGCAAAGTAATTCTGCCATATCATTGCATATGGCCCATATAAGAAAGGAGACTGTGATGAAAAGATTCATTGCACTCTGTCTGGTTTCTTTGATGCTTCTGTCCGTTCTCGCCGCCTGCGGCAAAGGTACGACGCCTCCTGCATCGGTCACCACGGCAGCCCCTGTCGACACCACCGCCCCCACCCAGAGCGGCGACGTCATCACGACTGTACCCGCAGAGACGGAAGAACCCGGCCCAGGCATTGAAGCGACGGACTATTCGGGGAAAACCATTCGTATCCTGGCAAATGAGCCCCGCACGACCGACTTCAATTACAGTGAAATCAATTATACCGAGGAGATGGGTGACGTAATCAACGACGCGATCTTCAAGCGTAACGCACAGGTCTCCGAAAAGTACAAAATCACCATCGAAGGCATCCATACTGCCAACGGTATCGCAGGCTACAACGAGTTTGTCAAGGGCATCAACGCCGGCAACGACGACTACCACGCCGCCTCCATCCGTATCCGTGATATCATGCAGGCAGCTGCCGGCAAGCTGCTCGTTGACCTCGCCGAGGCTGCGCCGATCAATCCCGACGCACCCTGGTACTACGAGAATCTCCAGGACTCCCTCTCGATCGGCAACCGTGACTATATGCTGACCGGTTACCTCAATATGCGTATCTTCGACAGTGCAGGTGCGCTCTATTACAATAAAAACGTCGTTGAAAAGCATCAGCTGGGTGATCTCAACCAGCTCGTCTTCTCGGGCGACTGGACGGTTGATACCTTCTTTGAGCTTTGTGCCAAGGTCGGCAACGACCTCAACCAGGACGGTAAGATCGACGAAACCGACGAGGTTGGCCTGACCGCACATCCCGGCGGTATTCTCAACTTCTTCGTCGGCGCCGGCTGTGACTTCGTTCGCAAGGACGACGGCGATATCCCCTACTACGTCGGCATGGATGAGATCAACGAGACCCGTCTCTCGAAGATTCTGAACCTGCTCTACACCGAGCCGGGCTCTCTCCACAAGGAATACGCCCAGTTCAACGGCCAGTTCACCACCGCCTTCAACGAGAATCGCTCGCTCTTCCTCAACAACTGCCTCTATGAAATGCAGTTCCTTGCGGCCAACGGCACCGATTTCGGCGTTCTTCCTCTGCCGAAATACGACAAGACCCAGGAGGGTTATCGCATTCATACCCACTCGGGCCTCGGTACCGCGCTTGGTATCCCGAACAACAACTCTGAGCTGGAGATGACCGCAAAGGTCATTGAGGACCTGATGTATCTCTCCTACAAGTACATCTATCCCGCACATATTGAGAAAACCATGCAGCTGCGCTATGCGACCGACGAGGAATCCACCGAAATCCTCAAGATCATGTTCAAGTCGCTCTGCGTTGAGATGGCAACCGCACTCAATCTGACCTGCGACAGCCACCTCAGAACCCTCGGCAACTTCCACTCGACCAACCTCGCATCGGCCTTCAAGGCAACCGCCAATGCAAACGCAACCTCAATCGAAAAATACGTTGCCGGATTTACCGAGGAATAAATTTCCCTTTGCAAACGGAGATATTGCACCAAAGTGCAGTATCCCTCCCCGAACCCCTCCGGGCGGATGCAAACGCGCTTTGCGCACGTTTGCCGCCAATCGATAAAAAATCAAAAGGAGATTATTATGAAAAAGATCATTGCGCTTTGTCTGGTTTCCCTGATGCTCCTGTCCGTTCTCGCCGCCTGCGGCGGAGAGACGACACCTCCCGCATCGGTCACCACGGCATCCCCCGTCGACACCACCGCACCGACCGAGAGCGGTGACGCATCGACCGAGCCCACCGAAACCGAATATCCCGCTCCGCAGATCGCGGCGGTCGACTATTCGGGCAAATCCATCCGTATCCTGGCCAACGAGCCGGTAACCACCTCCTTCAATTACAGTGAAATCGAGTACACCGATGAAATGGGTGATGTTGTCAACGACGCTATCTTCAAGCGCAACGCACAGATCACCGAAAAGTACAAGATTACCATCGAGACGACCTACGCCTCCACCGGCGGAGGCCCCGCAGCCCTCACCAAGGCCATCAACGCCGGAAACGACGATTTCCACTTTGCATCCATCCGTATCCGCGACATCATGTCGCACGCCGCGCAGGGCCTGATGACCAATATCGACGATGCCGCCCCCATTGATCTGGATGCGCCCTGGTACTATCAGCAGCTGCAGGATGCCCTCTCCATCGGCGGCGAGGACTATATGCTGACCGGTTACCTCAACATGCGTATCTTCGACAGTGCGCCCGCCCTGTATTACAATAAGGCCGTCGTTGACAAGCATCAGCTGGAAAACTTCTACGATCTCGTCTTCTCGGGTGACTGGACGCTCGATAAATTCTTCGAGATCTGCGCCAAGGTCGGCAACGACGTCAACAACGACGGTAAGATCGACATCACCGACGAGGTCGGTCTGACCGCACATCCCGGCGGAATCCTCAACTTCGTCGTCGGCGCCAACGCTGACTTCGTCACCAAGGACGCCAACGATATTCCCGTTTATTCGGGGATTACCGAGCGCAATGAGGCCGTCCTCAATAAGATCCTCACCAACCTCTACACCGCTCCCGCTTCCCTGCACATGGAGTACGCACAATTTAACGGTCAGTTCACCACCGGATTTAACGAAAACCGCTCGCTGTTCCTGCTCAACTGCCTCTATGAGATGCAGTTCCTCGCTGCCAACGGCACCGACTTCGGCGTACTGCCCCTGCCCAAGGCTGACAAGGCACAGGAAGGCTATCGCATTCACACCCACTCCTCGCTCGGCACAGCAATCGGTATCCCCTTCAACAACACCGAGCTCGATATGACCGCAAAGATCCTTGAGGATATGATGTATCTCTCCTATAAGTACATCTACCCCGCGCACATCGAGAAGACTATGCAGCTGCGCTATGCAACCGACGAGGAATCCACCGAGATCCTCAAGCTCATGTTCAACTCGCTCTGCATCGAGATGTCCACCGCTCTGGGTCTGACCTGTGACAGCCATCTCAGAACCCTCGGCAACATCCATTCCACCGGTATCGTTCCCGTATTCAAAACCACCTTTAATCAGAATACCGCGAGCGTAGATAAGTACGTCTCCGGATTTACCGAATAATCCGTATTTCTCCCCACGGCAAACACGGCAGCGGCCGCAGAACGCAGCCGCCGTCGATTAAGCATTTATATCATTATCCACAGAAAGGAATTTTTATCATGAAAAAGTCCAACACCCGCGTTGTCGGTCTCGGCGATATGCTCGTCAGCCTCTCGCCCGCCGGCTACTACCGCTTCATTCAGGCAAATCAGATGGGCGTATTCTACACCAGTGCAGAGGCAAACGTTTGCGTTTCGCTCTCCCGCCTCGGTCTTGACACCGACTACGTTACCCGTCTGCCCAAGAATGACATTGCAGAAGCAGCCGTTGCTTCCCTGCAGAAATATGGCGTAGGCACCTCCAACATCGCCTGGGGCGGCGAGCGCATGGGCGTTCTTTACCTCGAGAAGGGTGCATCCCAGCGTCCCTCCAAGGTAATCTATGACCGCAAGTTCTCCGCAATCTGCGACGCAAAGCCCGAACACTTCGACTTTGACGCTATCTTTGAGGGCGCCGACTGGTTCCACTTCACCGGCATCACGCCCGCTCTGTCCGACAACACCCCCGAGGTCTGCCTCGAGGCGTGCAAGGCTGCAAAGAAGCACGGTCTGACCATCAGCTGCGACCTCAATTACCGCGGCAAGATGTGGAGCCAGGAGAAGGCAGGCAAGGTAATGCGCCAGCTGCTGCCCTACGTTGACGTGCTGATCGCCAACGAGGAGGACGTTGAGAAGGTTCTCGGCATCCGCGCAGGCAAGACCGACGTTGAGTCGGGTGAGCTTGACCGCGCAGGCTATGCAACGGTTGCCGCTCAGCTCCAGAAGGAATTCGACATCAAGTACATTGCAACCACGCTCCGCAAGAGCATTTCGGCATCGGACAACGACTGGTCCGCTATGCTCTACGTGGACGGACAGACCTACTTCTCCCGTGAATATCACGTACATATCGTCAACCGCGTCGGCGGCGGTGACTCCTTCTCCGCAGGGCTGATCTACGCGCTCTCCCAGAACTACGCCCCGCAGGATGCAATCGAGTTCGCAACCGCAGCCTCCTGCCTCAAGCACAGCATCGAGGACGACTTCAACCTCGTATCCCTTGATGAAGTCAAGGCACTCGCAGGCGGCAGCGGCAACGGCCGTGTGCAGAGATAACGCCCCTATCACATAGGCGAATATTCGCCCAAAAGCAAGAACGGCAGAGGATTTTCCTCTGCCGTTTTTTGAAAGAATCCCGCAGACCGATAAAACGATCTGCGGGATATGCTTTTATTTACCGTAGAGCTCGGCACACATAGGATGCTCGACCATCGACATACAGCGCGTACCCGCCCCCCGCAACTCCGCGCCAATCGGCATACCGCAGTAAATCCGCTCACCCGTCCGCGGGTTGATCGGACCGTGATACAGTCGGCGGAGAACCTCACGCTGCTTTTTCGTGAGCTCGGGCATATGCTCGGCAAGATAGGCGATAAACGCCTCAATATAGGCTTCGTCCGTGCAAGGATTGCTCACGAAAATATCTCCCGGCTCGCTGTGTCCGGTTGCGCAGCTGTACGCAACGGCGTGCCGCGTGACCTCGTCAAGCATCTCCTGCGTGAAGGGCTCGGGACCGATCTCCCCGAACGTCCGGAAGTTCCAGATTCCATACACGTTCAGCTGTGTGCGGTTCGTTACGGGCGCACCGGCAATGATGCCGTCGTATTCCTCGGGGAAGCGCTCTGCCATACAAAGTGCCTGCTGACCGCCGGTCGATCCGCCCCAGAAATACGAATGCTCGATCGGACGGCCGTAGTAGGCCTCGGTCACGAGCTTGCCCGCCCGCGTCATCAGATAGGTCGCGCGCCAGCCGTAATCCCGCCAAAAATCGGGATTGTTTACACCAAAGGCCTCCCCCTCGGAAGCGCCAAGATCAGTGTTGGCGGTCGCATAGCCCATTTTCATGCGGGCCGCCAGCGTATGATACAGAATTTTGCCGCCCATGCCGCCGTTTCCCGTTCCGTGGAAGCAGCCGTTCCACATGGCAGGAAGCCAAATCTCATGATAGATCGTCGAGTGCTTGCCCTGTACCGAATGCAGCAGCACACGGACGAAGGGGGGGGAGATTTGTATGCGTTTTTCCGTACGGATCGGTGTAGCCGTCCTGCTCGCTTGATACCTCCACAATCTCAGTATCAAGCTCCCGCAGGGCGGCAATCAGTGCCGCATTTCGTTCTATTGTCATGGCTGCTTCTCCTTTTTTCAGTTAAGATAACGGTCCGCACAGGCGGGACGCTCGGCAATCGGATTTTTCTCGCTGCCGTAGGGATAAATGGTCTTCTTCCCTTGCACGTCACCGATCTCGGTCACCACCTCAAGGCTATCGGGGGCAATGCCCTTCTCGCGCCACAAACGAAGCACGTCAAGGGGAGATTTGATTTCATACTTATCGTTCATGATCGCCGTGCCGTGCTTTGCCGGGTTTGCCGTATGATCCTGACTCGGAATGACGAAATAGCGCGCGCCGTCAAGCGCAGTGTCGATACCGCCAACCGCATCAATCATGCGCGTGCAGTAGCGTACGGCCTCGGGGAAGGGAACGATCGAGTCGGCAGCGCCCGAATACATGAACAGCTTTCCGCCGTGGCGGAAGAAGGGGCGCAGATCGGGATCGTTTGCATTCATATCGGGGCCGAGCAGAGCGTTGAGCCGATCAAGATCGGCATCAAAATCAAAGGTTTCCTTGACATAATCGGCGCCGAAGGCCCAGTTGAAGGGATAGATTCGTCCGCGCTCTCTGTCCGACTGCCAGGTCAGCATTTCACAGCGTGCACCCGCGCCCCGCGACTCGGCGCCAATCGGCATACCGCAGTAAATCCGCTCACCCGTCCGCGGGTTGACAGGGCCCTCGTAGAGACGGCGGAGAACCTCACGCTGTCCCTCGGTCAGCTCGGGCATATGCTCGGCAAGATAGGCGATAAATCCGTCAATATACGCAGAATCTGCACACGGATCGTTCACGAAAAGGTCCTCGGGTGCGCTGTGCCCGGTTGCACGGCTGTAGGCAACGGCGTGCAATGTGACCGCGTCAAGCAGCTCATGCGTAAAGGGCTCGGGACGCATTTCCTTGATCGTCCGATACCCCCATAGGAAATATGCGTGCAGATGCGTGCGATTGTTTGCGGGTACGGTCGCAATAATGCCGTCGTACTCCTCGGGGAAGCGCTGAGCAAGCGAAAGCGACTGCTGACCGCCGGTCGAGCCGCCCCAGAAATACGAATGCTCGACCGGGCGTCCGTAGTATGCCTCGGTCACGAGCTTGCCTGCCCGCGTCATCAGATAGGTCGCACGCCAACCGAAATCCTTCCATAATTCGGGATTGTCCACGCCGAAATCCTGACCGTCGGAGGTACCGAGGTCGGTGTTGATGGTCGCATAGCCCATTTTTATACGCTCGGCCAGCGTATGGTACTCAAGTATACCCGCCATGCCGCCGTTACCCGTTCCGTGGAAGCATCCGTTCCACGCGGCAGGAAGCCAGATTTCGTGATGGATATTCGAGCGCGCGCTGGGTGTCGAATGCAGTGCCACGCGGACGAAGGGCGGCAGGTCGGTGTGCAGCTTACCGCGCGGATCGGTATAACTGCCCTCTTCCTCGGTTACCTCGGTCATGACCGTATCCAGCTCGCGCAGAGCGGAAATCAGCTGTTCGTTTTGTTCAAGTTTCATATCGTTACCTCCATATTTTCTCAAATGCAGATATTACCGTCCAAAATCGACTATCCCTGATTATCTCGTACAAAGGAAAACATTTGCTTTTTTCGTGCTTTTGTTTACCACGCGCAGAGGAAACGGCCAATTAGCCTTTCCCGGCGAGGATGGGTTAAAGTTCGCACCGGCAATAAAGGGCTCCATCCGATGAGAGCGGGCGGCGAGACACCCTGTTAGCCTTCCCCGGCGGGGAAGGTATATTAAGGAGAGCAGCGAGGTGCTTCACACCAAGGCGAGCTCATCGTCTGAGATACCGCTCGGCACAGGCGGGTCGTTCGGTGATCGGATTCTTCCCACTTCCGTATGGATAGATCATCATTCTTCCCTGCACGTCGCCGCTCTCGGTCACCACCTCAAGGCTGTCCGGCGCGATACCCTGCTCGCGCCAGAGGCGAAGCAGATGGAGGGCAGAGCGGATCTCTCGCGCTCCGTTGAGCATTGCGGCACCGTAGCGCGTCAGAGAAGCGCGGTGATCCTGCCCGGGGACGAGGAAAAGCCGAGCCCCCTCGAGTGCCGCGTCGACGCCGCCCACCGCCTCGGTCATGCGCGCGTAATAGTTCAGCGCTTCGGGGAAGAAGACGATGGGATCGGCACTGCCAGAATAGATCAACAGCTTCCCGCCGTGCGAGAAGAAGGGGCGCAGATCGGGATTGTTTGCATTCATATCCGCCGCAAGAAGATCGTCCAATCGGTCGACGTCGGCATCCGGATCAAAATCACGGTCAAGGTAGTCTGCACCGAGCCCCCACCGAACAACATAGGTCCGCGGAGCTTCCTTTCTCTGCCAGCTGATGATCTCCCTTCCCGACTCCGCACCGATGGGAAAACCGCAGTAGATCCGCTCTCCCGTGCGGGGATTGACTGGCCCCCGATAAAACTGATGCAAAAGCGTGCGCTGTTCATCCGAAAGCGAGGGCAGATTTTCCTTCAGATAGGCGACGAAGCCGTCAATAAACGCCGCATCCGACGGCGGGTTGGCAAAGAAAAGCGCATCCTGCGCAAGCACGCCCGTCAGGCGGCCGTAGTCAACGGCACAAGCGGTAACTTCCGCGAGAACCTCTTCGGTAAAGGGCTCTGCCCCTGATTTGCGAATTAGGTTATGTGCCCAGAGAAAGAAGGCGTGCATATGGGTGCGGTTGCTTGCGGGAACGTTGGCAATGATACCGTCGTATGCCTCGGGGAAGCGCTGGACGAGCGACATCGCCTGCTGACCGCCGGTCGAGCCACCCCAGAAATAGGCGTAATCGATCGGTCGTCCGTAACGGGCCTCTGTGACGAGCTTACCCGCACGGGTCATCAGATCAGTGGCACGCCATCCGAAATCCCGCCACACGTCGGGGTTTCCGATCCCGCAGTCACGCCCCGCAGAGGTGCCGAGATCGGTATTGATCACCGCATAGCCGCTCCGCAGATGGGCCGCAAGCGTATGGTATCGGATCACGCCGGCAATTCCGCCGTTTCCCGTACCGAGGAAAACGCCGTTCCACGCATCGGGAAGCCACAGCTCGTGTCGGATATCCGAGCGCTCTCCGGGGGTTGATGCAAGCGTTACGCGCAGAAAGGAAGGAAGATTTTCATAGGCCTTCCCCTCGGGGTCGGTAAAGGTTTCCCTCTCCGCACTGACCGAAATTACGTTCGTATGAAGCGCCGCCAGCGCATCAAGCAGGTCTTTGTTTCGTATGAATTCCATCGTGTTCTCCCATCAAAAGCAAGGTTGAGGCAAATGAATTCTTCCTCTTAATTATATCCCCTTGTTTCCTCGCTGTCAAGCATTTGACGCCAGGTTTTTCCCACCCTGTCCATATCCGAGATTCGTTTTTTCGCTCTCGGATAAAGGCTTGACTTTTCCCCCGACGCGTGGTATCCTGTCATCCCTAAAAGGAGGAATACGATATGTGTACGGAATGTCATAAGCTTTACTGTCCGTCTGCCTGCCCCGGCGCTGCCGCACCCTCACACGGGCAATGTGCCTATTGCGGTGAGCCGATCAGAGAAGGAGAGGCGTACCTGCGCGAGGGAAGGGATCTCTACCACGCCGATTGTCTGGAGTCCCTCTCGCTGACCGAGCTGCTCGCTTACTTCGGCATTGATCTGACCGAGGCGTATGAATAAGACGAAGGAGTGCCGCGCTTTTTGCGCGGTACTCCTTCGTCTTATTCGGTTGAACGTCCGCCGGCTTTATTTGCTTCGTGCGGCGTGTGCGCAGACCTCGCGCAGTTCGCATTCACTGCAGGCAGGCGAACGTGCCGTGCAGACGTCCCGGCCAAACTGGACGATCCGATGGCAGAAGTCCGACTGCTTCTCGGGCGGGATGATACCCACCAGCGTCCGCTCCACCTTCACCGGATCCTTGACCGACTCGGCATAAAACCCGAGCCGCCCGCAGATGCGGATGCAATGCGTATCGGCCACGATGGCGGGAAGTCCGAAAATATCTCCGCGCAGAAGATTGGCAATCTTTCGTCCAACGCCGGGCAGACGAAGCAGATCCTCCATTGCGGAGGGCATCTCCCCCCTGAACTCGTCCCGAAGCATCGTGCAGGCATCCTTGATATTCTTTGCCTTTCCGCGGAACAGCCCGCAGGATTTGATCAGCTCCTCAATCTCGCCGAGCGGTGCGTCGGCCATAGCCTCGAGGGTCGGAAAACGGGCAAACAGCCCTTCGCAGACGAGATTAACCCGTGCGTCGGTGCACTGCGCCGACAAGCGTCCCATGACCAGAAGCCGCCACGGCTCGCCCGCCCAATGCAGCGCGCAGGCCGCCTCCGGGTAACGCGCCTCAAGCGCGGAAATCACCGCTTCGGTCAGCTTTGCTTTTGGTTTTCTCGGCATAAACGCTCCTTTCCCCACCGTACCTTTAAGCGGCGGGAGTATCGGGATCGGCCGGCGCATAATCGCCGAGCCCAAAGTAAAAGTCAAAAATTTCTCTGACGGCCAAACCCGCGTCGGTACCGTTCGCTCCCTGCTCAATGATGCAGGAAACGGCAATCTCGGGTGCGCTCCAGGGAGCGAACGCCGTAAATACCGCGTTGTCACTCTTGGTTTCGCTGACCTGCGCCGTACCCGTTTTACCGCCCACCTCAACGGCGTAATTGCGGAAGATGCGCGCCGCCGAGCCGTCGTCCTCGGTAACCGACTTAAGCGCAGTCATGATGGTGCCGTAATTTTGCGGGGAAAGCACGGCCGTGCTGACCACGGTCGGCTCTGCGGTGTAGACGACCGTATCGTCATAATACGTACGCACCGAATGCAGAAGGTGCGCCGCATACCGCGTACCGCCGTTGGCAATGGTGGAAAGATAAACCGACAGCTGAAGAGGCGTCAGCAGATTATCCGACTGCCCGATGGCCGCCTGCAGAGTATCACCCGGTGTCCAGGCGTCACGACCGTGGGTTTCACGGTAGGCAGGCCCCGCCAGGATGCCCGTTTTCTCGGCCAGTTCAATTCCCGTGGGCTCGCCAAGCCCGTAACGGCTCATGTAATCGTTCATCTTCTCAACGGTCAGCAGTCTGCCGACCTCGTAGAAGAAATAGTTGCAGGAAACCTGGAGCGCCTTGGTGACATTGATCGCCCCGTGCGACATCCGATAGCGCAGATAATACCAGCATCGGGGCGTATAGCTGGGCGCATAGTACTCGTAAATACCCTTGGTTTCAATGGTGGTGGAGGGCGTGATAATCTCTTCGGTCAGTGCGGCGGCGGCAACCCCGATCTTGAAGGTTGAGCCGGGGGGATATAGGCCGTTGAGCGCCCGATTGACCATAGGGCGGTTCGGGTCACTGTTGAGTCGGTTGAAATCGGTTGAATAGGTGGACAGATCGTAGGTGGGATTAGACGCGATCGCATAAATCTCGCCCGTGTTTACGTTCATTGCCGTCAGCGCGCCCGACGAGGCATCCTCGCCGTCCTGCGTGCCCTCGGTCTGCGCGGCCTTCTCGCGGATATACGCGATATTCTCCACCAGCGCATCCTCGGCGGCGATCTGCATCTTGATATCGATGGTCAGGCGGACGTTGTTTCCCGCCACCGGCGCCTTCGAAACGTAGCAGTCAACGATTTTGCCGTTTTCATCCTCAACGATGGTCAGCTCCCCGTCCTGTCCGCGCAGATACTGCTCAAAGGCCTGCTCTGCCCCCGATATACCGACGACGGCATTCATGGGATAGCCGAGCTCGGTATAATAGGCAAGCTGCGCTTGAGGAATCTCACGCACGAAGCCGAGAATATGGGACGCATAGCCGGGAAATTCGTACTTTCGCTCCACCGTCTCAAGGAAACTCGCACCGTCAATCTGCCGCTCCTTGACGTAGGTAATCAGCGGAAGAGAGACGTCCTCAGCCAACACGTACGGCTCAACTGCACTGAAGCGGATATATTCCATGTGATAGCGGACGGCGAGGAGCTCGGTCATGGTTTCCGCATCGTAAAGCGGCTCTCCCTCTGCGTCAAGCAGCTTATATTTCTTGGCAAAAAAGGCAATCTGCTCGGCCGTTGAGCTATCCTCGTCAAGCTCGTTGTCGGCAAGAATCCGCGCGTGGCGGGAGGCGACGGTCGTACTGCGCAGAAGATCGGTGTCCAGCGCAAAATGGGGATAACTTCCACGATAGGGGAAAACGGGGCGGATCCGTTTATCTGCATTTCCCGTCCGCGCAAGGGCGTCGATGGCTTCGAGAATTACTTCGTTTCCTGCCGCATAGCCGTACGGCATGGCGGAATAGTCAAAAATCAGATTATACCCCTTCACGTTGGTCACCAGCGGTATGCCGTTCCGATCGAACAGCTCTCCGCGATGGGCCTGGATTTTTACGGTACGGGTATAGGTTTTCGTATCAACGGCGGTATAAAGATCGTGGGCGGTAATCTGCAGATTGACCAGACGGGCAATATAGACCAGTCCCACAAGCGCAAGCAGAACGGCAAGCGCCGTATAACGCCACAAAAAAGAACGTCTTTTTTTGATCCTCGGCACCTCCTTTGTGCGGATAGCGGATCAATCCGGGATTTTGAGCCTTCGGTTAAAGAAAAGCGCCACACGCCGCACAAGGAGGTAAATGAGCGGGGAGAGGAGGACGGTGGCCGTAAATTCGGGAAAAAGCGTTTGCCGCAAAACGGCAAAAAAGTCGTAATCTGCATAGGAAAAAGCAATTTCCACGAGGGTAGCGATGCCGCGCGCAATCCCACCTGCCAGCATATAGACACACCAGGAGGGAAAATTCGCGCTCAGACTCATCGTGGACCAGATGCCGCAGACGTAGCCGCAGAGCAGATAAACGATCGGCAGAAGATTCAGTCCCGTTCCGCCGAGTGCGCCGATGATCACCCCGGCGGCGATTCCGGCAATCGCGCCCGCCCGCTCACTGTCAAAAATGGCAATGGCAATCACGGCGGCCAGCATCAGGTCGGGCACCGCACCGTATGGAAAGATCAGCGCAAGCCGAGCAAAGAAGCCGGTCTGCACGACGGCAAGCAAAAAAAGGAGAACGCCCCATACGGTCGTTTTGCGGATCACGGTATAAAATTGCGGTGACATGGACTCCTCCTTTCGTCGGGATAGAATGGGGATAGAGCAGAGCGGCCGGAATCGCTTTCCCGGTCGCCCGCGGTGCCGTTATCGACAGGCGTCGGTTTACTCGGTATAGGACGCAAAATCGGTCAGGATCATCACGCGGCTGAGCGCGTGCGGATTGACGGCAATCGTAATCTCGGCGGTGACGGTCCGGCTGTAGGGATCGGGCTGAACCGCCGTAACCTCGCCGATATAAAGCCCGGGCGGATAGACCGAGCTGATGCCCGAGGTCAGAATACGGTCACCGATTCGGATATCGGCGCCGTCGGGCAGATAATTCATCACGCAGAGCCCCTCTGCGGCCAGCGAAAAGCTGCCCGAGACGATACCGCTCTGCGCAGATCGCTCCACGTACGCACCAACGGCAGACGCCGTTTCCAGCAGTGTCTCGACGCGGCACCAGGTGGCACTGACCTCAACGACAGCACCGACAATCCCGCCGTCGGTCAGCACCGGCATTCCCTTCTCGATTCCATGGAGGGAGCCTCGGTTGAGGGTGAGCACGGTAATCGAATTCCCTCCCTCGCGTCCAATAACGGTTGCTTCCTCAAAGCGATAATCGGTATGCAGGCGCTTGAGACCGAGATAATTGCGCAGCCACTCGTTTTCCTCTTCCAGAAGGCGCGCATTATAGAGCTGATCGTTCGCTTCGTCCAGTTTTTTGCGCAGTGCCTCGTTTTCTGCCGCCAGCTCGTCAAAGGCGGTAAAATATTCACCGAACCCGGCCACTGCATCGGCAACCCAGGTAAAGGCGGCCTGGAAGGGAGAGGCCACCGTCTGCAGTGCACCGCGCACGTAATCGGAAAGCCCCATGGCAGACAGAACCGTCGGTACGATCACCAGAATCAGGGCGGTGATCACCGTCACGAAAAAGAATCGACTGCGGAAAAATTTGCCCATGCGGCCTCCTTTCTGCGTTATCCGCAAAGGTGCGGAAACGGCAAGTTAATTGGTATATTCAAGATTGCTGTCCGATTTGTTATCGGAATCGATCATGCGGCCGAGGCCGAGGGCAACGCAGTCAAGCGGATGCTTGGCCAGCGTCACGCGGATACCCGTCCGCTCGGTAATCAGCTGGGGCAAACCGCGCATCAATGAGCTGCCGCCCGTGAGCATAATGCCGTAATCGTAAATATCAGCCGAAAGCTCGGGGGGGGTTTTCTCCAGCGTATCGCAGATGCATTTGAGAATATGCTCCACCTGGTCGAACATCGCCTCGCGCAGCTCTCCCGAGGAGACCGAAAGAACGGCGGGAAGTCCCGTCCGCATACTCGTGCGCTGGGTCAGCCCCTGAATTTCCATCGTGCCCTCGTCGGTGGAGGGATGCACCGAGCCGATCTTTTTCTTGAGCATCTCGGCCGAGGTTTCCCCGATCGAGATACCGTATCTCGCCTTAACGTACTGCATAATGGCCTCGTCCAGCTCGTCTCCCGCAATGCGGAGGGAGGTCGAGCGCACGATACCGCCGAGGCTGAGCACCGCCACCTCGGTCGTTCCGCCGCCGATGTCAACCACCATGCATCCGCGCGGCCCGCCGACCCGCAGGCCCGCACCGATGGCGGCCGCGATCGGCTCGGTGACCATAGCCACCGCACGCGCCCCCGCCTCAAGCGTCGCATCCTTGAAGGCGCGCCGCTCTACCTCGGTCACCCCGTAGGGTACGCTGACCGCAACGTAGGGGCGAGAGAAAATATTGCCGGCAGAGATGCGCCGGAAGAAGTCACGCAGCATGGCTGCGGTAATTTCAAAGTCAGCTATCACGCCGTCCTTGATCGGACGGTAGGCCGCAATCGAGCCGGGCGTCTTGCCCAGCATCAGCTTGGCCTCACGACCGACCGCGCGCACGCGCTCGGTCTGCCGCTCAATGGCAACCACGGACGGCTCGCGCAGAACGATACCCCGTCCTTTGAGGTAAAGCAGGGTATTGGCCGTACCCAGGTCAATTCCGATATTTTTTGACATATACGATCCTTTCTTTTTCAAGGGAAGTCCCGTTTTTCCGAGGTTGTTCCGCTCTCACACAAGGGAGACACGGCACGGCGCGGGGCAGATGCCCGCGTCAGTGAGCATGGTCACGACCAGTCTCGCCGGCAGGCCGACGACGTTGAAATAGTCTCCCTCAATGCCCACAATAAAGCGCGCGGCGATGCCCTGAATGGCATAGGCTCCCGCCTTGTCGCGGGGCTCGCCCGTCGCAATATAGGCGGCAATATCCGCCTCCTCCAGACCTGCGAAGCGAACGGTGGTGGCTTCGTGTGCCACGACCGTTTTCCCGCCGTATGCCAGTGCCACGCCCGTATAAACGGTGTGCGTACGCCCCGAGAGGCGGCGGAGCATCGCGGCGGCGTCGGCATCGTCCGTCGGCTTGCCGAGGATGTCCCCGTCAAGGGTTACCACGGTGTCGGCGGCAAGTACGGCCGCATCGGGAACAAGGGGGAGAACGGCGGCCGCCTTGCGCGCGGCCAGCGTCCGTACCGCCTCGGCAGGAGAGATGCCGTCGGGCAGGGTCTCGTCCGCGTCCGAGACGAGGACGCGGTGCGGAATATCGAGCGTGGTCAGAATCTCGCGGCGGCGAGGAGACGCCGAGGCGAGGATAAGTTCAGCTTGCATAGCAATTCCTTCGTAAACGTGTATTTATATCCGGCGGACGTCTGCCGTCGGGGCTCTGCCCTGCTCTGCGGCGGTAATGACACGGTTGACCTCATCGGGGGACTCAACGGTAAAGAGATAATGATGCGAGGTCACGCCTGCCGCATAAAGGCGGGTGAGTCGGTCGAGCATATAGGTGGGACGGGAGTTGACGATCAGCGTGCGGTGCTGCCAGGTGCGGAGCATCGGGAAGCGCACGCCGCGTCGGTCGGTCAGCACGACGGTATCCTCCGCGCACCGCCGACAGTCGGCCACGGCGCGGATGGCGCATTTCTCCAGCACCATTAGGGGAACGCGGCCGTAAACGATAGCCGCCTTATCACCCGCGATCGGCAGATCGCGCAGCTGCGGCAGGGTCAGCTCGGGCGAGAGCAGGCAGTCGCGGACGCCGAGCGTACGCAGGACGGCCGCCGTTTCGGCCGAGGTAACGTTGAGACGGAAATCACCGTGCAAGGTGAGACCGGCCTCCTCGGCGAGAGCAATATGTCCGATATTGCCCACCAGCGCCTCGCGAATCCCCGCATCGGCGGCGGCGCGCAGCATAGCACGCACCCCATCGGTCTCGTGCGGAAGAATGACGGGGGGAAGAATCACCCCGTCGGGGCGGAGGTCGGGCGCCTCTTCGGCATACCGTTCAAGCGGAAGATAAATCAAATCGAAATAAGCGCGCGCGGCGGGCGTAATCTGTGCGGACGAACGGAATTGCGCCACACGTGCGGGAAGGGCGGGTACGGGCAGATGCACGTCCGCTCCGACACGGTAAGCGCCTGCGTCAAAATCGGGATGCGGCTCATGTGGCGAGAGTGCCGAGACCGCCGCACGGCGAAGCGCGTTGAGCGCCGAGACGGGCACCATCAGCCCCTCATCCAGATCAAGTTCGAGGCGATCAAGCGCGTAGGGCGTTCCGCCAAGCTTGCCGAGACAGCGCGTTACCGCCGCGCGGTCAATGGGTGCGCTGCGGGCAGGCTGGGGGATATCGCCCGCAACCGTCACGCTTCTCCCACCGGCCCGGGCGGTCAGGCGCATCGGACGACCTGCCAGAATCTCGGCGCGGAAGGTCAGCGGAGAGGTGCGGGTAATGGCACGGAAGGGCTCTGCCGCACGGGAAGCGGCCTTGTCTGCCTCCGAGCGAACGCCGAGCATGGCGGAGTTGTCCCCGCTCGGATTGATGCCGCGGAAATAGGTATCGGTAAATCCGCCGCGTGAGAAAATATCGGCCAGATACCGCATCTCTCCGGCGGTCGCACCGCGGCACTCGTCAAGGAGCCGCCGCCAGACCGAAACGACGTCCCGCACGTATTCGGGAGACTTCATGCGTCCCTCAATCTTGAGCGACGCGACACCGAGCTCGATCAGTGCGGGAACGTGGGACGCGAGCGAAAGATCGCGCAGAGAAAGCGGATATTTCTCCCGTCCGCCCACCGTATAGGGCAGACGGCAGGGCTGTGCACAGGTTCCGCGATTGCCGCTTCTGCCGCCGACCAGCGACGAAAACAGGCACTGTCCCGAATGGGAAACGCAAAGCGCACCGTGGATAAACATTTCAATTTCGATGGGAGAGTCGGCCACCAGACGGGCAAGATCATCCCGCGAGAGCTCACGGGCGCAGACCATACGCGTAAAGCCGAGCGAGGCCAGCTTTTTGGCCGCCTCCGCGTTGTGTCCGCTCGCCTGGGTGGAGGCGTGCAGGGCAAGCTCGGGAATCTGCCGCCGCAGAGTGGCCGCAACGCCGAGATCGGCAACGATCAGCGCGTCGGCCCCGGCGCGGTAGGCCGCCTCGGCCGCGCGGAGACAGTCGTCCATTTCGCGGTCGGCCACCAGCGTATTCAGGGTCACGTAAGCCTTGACCCCATAGGCGTGACAGCGCGCAACGGCATCGTCCATCGCGGCACCGCCGAAGTTCTGCGCCAGCATACGGGCGTTGAAGGCCGCACCGCCGAAGTAAACGGCGTCAGCGCCTCCCTCAATGGCGGCGTCCAGCGCGGCAGGGGAGCCGGCAGGAGCCAACAGCTCGGGCAGAGGACGGGGCTTGCTCATTCGGCGTTATGCTTCTGTGCGGCCAGCTGTGCCCGCAGATCGTCAATCTCGGCGCGGGCAACGGCAAGCTGTGCCTCAAGCACCTTCTGCCGCCGCTGTGCCTTAAACTTGTCGGCACAGTAATCGAGCGCACAGAGCAGAGCCGCTTCGGTTTTCGTGCAGTGGCGGGAACGGGTGTTGATTTCGCGGATCCGACGGTCAATGGTGTTGACCAGCTCGGTAACCGACGCCTCGGTTTCCTCGGTGAGGACGTTCATCTGGATATCGGCAATGGTAATGGTGTATCGGGATTTCATCCGCTCTTCCTCCGTGTATGGATTTTGCGCCGCGGCGCAATAAAATTCGGGATAATGCTTGCAAAATTCGGGGATAGGCTGTATAATAGGTATATTATCGGCAGACCTGCCGGGATAATGTCGAATCATCATCTATTATACTATATTTCCGCATGATTTGAAAGTCTTTTTTGTAAAATTCTTATCCAGAAACCGAAGAAAGAGTTTGTTTTTATGGAAAATCTTGTCCAAAGCCGCCGCATCGTCATCAAAATCGGCACCTCAACCCTCACCCACGCTTCAGGTCACCTCAATCTCAGACGCATTGAGACCCTGGTCAAAATCGTCTCGGATTTCAAAAACGAAGGCAGACAGGTCATTCTCGTCTCCTCGGGCGCAGTCAGCGCAGGCATTGCCCGCCTCGGCGCCGATCACCGTCCCCGCACGCCTGAGGAAAAGCAAGCCATGGCCGCCGTCGGGCAGAGTGACCTGATGGCCATGTACGAGCGCTTTTTCTCTACCTACGGCCATACGGTCGGGCAGATTCTCATGACCCGCGACGTCGTGGACAATCCCGTCCGTCTCGCCGCCATCCGCAACACCTTCGAGTCTCTGCTTGCTCTCGGCTGTGTGCCGATCGTCAACGAAAACGACTCTGTTTCGATTGAGGAGTTGAAATTCGGCGGAAACGATACCCTCTCGGCCTACGTTGCGCTGATCTGCCGCGCAGATCTGCTCATCAACCTCTCGGACGTCGACGGCTTCTATGACCGCGACCCCAGAAAATATGCCGATGCACGCCTGATTCCCGTGGTCGAGCGAATCGACGAGGCCCTCATCGCCGCCGCAGGCGGTGCGGGCACCGATCGCGGCACGGGCGGTATGTCAACCAAGCTCCGTGCGGCACAAATCGTGACCGAAGCGGGCATCCCCATGTACATCCTCAACGGTGCCGATCCGACCGTTCTATACGCTTTGATGGACGGAGAGAATATCGGAACCTATTTTCAGGCACAATAAGGGATGCGGCAAACCGCCGCGTTCCGCTCCGCTCCGACGGAAACCGATTACTTAAGCGAAAGGGGATTCCCTATGGATATTCAAGCCTATATCACCGAGCTCTGCACGGCGACCCGCGCGGCGGCAAGCTCCGTCGCGTCGGCTTCAACCGCAAAGAAAAACAGCGCGCTTCTCGCCATTGCCGACGGCCTTGCGGCCGATCGGGACGGCATTCTTGCGGCCAACGCCCGCGATCTTTCCGCGGCCGCCGACAACGGCGTGCCCTCCACCATGCTCGACCGTCTTCGCCTGACCGAAGCGCGGATCGACGGCATCTCTGCCGCACTGCGTGAGCTGGTCGGCCTGGCCGACCCGATTGGCTCGGGTGAGCGCTGGGTACGTCCGAACGGTCTCGTGATCTCGCGCGTCAAGGTACCGATGGGTGTCGTGGGCATGATTTACGAGGCCCGCCCGAACGTCACGGTTGACGCGGCCGCCCTCTGCCTCAAAACCGGCAACGCGGTCGTTCTGCGGGGCGGCAAGGAAGCCATCGAGACGAACCGCGCACTCGTCGCCTCCATGAAGGGGGCTCTGGCCTCCGTCGGCATTGACCCCGCCGTGCTTGCGCTGGTTGAGCGCACCGAGCGGGAGGGCGTTTCCGCCATGCTGACGGCACGCGGTCTGCTTGACGTGGTCATTCCCCGCGGGGGTGCGGGTCTGATCCGCACGGTGGTGGAAAACGCGCGCGTCCCGGTCATTGAGACGGGTGCGGGCAACTGTCATATGTATATCGACGAGTCGGCCGATCTTGAGATGGCGGTCAAGGTAGCCATCAACGCAAAGGCCTCCCGTCCGTCGGTCTGCAATGCGCTCGAGACCCTGCTCGTTCACGCTTCCGTCGCCGCACGCTTCCTACCCGCCTTTGCCGATGCGGCAAAGGAAGCGGGCGTTACTCTGCGCGGCTGTCCGCGCACCAAAATCCTTCTCCCCGACGCGGACGACGCCACCGAGGAGGACTGGGCAACCGAATACAACGACTATATTCTGGCCGTTCGCGTGGTCGATACCATCGGGGATGCCATTGCACACATCAACCGCTACAACACCGGGCACAGCGAAGCCATCATCACCCGATCCCGCGAGGCGGCGGCTCGCTTCAGCCGCGAGATTGACGCGGCGGCCGTCTACGTCAACGCGTCCACCCGCTTCACCGACGGCGGAGAATTCGGCTTCGGCGCCGAAATCGGCATCTCAACCCAGAAGCTGCACGCCCGCGGACCGATGGGTCTGGCGGCGCTGACAACCGACAAATATCTCATTGACGGTGACGGACAGATCCGATAAAAAGAACCCCGGGGTGCCGCGCGAACGAGCGCGACACCCCTTCTCAAGCCTTACACGGGAGGTGAGCACGTGGACGAGCGGCAATACGCCTGCATTGATTTGAAATC
Organism: Eubacteriales bacterium; assembly: GCA_045597265.1. Lineage (GTDB taxonomy): Bacteria > Bacillota > Clostridia > Oscillospirales > CAG-272 > SIG693. Next base: position 29,512 of record JAZODX010000077.1, on the reverse strand, counting down.
CTTTTACGCCTCGGTGGAATGCATTGACCGCGGGCTCGATCCCCTGACCACCAATCTGGTCGTGGCTGACACGAGCCGTACCGAGAAAACCATCTGCCTCGCCGTGACACCTCCCCTCAAGGCCTACGGCCTATCGGGACGGGCAAGGCTTTTTGAGGTGATCGCCCGCCTCCGGGAGGTGAACGCCAACCGTCGCGCACGCGCCCCCGGCCGCTGTCTGAGAGGCAGCTCGGCCGACGATACTGCCCTGCGCGCCGACCCTTCCCTCGCCGTTGATTATATCGCTGCTCCTCCGCGCATGGCACATTATATTGACTACAGCACGAAAATTTATTCCATTTACCTGGAGCACGTTGCCCCCGAAGATATCCACGTCTATTCGATCGACGAGGTCTTTATCGACCTGACGGCATATCTGCGCCGAGCCGGACTCAGCGCACGGGAATTCACCGCGCGGATGATCCGCGACGTCTACCGCACTACCGGCATCACGGCGGCGGCAGGCATCGGCACGAATCTGTATCTGGCCAAGGTCGCGATGGATATCGTGGCCAAGCACGTTCCCGCCGATCGGGACGGCGTGCGGATTGCCGAGCTTGACGAGCTCGCCTATCGCCGCCTGCTCTGGGATCACCGCCCGCTGACCGATTTCTGGCGCGTCGGACAGGGCTATGCAAAAAAGCTTGCCTCGGTAGGCATTGAGACGATGGGAGACGTTGCACGGGCCTCTCTCGGCGGCCCCGCCGATTTCTACAACGAGGATCTGCTCTACCGCCTCTTCGGCGTGAACGCCGAGCTGCTGATCGACCACGCATGGGGATACGAGCCCTGCACCATCGCCGAAATCAAGGCCTACCGCCCCGCCTCAAACAGCATCGGCGCGGGTCAGGTGCTCGCCTGCCCGTATACGGCAGAGAAGGCGAGGCTGGTCGTCCGCGAAATGGCCGATCAGCTTGCACTTGATCTGGTGGACAAGCGCCTTGTCACCGATCAGCTGGTGCTGACCGTCGGCTACGACGTCGACAACCTCAAGGACAGCCGCACCTACACGGGAGAAACGGTGACCGACCGCTACGGACGGAAGATTCCCCGCCACGCGCACGGCACCGAAAATCTGTCCTATCCCTCCTCGTCGGCACGGCAGATCATCGATGCGGTAACGGTGCTCTACGACCGGATCGTCAATCCGCATCTGCTCATTCGCCGCCTCAACCTCACCGCCTGCCGCGTGGCGGACGAACGGGAGATGCCGCCGCAGATGCCGGCAGAGCAGCTGGATATTTTCACCGATCCCGCCGCGCTTGAGCGGGAACGCGCCGAGGAAAAGGCCGCCCTTGCCCGCGAACGGCAGGTGCAGGAGGCCATGCTCACCCTCAAGCGAAAATACGGCAAGAATATCATTCTCAAGGGCATGAACCTTGAGGAGGACGCCACCGCAAAAGACCGAAACGACCGCATCGGCGGGCATAAAGCATAGGAGAATACCATGAAGGAAAGTCACGCATACGACGATATTCTGCATCTTGCACGCCCCGTCTCCGAAAAACACCCACCCATGCCGCGGGCCGACCGCGCCGCGCAATTCTCTCCCTTTGCCGCCTTGACCGGCCACGAGGCCGCCATCCGCGAAACCGCACGGCTGACCGATCGCCGCGTTGAGCTTGACGAGGAGGAAAAGGTCAGCCTCGGGGAAAAACTGCAGATGCTGGCCGACTGCGCCGCCGAGCGTCCTGCCGTCACGCTGACCTGCTTCCGCCCCGATCCGCGGAAGGCAGGCGGAAAATACGATACCGTGAGCGGTCACGTCAAGAGGATTGACGCCTTCGCCGCCCTCGTCTTCCTTGAGGACGGCCGAAAAATCCGTATGGAGCACATCTGCGCCATCGAGTCGCCGCTCCTTCCCCGAGAGGACGAATAACCGCCAAACGACCGTTTTTTCGTGAGGGGAAAGCATCCGGACTCCGATTTTTGACGAATGGTTTTGTGTTTTGGAAATTTCTTTTCTTGATAATTCCCTCCGTCTATGTTATAATGAAAGTACGACAAAAATCGCCGCACCCGCAGATAAAGGAGGCTTTCGTTTGCAGGATTATACCGATCTGACACTCTATATTGAACGCGCAAAGGCAAACGAAGAGGAAGCCTTCGTGCGGATTTATGAAATCACCCACCCCCTGGTTTACAATATTGCCTGCGTCACACTCATGGACACCGAGGAAGCGAAGGATGTCGTTTCCGAGGTGTTTATTCGTGTCTTCAAGCACCTTAACAGCCTGCGGGACAACCAGAGCTTCATCCGCTGGCTGACCGTCATCACGCACAACGTCTGCAGCGACCATCTGCAGGCGCGGGAGCCCACCGCCGAGCTGCCCGCCGCCTCGTCTATTTTCACACCCCCGTGTGACGACGTGGAGGAATGGCATCGCCGTGAGGGCCTGCAGACCACCGTACAGAAGGTCCTGCAGATGCTCCCCGAAGCACAACAGCGCGCCGTACATTACGTCTATTTCAATCAGCTCTCTCTCGGTCAGGCGGCGGCGCTGGAAAACTGCTCGATCAACACCATCAAAAGCCGCCTTTATTATGCACGGGAAACCCTGCGGCGCGCACTTGAGGAAGAGGAGCGGCGCACGGGAGACAAGCTTCATCTCTCCTTCGCCACCGTATATCTTGCCTCGCTGATGGCACTTCCGCAGGTCGCCTTTCCGCTTACGGCGGCCGAGTCAACCCGGATTTTCTCCACAGTCGTCGCCGCGCTGGGCATCCAGTATGCACTGAGCGAAAACGCTCCGCACCTGATCCCCCTTGACGCAGGTGCGGAGGAAATCGACGGTCCGCCGCGGAAAAAAACGCTTCGTACCCGCATTTCGGCATTGGTGCAGCGGCGGTACCTGCTGAAATTCAGCCCCTTGTTTGCGGCCGGCACCGTACTGCTTCTGCTCTGCACGGCGTTGATCGCGCTCCTCCTCGGCGGCGCCTGGGGGCGTGCCGCGCTCCCCGTATCCGACGGTATTCAAGCCACCGATACCACCGCCGAAACCGACGCTTCCGTCACCACCGCCGCGCCGGAGGACGACCGCTTCACGGCGGACGGCGTCACCTATACCTACACCGCCGGGGAAGACGGGCTTACCCTTTTGTCGATCACCGTCGAGCCGGGCGTTTCGGCGCTGAAGATCCCCGCCGAAATCAACGGCCGAGCGGTCGTTGCGCTGGACGACGGCGCACTTGGTGAGAACAGCAGGATTTCCACGCTTCATCTGCCGGGCTCTCTGCAAACCGTCTCCGGCCGCGCACTGTGCGGACTGACCGAGCTGCAGTGGATCACGACAGACGAGGACGCCCCCCGACTGCGGACCATCAACGGCGTTCTCTATTCGGCCGATCTGTCTACGCTGATCGCCTATCCGAACGAACGTCCCGGCTCCACCTTCACCGTACCGTCCGACGTACGGGTAATCGGTGCGTACGCCATGAACAGCAGGAATCTGTCTCAGCTGACCTTCCCCGTCAGCGGAATTGAAATTTTTGAGCCCTACAGCCTTGCGGGATGTATTGGGGTTGAGGCCCTGGTCGTGCCGAAAACCACGCATACGATCGGAGAAAACGCCTTTGCCTGCCCCTCTCTGACCGATATCAAAGTGTATGCCGGAAACGGAAATTTTTACTCGGTCAACGGCTCACTGTTCAACCATGAAAAAACCGTACTGATCCGCTATCCTGCCGGAAAAATGGCCGAAAGCTACACGCTCTTTTCCTCGACGGTTGCCATCGAGCGCTATGCCTTTTACGGCGCCTCTTATCTGACCTCGATCAAAATGAGCAACACGGTAACGACGCTTGCACCGTACGCGCTCGCAGGAATTCCGCGCCTGACCTCGATCACGCTGTCCGAGAGCATCGAGACACTCCCCGCATACTGTCTCGCCGACAATCCGGAAATCCGTCAGTATACGCTGCCCAAGGCGCTCCGCACGCTTGACGCCACGGCCATGGCAGACTGCGAAAACCTCACGTCGATCATTTTCCGCAGCGCTCCGCCTGAGCTGACCGGCGGCGATGCGTTGACTCTCGCCCACCCCGACTGTCTCATCGTCCCGCCGGCCGGCGACCCTGCGTGGAGCGACACCGACAAATATGACGGGCAAGAAAACGGCGCCGTGTCCGACGCCGATCCGTAAATTGACGAAAAAAACAACGGCATACGCCCCAAAGGAAACCGCCCGATTCGGCAAATGATTTTCGCCCGGGAAAACATAAGGGAATTGGGAAAAGAAAAAACCGCGAAAACGCGGTTTTTTCTTTTTGGGCGCAAGCTTTCGGCCTGTCGCGCTCCGCAGCGATGCGGAATCGGGTATTATTCTGCGGCCAAAATCCGACGGATTTGCTTTAACCGTTGTAATTTTGCAGGAAATAGTTCCAAATTGCATCGGAATCCAGCTTCTCACCCTTTTGCATGGCAGTCATTTCTCCTTCACGCCAATAGTCGCTTGACGATCCGAAAACACCATAATATCTCAACTCCGTGCTGTACTTGCCCTCCAAGCTCAAGCCGACGGAGGATGCCCCGTAATATACTTTCCTGCGCAGCCCCAATTTCGTATCAATTTCGAAATAGAAAGTGAATGAGTACCGGGAAAGGGAGGGAATTGAAACCTCGTCTTCGCAATACACCCATGCGTCAAGCATTTCGATGGTTAATGCATCGGTAAAATAGGAGGCATAATCCAAAAACAGTTTTTCTGCAAACTCCTGCATCGGCTGCAGACGCGCAAGCCGCTGCTGTTCGGCAACATGCTCGGCATACAAATCGTCATAACGCGATCTGGCGTTGATCAAATCATAATAATTGACCACCCTTTCCTTCTGCCGGGAGGAAAGCTCCCCGTATGCAGCTTCTGCCGCCGCAATTTTCGGTTCACTCTCCAGGGTTACCGTGCCGATGGCCGCAATTCTGCGCTCAACATCTTCCACTCTTTGATTGCCGCAGGCCATAAGCGAGAGGCAGACGGCAAACAAAACCAAACAAACTGTCAATTTTCTCATTGTTTTTCTCCATTTCTCGCGGCAGAAACGGCAGCATCAATCAAGCGTTGACCGTGCCTTGCCTTTTTCGGGGAAAGGGTCTATTTCTTTGAAACTTTCGGGTAGTTTGCCTCTGCCGTTCCGTCGGCGGCAACGTCGATTTCCACCTCATATTTGTAAATGTCAATCAGATCGCCGTAATCGTCATAGGAGAAATACGTTCCTTTGGCCAGAAACGTATACTGTGCGCCCGGATTGGCGTCAACCGAGGTCAGGCTGGCAACGTCGAGATACTTGATGCTGTGTGCGTATCCGCCGAACGATTTGAACTGAAGTTGAAGCACGACGTTCTCGGAAACCGCTTCCTCCGCAATCGTACGGGCCTTGGAATAGGGAATGGGATTGCTCTGTGAATATTTCTGATGAGAATAGCAATATTCGCTGTCCTCGTAAATCACCGAATCACAGAGGGTCTCCGCACAGTTATGGCTGTAGCAGTAATCCCCGCTGTAGCTTTTGGCGGAGGTACAGCCGGGATAATCGCACAAATGCCAATAGCAATAAGAACTTCCGTTCGCTCGCTCGTTGGCACAGCCGCCGTAATACAAACAGGCTTTTGCCGCGCTCCGCCCGCAGGCGACGCCGATCACGGTCAGGAGGAGAAGCAGTGCAATCGCGCCCGGGATGAGAAGCTTCCGCTTGCCCGTCAATCTGCCGAGCCGAAGCCCGGTCGGCAGGGAAACGCCCCCCTTCGCTGAGCTCTTTTCCGTCTCACAGGAAGGCGGTGTCGGTGTGGCCGCCTCTCCCTCCTCTGCTTGCGGCGTCTGCACGGACGGCGGAACCGAACCGTCTGCTTCGGGCAGGGTCAGCACCCGTGTACCGCAGGCGGTACAAAAATCGCTGTCATCGGGAAGATATTTCCCGCATTTTCTGCAATACATATCCGCACCCCATCAATCGTCGTGGCAGAACCAATTCTCCGAGGCGTCACTGCTGGTCAGTGCCGGCGTGATCGTCATCATCGTCCGGTCATCATTGAATTTGATGGTATAAACGGTATCGTAATCATTGACACGAATGGTTTTCCCCGAGAGGATTTCATAATCGTACGTACAGATTTCCCTGACGAAAAAGCTGCCGTCAAAGATGTATTCAATCGTATCATAGGAAAAATCAAGCTCAAGTCTGTACAGAGAACCGCTGTCTCCCGATTCGATTCTTGACCAATCCTTCAGCAGCGTGCTCTGCAGCTCTTCTTTTGCGTTGTTGACAACGATCGTGCGGATAATAAACGCTGCACCGATCAGCAGAAGAACGGCAAGAACCGCAGCAATGATCGGAATGGGGGATACCTTTTTGGTCTGCAGAGGGGGAGTCGGCTCCGTTTGAGGGACACTCTCTGTGGGCGATGCGGCTGCTGTTCCGCAGTTGGTGCAGAATTCACTGTCATCCGGCAGAGCGGTTCCGCATTTTGCGCAATACTTCATGACAAATCTCCTTTCAACTCTCTGGTTTGTTTAAACGTTTTTTGCAAAGGGAAAAGCACGGCAAAAAGGCGTTTCCCTTGGTACTTCGTCAATAAACAAGCAAAATCACCACAGGCCAAGGCCAATGAGGATTCCGCTCAGAACGGCACTTACAACCATACTGATCAGGCCCCAGATAATGCACCATTTTCCTGCGGCCGCTTTTTCTTCATCATCATTGGCAAGCATAATTGCACCCATGATAAATCCGCAGAGCGGGATAAGAAAGGAAATGACGTAATGAAAGGTATAGCCGTCCTTGCGCTCCGTCGTCCCCTCCTCTTCTTCGTCTTCCTCCACCGGCTCCCGTTCTGCTTCGCGGTAATATTTTTCCTTATCCAGTTTTGCACCGCAAAAGTCGCATTTTTCCTGAGCAAAAGAATTCGGACCGTCACATTTGGGACACGGTATGGTTTTCGGAAGGCGCTCCAACACCTTTTTTCGATGCTCCTCCCGATGAATACGCCGTTTTTCCTCCAGCACGGTCTTGATCACCCGCATTTCTTCCTCGCTGTACAGCTCCCCCTGATCGCGGATCACCAATTCCAGGTCTTCAATCGTATAGGTGCTCAGCTCTTCGTAAAATCGTTCGTCCATTTTCATCTGCTCCTTTGTTTTTTCCGTCTATTATATAAGACGGAAAAAAACAGCAAAAAGTTTTATTTTCCCGAAAATTTGTTTATTTTGCGAACAAAATATCCGCCCGCACCGGGCGTCCGAATGCTTTTTATTTGATCCGCCTGCTTGATACGGAGGATCGTTCTCTCTGCAGTGTCCCTTCTCCGTCGCACACACCTCTACTATAAAATTGGGGGGTATTTCCACTGCAAAAAAGGCAGCCGTAGTATACGGCTGCCTTTTTTCGGTATTTCTCCACCGTCCGTCTCCGACTTATCGGTTCAGGTGGGCAAGGGCTTTGCAGACACCGAGATCGGTTCGGGTGGAGGCCATGGGGGTAACGGAAACGTATCCGGCTGCTACTGCGTCGGTGTCAAGGTCGAGGTTACCCGTATTCGGACAGATGAATTCCCCCGTCTGGAGATAGATTCCCTCTCCCTGATGGACGAACCGGTCCGAATAATAGGCGTTCCCCTGTCGCGTAATGCGGAATCCGGCCGCGCAGGGCGGAATGTTGACGTTATAGAGCCGGTTGTACGCAAAAAGATCGTGCCGGCAGATATAGTCGTATACGGCGTCAAGCTGTACGACGGCCGCATCGGTCTCTCCCGGCTCGGTGGACAGGGCAAGCGCGGGAAGACCGTGGATACCGGCCTCGAAGATCGCCCCCACCGTGCCCGAATAGACGATATCGCGGCCGATATTGTAGCCGCGGTTGATGCCCGAGAGGACGAGATCGAATTTGCGGTCAAGGGCGAGGATGCCGAAGCGCACGCAGTCGGCGGGGGTGGAATCGATGGAATATCCCACGATGCCCGGGCAAAGCTCCGTCTCCTCTACGCGAAAGGGGCGGATGATTTCGATACCGTGGCTTTTCCCGCTCTGCTCAACGTTGGGGGCACAGACGGTGACCTCGCCGCGCGCGGCGGCCCAGCGGGCAAGGGCGAGCAGCCCCTCGGCGCGGATGCCGTCGTCATTGGTGATCAGAATTCTCATAACCAGTCCTCGTGTGTGGATTTGTAGGCACGGATGGCCTCGTCAGCCTCGGCGAGCAGAGCGTTCACCTCGCGGCGGCCGTAAATGGTCGCACCGCTGGCCGAGGCGTGCCCGCCGCCCCGCCAATGCTCGGCAATGGTATTGACGGTAGTAAAGCGGGAGCGCAGACGGACACGGATCGATTTCTTTTCGTCCCCCGTCTCGATGAAGGCAATCCAGATCAGGCTGCCCTTGATCGAATCGAGATAGGAAACGGCATTACTCGCCTGCTCAAGAGAGAGGTTGTATTTTTCGATCGTTTTGCGGGAGATATAACAGTATGCGACCCCGTTTTCGGTGATTTTCAGATTGCGGTAGACCTGTGCCTTGAATTTCAACTCGTCCGCCTCGCCGAGATAGAGGTGTGCATAGAGGGTTTCGGTGTCAATGCCCTGATCGAGCAGCATGGCCGCATAGCGCAGGGTATCCCCCGAAACCGAGCGGAAGCGGAAGCGACCCGAGTCGGTGACCATGCCGGTGTAGAGGTAGGTTGCGGCGATAGGACTCATCTTCAGCTCGTCGCGGAAGGTATCGTAAAACTTGACCACCATCTCGCAGGTAGAGGATCGGTCCGACTCCACCCAGGACGTATCCCCATAGGGATCGCGCTCAAGGTGATGGTCGATCTTTACAATCTCGCGACAAAGGGTGTATTTCGGATTCGAGATACGGTCTGCACTGCCCGTGTCCAGCACGATGGCAAGCGCGTCGGTATAAAGCGCATCGGGTACGGGAGCATCCTCGCCGCCGAGAAAATCGAGGTAATCGGAATGTCCCTCGTCGATGAGATAGACCTCCTTCTCAGGATAGGTTAGGCGCAGAATTTCGCGCAGCCCCTTGGTTGCGCCGACGGCGTCTCCGTCACAGCGGATATGGCGGAAGAGCATAATCCGGCGGTAAGCACGGATTTTCTCCATAATGATCTGCATATTTTCCTTCATCATACCGTACCTCCAAGCATTGCGTCAAGATCGCGGAGCATGGCCATAGCCGTCTCGCGGTCGGGCAGGGTTGCACCGCTGGCTTTTGCGTGCCCGCCGCCGCCGTATTTGACCGCGATGGGATTGATGTTGTGGCGGTTTGAGCGCAGCTCGCAGAGCACGCCGCTCGGAGATTCGGTGAAATTGACCCAAATCTCGATACCGCGGATATCCGACATGGTATTCACCATGCCGCGGGAAATGCTGAACAGATCGGCGCCGCTTGCCCGGGCCTCCTCGTCGGTGGTGTAGATGTATCCCACGCCGGCCTCGGTGCGCTTGATCTTGAGGGTAAAGGCAGCGCGGAGCATAACGCGGGCAAGATCGTCGGCGTAAAGCTCGCGGTAAATTGAGGCGGCGTCAAAATTCTGCTCCATCAGCCGGGCAGCGATGCGGTGAGTGCGTGCCGAGGTTGAATCGTAGCGGAAGCGCCCCGAGTCGGTAACCATGCCGGTATAGAGCGCTTTTGCGGCGGCCGGCGTCAGGCGAAGTCCGCAGGCGCAGACAAAGTCGGCCACCAGACCGCAGCAGCTCTCATAGGTGGTGTCGGTCACCTCAATATCGGCGATTTTCTCGCAGAAAATATGATGGTCAAGGCGAACGGTGCGGGCCGCAAGTGCATAGCGCCCGTCGCTGATAAGGGCCTTAGCCGAGGTGTCGAGAATGACGGCAAGCGCCCCTGCGTAGGCTTCATCGGGGATCTCGTCCATAACCGATCCCTCCATAAAGGAAAATCGGCCGGCCCCGTCACCCACGGTATAAATTTTCTTCCCGGGGAAATTTTCGCGCAGAATCAGCGCAAGACCGATCTGGCTGCCCAGGGCGTCTCCGTCGGGATTGGCATGGCGATGCAGGATAATCGTATCGTGGTCACGGATGGCGCGGATCACTTGTTCAAACATAAATTTCTCCTTTGACATTTATTCATAGCGTCGGTCGTCGAAATAGCCCTTGTATTCCACCTTGTAGCTGCTCTCGGGAAAGAGATAGTGGTGCAACTCGATGAAATAGTTGTCGGTCATGCCGGCAATATAATCAACCACGATGCGGTGCGGATCCTCGCGCTCGTAGGGCACCTCGCGGCGGTAATAGGACTGATTGACGCAGTCGATGTGATGGCGGTAAATCGGCGAGGTGCGCCGTTGTGCGCGCAGATCGTCAAGCATCTGCCCGTAGATCTCGCCCATCATGGGGCGCGCGGTGATATCCAGCTTGGCGCGGGTGGCGGCACTCTCGTAGATCATCGAATAATTGTCCCGCTTGGAGGCGCTCAGCGCCTTGAAATGACGCTTGTCCAGCTTGATATAGGGCTTGCCGTAGCTGTTTTCGATGATATTGACGACGAGATTGTTGATGATCTCGGCGTTGATCGAGCCGATGTCCTCGTTGACGAAGGCGTTCTCCTCCACCACCTTGACCCGCGCGGCGTCCTGACGGTCCTTGCCGAGATAGGCAATGATGTCGGCCAGCCGCACGACGCTTCCCTCAAGTGTGGAGGGGCAGAGATGATGGGCATAATCGGGATCGGTATAGCATTGGTCGATGATGCGGTCGAATTCGGCAAAATCGGTGAGGAGAACGGGATGAAATTGATCCATCTCAAGCTCGCCGTTATGGCAGAGGATGCCGTCGAGGGTCTGGAGGCTGACGTTGTAGGGATAGATACGGTCGAGCACGCGGACGGAGTGGACGTTGTGACGGAAATGCAGTCCCGTGTGGCGGTGGAAAAGCTCGTCAAGATAAATCTCGCCCGTGTGCGCGAAGGGCGCGTGACCGATGTCGTGCCCGAGCGCGATGGCCTCGATAAGATCGAGGTTGAGATGCAGTGCCGAACCGATCGTGCGCGCAATGCGGGAGACCAGCTGAACGTGCAGACTGCGGCGGGTGACGTCGTCGTTTTTGATGAGCGAAAAGACCTGTGTCTTGTCGGTATAGCGGTTATAGTAGGGACAGTGCAGAATTTTGTCGATATCGTGCACGAAGGGGGGGCGCCAGACCGACGCGGCGTCCCGCGAAACGGTGCGGCGGCGGATGGCGTCGTGATCAGCCGTACCGGGACGGATAAAGGATGCGTTCTGCCGCTCCTGCTCGATACGCTCGGTCAGCGCAGCAGACAGCGCTTCGTATTTTAACATATAACTTCCTCTGTTCTGTATTTATTCTGTTTTAGCGAAAGGCAAGGTGGCCGACACACGCACGGTACTCCGTGGGAGAGCCCGTCACCGGGCACCTCTCCCGTGCGAAAGCGGGCAGCGAAAGACAGGAACCTTGCCTTTGCGGTGATTATACAACATAACTATTATACAACATAACGTCGATTCTTGCAAATCTTTTCGAAAATTATTTTCCCCCGGCTGACACCGGGAATTCATGGAACCGCCATTGACCCGTGAAGCGTTTCATGGTATAATATCGGTAATTTAACTTGATATGGAGAATTTGCGTGAAAACAGTATTGAAGCATCTGCGGGCCTATCGGCGTGACTGCGTCCTGGCACCCCTCTTCAAAATGCTCGAGGCGATATTCGAGCTTTTCGTGCCGCTCGTTGTGGCGGCCATGATTGATCGCGGCATCGGCGGGGAGGACCGTGGTGTCATTCTCCGCATGGGAGGAATTCTTGTCGCCCTTGGCCTGATTGGTCTCGTCTGTGCGGTGACGGCACAATATTTTGCCGCACGTGCCGCCGTCGGCTCGGCCGCCTCTCTGCGGCACGCCCTCTTTGCACATATCCAGTCGCTCTCCTACACCGAGCTTGACCGTCTCGGCACATCGGGGCTGATTGCCCGCATGACGGCTGACGTCAATCAGGTGCAGTCGGGGGTCAATCTGGTTTTGCGCCTCTTTTTGCGCTCGCCCTTCATCGTGTTCGGTGCCATGATTATGGCCTTCACGGTCGACGTTCCCGCCGCCCTCGTTTTCGTCGTTACCATTCCGCTCCTCTCGGCCGTGGTCTTCGGCATCATGTGCTGGAGTATCCCACGCTTCCGTGAGGTCGGCGCGGCGCTGGATCGGGTGCTCGGCAGCACGAGAGAAAATCTCGCGGGTGCGCGGGTCATCCGCGCCTTCGGCCGCGAGGAGGCCGAGCGGGAGGAATTTGACGCCCGCAATGAGTGGCTGACCAGACTCCAGCGCAAGGTCGGCCGCGTGTCGGCGCTGATGAATCCGCTGACCTACGTCATCGTCAATCTCGCCGTCATCGTCCTCGTGCAGGTCGGCGCGCTCCGCGTGGAGAACAACGTGCTGACCCAGGGGCAGGTGGTCGCGCTCTATAACTACATGAGCCAGATTCTCGTCGAGCTGATCAAGCTGGCCAACCTCATCATCACCATCAACAAATCGCTCGCCTGTGCGGGACGCATCTCGTCGGTCTTTGCCGTCAGCTCCTCCATGCCCGCGGCAGCCGCGCCGGTGCGCGAGGGAAGCGATCCCTCAATTGCCGTGGAGTTCCGCGGTGTCAGCTTCACCTATGCGGGTGCGGCCGAGCCATCGCTTGAAAACCTTTCTCTCCGTGTCGGACGGGGGGAGACGGTCGGCGTCATCGGCGGTACGGGCTCGGGCAAAACCACCCTTGTACATCTTATCCCCCGCTTCTACGACGTGACGGCGGGCGAGCTTCGCATCAACGGCACCGACGTGCGCGACTACGCCCTCGACGCTCTGCGGGAGAAGATCGCCGTCGTGCCGCAAAAGGCAACGCTGTTTGCGGGCACCGTCCGCGAAAATCTGCTCTGGGGCGCACGGGAGGACGTGCCGTCCGATGACGGCGCGCTCTGGGACGCCCTTGCCTACGCACAGGCCAGAGAAATCGTTGAAAAAAAGGAGGGCGGCCTTGACGCGAGGGTTGAACAAAACGGCCGCAATCTCTCGGGCGGACAGCGCCAGCGGCTGACTATCGCCCGCGCGCTCGTGTCCCGCCCCGAGATTCTTATTCTTGACGACAGCGCCTCGGCACTCGACTATGCCACCGACGCCGCGCTCCGTGCCTCGCTTCGCACCCTGCCGGGCAACCCCACCGTTTTCATCGTCTCCCAACGCGCTGCTTCGATCCGCCACGCCGACCGCATCATCGTGCTCGATGACGGCCTCCCCGTCGGCATCGGTACGCACGACGAGCTGCTCCGCGACTGCCCGATTTACGCCGAAATCTACTATTCCCAGTTTGAAAAGGAGGCGGAGTGATATGTCGAAAAAGAACGCCTCCACCCTCCGCCGCGTCTTCCACTGCCTGCGCCCCTATGCGTGGCTGATCCTCCTCTTGCTGGTCTTTGCGGCCGCACAGGTGGCGGCTGCCCTCTATATTCCCATCCTCGTCGGGCGGGCCATCGACTGCATCGTCGCACCGGGACAGGTTGATTTTGCGGCCATCACCCCCATCCTCCTCCGCGTTGCCGTGATCACGGCGGCCGCCGCCCTCGCCCAGTGGCTGATGAACCTCTGCGGCAACCGCGTCACCTACGGCGTGGTGCGGGATATGCGCCGCGACGCCTTCCGTCGGATACAGATTCTCCCCCTCCGCTATCTGGACTGCCATCCGGTCGGTGAGGTGGTCAGCCGCGTCGTAGCCGACGTCGATCAGTTCGCCGACGGCCTGCTCATGGGCTTCACCCAGCTCTTCACCGGTGTCGTCACCATCGTCGGTACCATCGGCTTTATGCTCTCCATTCACGTCGGCATTACCCTCATCGTCGTGCTGATCACCCCCCTCTCCCTCTTCGTTGCCGCCTTCATCGCCAAACGCACCCACACCTTCTTCCGTGCGCAGGCCGAGGCAAGAGGGGTACAGACGGCCATCGTGGACGAAATGATCGGCGGGCAGAAGGTCGTTCGCGCCTTTGGCATGGAGGAACGCGTGCTTGCCCGATTTGACGAGGCAAACGAAGCACTGCGCGCAGCCGGGCTCAAGGCCATCTTCTTCTCCTCGCTGACCAATCCCTGTACCCGTTTCGTCAACGCAATGGTCTATGCCGGCGTCGGTATCGCTGGTGCCTTTGCGGCACTGACGGGCGGGCTAACGGTCGGTGCACTCTCCTGCTTCCTCAGCTACGCCAATCAGTATACCAAGCCCTTCAACGAAATCTCGGGGGTTGTCACCGAGCTGCAGAATGCGCTCACCTGTGCCGCCCGCGTCTTTGCTCTGATTGACGAAACGCCCCAGACGCCCGAGCCGGCCGACGCGTATACCCTCACCTCGCCCGACGGCGCGGTTGACCTGCGTGAGGTCAGCTTTGCCTACGATCCCGCGCGCCCACTGATCGAGGGGCTCAATCTCACCGTCTCGCCCGGACAGCGCGTTGCTATCGTCGGTCCGACCGGGTGCGGCAAGACGACGCTGATCAATCTGCTGATGCGCTTCTACGACGTGGACGGCGGCGGCATCTCGGTGGACGGCCGCGATATCCGTACCCTGACCCGCAAATCCCTGCGCCAAAGCTACGGCATGGTCCTGCAGGAAACCTGGCTCCGCTCGGGCACCATTCGCGAGAATATCGTCATGGGACGCCCCGACGCAACCGATGAAGAGGTCATCGCCGCAGCCAAGGCGGCCCACGCCCACAGCTTCATTCGCCGCCTGCCCGACGGCTATCACACCATGATCGGCGAGGACGGCGGCAGCCTTTCGCAGGGACAGAAGCAGCTGCTTTGCATCACCCGCGTCATGCTCTGCCTCCCGCCCATGCTCATTCTCGACGAGGCCACCTCCTCCATCGATACCCGCACCGAACAGAAAATTCAGTCGGCCTTCGCCCGCCTGACCGCAGGGCATACCTCCTTTATCATCGCTCACCGACTCTCCACCATCCGCGAAGCCGACGTCATCCTCGTCATGCGCGACGGCCATATCATCGAGCAGGGCACGCACGCCGAGCTCCTCGCGCAGAAGGGCTTTTACTATACCCTCTACCGAAGCCAGTTCGCACAGTAAATACAACAGAACAAAAGCAGAGCACCGCAGTATCGTGCGGTGCTCTGCTTTTGTTGGTTTATTTTCGGGCTGCCGTGCGGCGGAGGTAGGCGTAGAGGGGGATCGCGGCGAGGGGGAAGAGCATACCGACGAGCATACCGAGCTTCATGCCGAGCTGTTCGGGAGAGAGGCTGATGCGCTCAGCCATGGCAATAGCGGCGGGCGAGGCAATGGCGGCGTCGGTAATGATGCCGATCAACTGCGGGCCGACCGATGCGCCAAGGTCGCCGCCTGCGGCCATCAGGGCGTAGACGAACACTCCCCCGGCAGGAACACGGTCGGCTGCGACGATCAGGCTGCCCGGCCAGAGCATCGATACGCAAAGACCGGTGATCGCGCAGGCCGCGAGACCAAGGAAGGGATTCTGCGTCAGCGCGGCGAGGAGATAGCAGAGCGCCGCACCGACCGCCCCCCAAAAGAGAACGCGGGTGATCTGCTTGCCTCGCTTGGCATAGAGGGTACGGCCAAGCCCCAGCGTCATACCGAAGAGGGCAACGCCGAAAATATCTCCCCACACCTTGGGAATCCCAAGCGTCTGCTCAAGATAGCCCGAGCTCCACTGCGCCATCGTACATTCTGCCGCACCGCCGAGGAAGATTGCGGCAACGCAGAGCAGAAGATTTTTGTTTTTGAGCATACGGAGTGCCCCCGATACCCGTTCCGGCGTTTCCATCTGCGGAATGGCGGAGCGGGTGAAGAGAATGGCCGAGGTCAGCGGGATGCAGAGAAAGAGCAGGGCGAGGAGCTGCCAATTTTCCGCGCCGAAGAGGAGCAGAAAGAGGGTGCTGAAAACAATGACGAACACGACACCCCATGCATAGATCGAATGGAGCTTCGACATCTCGCGGTCGGGGTCATCGGCAGGGATCGCCGCAATGACGGGGCTGATGAGCACCTCGCAGAGGCCGCCCGAGGCCGAAAAAATGACCGTGCCGAGGAGAAGGCCCGCATAGACCGCGCGGGGGAAGAAAAAGGGCCAGAGGGCGTAGACGGCAAGTCCGATAAAGGTGAGCACGGGGGTGAACTTGACCGTTTTGGGAATATTGAATTTGTGAGAGAAAAAGGAAAAAATGAGGTCAATGACCAGCTGCGTGAAGAAATTGACGAGAACGAGCAAGCCGAGGAGCGAATAGGAAATGCCGTAAAGCTCGCGGAAGGTCAGAAAGAGCAGCGGGGAGAGATTGCCGACGACCGACATGGAGATGTTGGTCGTATAGCAGGCAAGCTTGAGAGACCGATACGGGGATGACATGATGCTTCTCCTTTGTAAAGGTAATGATTTTTACCGAGGCGTCGTCCTTGCCCGAATACCGTACGATTCTGCCGCAAAGGGCGACGCAATTCTGCCGACTGACGCTAACATACCATATCGCCCAAGCGGCAAACCGACGATATTATATCACGGATCGGGGAGAATTACAACCTTTTTTCTCTTGACGGCAGGGGAAAAATAGTGTATCATAAAGAAAAACCCAAAGGAGAGGGTCCGATGAATTATACAGCGCTTTGCGCCGAGCTGCGTGCACTGACCGAGGGCGTGCCGCATCCGACGGCCAATCTGGCCAATGCCGCCGCACTGCTCTATACCTCGCTTTCCCGCATCAACTGGGCGGGATTTTATCTGCTTGAGGGAGAAACTCTCCTCGTCCTCGGCCCCTTTCAGGGCAAGCCGGCCTGCATTGAAATTCCGCTTGGCCGCGGGGTCTGCGGCACGGCTGCGGCGCGCGGGGAGACGGTCGTCGTCCCCGACGTACACGCTTTTCCGGGGCATATCGCCTGTGACGGTGCATCCCGCTCGGAGATCGTCATCCCGCTGATGCGAGAGGGACGACTCTTCGGCGTGCTGGACATTGACAGCCCCGTGACGGACCGATTCACCGAAAAGGACCGTGCCGGGCTCGAATCCTTTGCCCGAACGCTCGAAGGCGCACTTTGATGCCCCAAAATCAACGAAAAGGAAACGTAACGATATGAAGCTGATGATTGCATCCGACCTCCACGGTGACCTTGCGGCAGCCGAGCGCGTCTTTGCGCGCTTCTCCGCCGAGGGCGCATCCCGCCTGCTTTGGCTGGGCGATCTGCTCTATCACGGACCGCGCAACGATCTGCCCGCCGCTTACGACCCCAAGGGCGTAATTGCTCTGCTCTGTGCGCATCGGGACGATCTCTTCTGCGTGCGCGGCAACTGCGAGGCAGAGGTTGACCAGATGGTGCTGAATTTTCCCGTGCTCGCCGACTACGCGCTGATTTCGGTTGGCACGCACACCGTCTTTGCCACACACGGCCACCATTACACAACCGATGCTCCCCCTCCCCTGCGCGCCGGCGACGTGCTTCTGCACGGGCACACGCACCTCTTTGCTGCCGAGAACTTCCCTCTGCCGAACGGCGGACAGGCGCTCTATCTCAATCCGGGCTCGGTTGCTCTGCCGAAGGGGGGCAATCCGCCCACCTACGTGACGCTCGACACCGAGAGCGGCGCATGGCGGCTCTGCACCATGGACGGCCAAGTCCTGCGCGAGGGCGCACTTGATCGCTAAATAAAGAAAAGGGTGCCACGCACCCTTTTCTTTATATCATTTACTTTTTCTGAAATTCTTCACCGGTAATTAAATAGTTAATGGAAACGTTAAAATATCTCGACATAGCCAGCAACAGCGCCAGAGAGGGCTCGCGTTTTCCGTTTTCATAGTATGACAGCGCTTCTCTTGATATGTTCAAATCCATAGCCACCTTTTGCTGATTCAGATTGCGCTGCTTACGGATCTTTTTCAGGCCAATCATTTTTGCCTCCCCCCTTGACTTCATTGTAACAAAGTGTTACAATTATTTTGTAACACTTTGTTACAAAATAACGCAATGGCACGGGGATGAAGATATTTTCCCGGGCAGAAAAGAGGAAACATGAAAAAATTGCTGTGCATCGCTATGCTGTTCTTTGTCTTATGCGGCTGCGGAGAGACCACAGGCTATGAAAATCCAGGGGATACGCTCCACCCGGAAGCGGAAGAAACCACGGGCTATGAAGAGCCGAAGGACACCTTCCACGCGGAAGCAGAAGAAACCAAACAAAACCAGGAAAACATATCCCAATCCAATGAGACCGATGCGCAAACGCCCCCCGAGGAGGAAACCGAGCACGTCTATACGATGGGGTCGAATTATTCCATCGTGACCAACGTCTCAAGCAAGGGCTATACCGTTCTGTCTCTCGCCACCGGGGGATGGGTGGTCGCCGACGCGAAAGGAAATATCGTATACGACGAGTTCCGTTCGGATAAAACGAGCGGAAACATTTCTCTTCAGGATGAATTCGTCATTTTTAAGCCCTCTTCGACAACCAACGGCAAAATACTTTATATCAATATCGAAGACGGCTCTCGGTTCGAGCTTCCTCAGTCAACATCGTGCGGTGAAATTTCCGAGGGGCGCTTTTTTGTCAGAGAGATAAAGGAATCCCTGAGCGGAACCGAATATTTTATTACCTGCTATGATACCTCCTTCCAGAAGCTTTTTTCCATTGAGGCAGTTGCTGCCACCGGTTATCGGTACGGCCGCGCGTTCATCCTCGATAAAAACAGACAATTGTGGATAATCGATCAAAACGGAAACAAGGTCGATTGGGACTTTTCTTTTCTCGAAGCGGAAGGATATTTCTACGAACTGCACGGGCGCTACAACAATCCCGTTCTGGAATACGTGGAAGGGATTTACGCAGACGGTGTCACTTTTTCCATTGCGGATTTCGGTCCCGGTGCCGTTGTTTCAACCGTCTCCGTTAAATTAGCCTTCCGTCCCTCGCCGGGCAGCGAGCTTCAATTTTGTATGGGCACGCTGAACAATGCGGTCATGTTTGTTGACGGTTCTCTCTGGTGGTATGGGGAGGCCGGGCCTAAGCTTGTCGCAAATCAAGATATAATTACGGTAAACAGCACCTTTGAAGCAGCAGTTTGGCCCTACGGAGAAGGAAACTATTTTACGGTAAAGGACGTTCCGGAGCTGTCCTCGGCCGCAGAATGGCATATCGGTATGCATGCAGAAAATGCAATTTGTGTAGATTTGGAATCAAAAAGCAAGGTTTCTTTTTCCGCTATTATTGACGCTGCCGGTCAGGTTTTGTGCGCACCGACCAGAGATTTCATTTTCTATGACGGAAACAGATACAGCCACTACAACAGCTTTTCGGGACTGAATGAAAACTGCTATTTTTCCGATGGCCTGTGTCCTGCCTTCTCGCGGGAAAAATCCGCATGGGGATATATTAATACCGCCGGTCAATGGGTAATCGAACCGCAATACAAAACGGCCGGCGCATTTGTCAACGGTTATGCAACCGTTGTTCTGGCGCAGTATGAAAAGGGCGATTTTACCCATTTCATCATTAATCCCGAGGGAAAGATTGCTTGGGGCAATCCCAAATAAATCAGCCGGGTTGTTTTCCGTGCGGAGATACCGCATAACGAACGGTTCGTATGTCTTTGCCCGGGCAGCACATACGGGTTACCGTCTTATGCGTATATATCTTCTCGGAAAATCGATAAAATTAAGAGTTTTCGGAAAGATAGTTATACCTATCAGCATTTGACGAAGAGGTTTCACGCAATGATCAGAGCAGGTACAATTTATCAACAGGAAATCGATGACGCATATATACGGAACGTGACTTGTCCTCATTGCAATTTCATCGTTAACGCAAAACTGAGCAGGAGTGTACAAACCTGTACAATTCTGTTTATCCCGTTTATCAAATCAACGGTTTTATATTACAGCGTTTGTCCGTGCTGCAATAAAAAGTATATTTTGCATCGTCACGAGTATAATAAAATATTACATTCTGCATCTCAACGTGACGACTGGAACAGAATTTGCAGTTGTTCCTTTGAGAAAGAAAAAGAAAAATTAACCAAGGGTATTTTTCGTTCTCCCCAAAATCCAGCAATCGCGGCAATATTATCGTTGCTTTTAGGGTTCTGCGGTATGCAAAACCTATATATGGGTCATAAAAAAAGATTTTTCATTAACATATCACTGTTTATCCTTGCAATCCTTCTGTTTGCCTTGACTCTGGCTTTGGCTCGGGTGATCCCGGCAGAGCTCTTAGCCTTTCCGTTTGCATTATGTATAGCAACGAATGTATATTGGGGATTCATCGATTTTTTCCGTATATTATCGGGACACGCAAAGGATTTGAGCGGCAAGTATTTGCTGACGAACCGCCGGTATAAAAAGAGACTGTCTGCTCATGCTCAGTTGCACGATAAAAATTTCAGATATGAGGAAGAGCAGTATTGATTCGCTCAGAAAAGTCATACACGGAAATTCCACGTACCCGCAAAAGTAAACCACCGCCCTTGACGCCCGGACAGTGGAAGTATTTCTTCAATTTTAGTGTCAAAAACAAGAAAAGGGTGACGCGCTGATGCGCGTCACCCTTTCACTGTATGCCGGTTAACCGGCGAAACGCTGCCTTACAGGGGGCGAACGTTGATTGCTCTAAGCTTATTGGGGTTCTTGGGATCGGTCTCGGTCTCAAACTCAACCTTCTGACCCTCGGTCAGATTCTTAAAGCCCTCTACCTGAATAGCAGAGAAATGGACGAAAACGTCGTCGCCGCCGTTATCGTTGGAAATGAAGCCGTAGCCCTTTCCGGTGTCGAACCACTTAACAGTTCCGGTGTTCATGCTGATGTCCTCCAAAAAATGAAAAAATTGTACTCCGTCCATCAAACAAAAAGCTCACACCGCCTGTAAGTCCGTTTCAACTGTGACTTACAACCAAGTGTGAGTTCATAGCTAACTGTCCCGAATACGGGTGTATTATATCACATCTTTCCCCGTTTGTCAAGGGATTTTTCCACAGTTTCGTCCGACCCGAATCGACTCACTTCGCCCCCGGGAAAAGCTGCGTAATTTTAACTTTTTCCTTTACTTTCCGCCTGCCGTATGGTATAATACAAGCAGATCGGCCGACCAGCTCGGCAATCTCATTTTCCACAATCGGAGGAACAGATGATGACCGATACGATTCTCTCGGGCGCAGCCTGGCTCTGCCTGCCCGAATTTATTGACCGCAATGCACGAGACAACCCCTGGGTGGCCAAGCCCGCCTATCCCGATCGCTGGGAACCGCTTTTTGAAGAGGACGGACTTCCCCTCTTCCGCCGCACCTTCTCCGTCTCGGCCCCCCTTACCTCTGCCTCGATCACCTTTACCGCGCTTGGTCTGATTGAGCTTTGGTGCAACGGCCGCCGCGTCGGCCGAGACGAGCTGAAGCCCGGTTGGACCGATTACCACCGCCGCGCGCTGGCCTTTACCTACGATCTCGCCCCCTATCTCCGTGCCGGAGAAAACTGCCTGCTCGTTATTCTGTCGGGCGGCTGGTGGACGGGACGAATCGGCTTTGATACCTTCGGCAAGCATACCCCCGCCTTTATTGCCGCACTTGACTATACCGATACCGACGGAGAACACCGTATCGTCTCAGACGACTCCTGGCAGGCACAGGTCGGCGGCCCGGTGCTCCTTGGTGACATCTGGGACGGTGAGGTCTGCGATGCCCGCCGCCCGTCCTACGCCGCGCTGTCGCAAATCGGCGACGTTCCGGGCGAATGGAAAACGCCCTCCCGCTTTACGCAGTTCACGGGTGTGGTCACCCCGCACATCGGCCCGACGGTCGGCGTGCGTGACTTCCTCTGCCGCACCCCCTCCACCTATACCCTTTACGCCGGCACGAAGGACAACGGCAGTGACTTCGGCGAGATCGTTCCCCTCTATACCGGCGGATCCCTGCCCCACCGCCTGCTCCCCGGCCAGACGCTGATTCTGGATCTCGGCCAGGAAATGGTCGGCCGTCTGCGCATTCAGGTGCGCGGCCGCGCCGGAAGCGCGCTCCTGATGCGCTATGCCGAAATGCTCAACGACAGCGGCGAGAAGAGCCGCGGCAACGACGGCCCGAAGGGAAGCATTTACGCCGTCAACTACCGTTCGGCCAAGGCCAAGAACAAATACGTTCTCTCGGGCGCCCCCGACGGAGAGGAATACGCACCCACCTTCACCTTCTTCGGCTTCCGCTATGTGGAGCTGACCGCCGACGCACCCATCGATCTCCGCTGCGTGCTGGGTGAGGTCATCGGCTCACAGGTGCGCGAGACCGGCTTCCTTGAGACCTCGAATCCCGAGGTCAACCGCCTGATCTCCAACATTCTCTGGGGTCAGCGCGGCAACTATCTCTCCATTCCCACCGACTGCCCGCAGCGCGACGAGCGCCTCGGCTGGACGGGTGACACTCAGATTTTCGCCCGCACCGCCTCCTACAACGGCGACGTTTACGACTTTTTGCGCAAGTGGATGGGCGATATGCGCGACTCGCAGGCTGAGGACGGAGCGTATCCCGACGTTGCGCCTTACATTTCCGCCGTCGGATACGGCGCAGCCGCATGGGGAGACGCCGGCATCATCGTGCCGCACACCATGTACACCGTCTACGGCAAGACCGGCATCATCGAGGAGAATTTCGCCTCGATGGAAAAGTACATGGACTTCCTTGCCTCTCGCGGCATGGAGGGTCCGCTCACCCGTTACGGTGACTGGCTGGCTTACGAGCCGACCACCAACGAATTCATCTCGGTGGTCTACTACGTTTACGACGCCCGCCTGATGGCCGAGATGGCCGGGGCGATCGGTCGGGACGACCGCGCCGCCCATTACCGCGACCTGCACGCCCGCCTGGTTGAGCACTTCCGCTCGGTTTATATCCGCGACGGCAAGCTGATCGAAACGTCTCAGTGCGCCTATCTGCTCGCCCTTGCACACAACCTTCTCCCTGAGGAGATGCGCGCCGACGCAAAGGAGGCTCTGCTCCGGAAGATCCGCGACAACGGCTACCGTCTTTCGACCGGCTTCGTCGGCACGGGAGCGCTTGCGCATACCCTCTCCGCCATCGGCGCGCCGGGTATGGCCTATTCGCTTCTGCTCCAGACCGAGAATCCGTCCTGGCTTTACTCGGTACGCCAGGGTGCAACCACCATCTGGGAACGCTGGAATTCCTACACGCTGGCCACCGGCTTCGGCGACGTGAGCATGAACTCCTTCAACCACTATGCATACGGCGTTGTCGGCGAGTGGATGTACCGCTATATGGCGGGCATCGATACCGACACCCCCGGATTTGCGCATATTCTGCTTCATCCGCATCCCGACCTGCGTACCGACGCTGAGCTGCCCGAGGGACAGTCCCGCATCACGCACGTTAACGCCGCGTTCGACGCGCCGAGCGGACGGATCGAGACGGCATGGTCCACCGAGCAGGGCGACCTCCGCTTCAGCACCACCGTTCCGGTTACCGCAACGCTGCATCTGCCGCTTTGCGGAAAGGACTGCTACACCGTGAACGGAGAGACGATCCGCGCCGACGTCTGCCGTGACGGCTGTGCCGTGCTTGAGCTTGCTCCCGGAAGCTACGATTTTATCGTTTAATCCCCAACGCGAAAGGGGCTGCCGCATTGGCGTGATACTCTTAACGGAGTATCACGCCAGTTCTATTCGCCTGCGGCGAGTTTTATTGCTTTGCAGTGATATTCGGCTTACGCCGAGTGGTATTCGCTTCGCGAGTTTTAGGGCGAATAGAATATCACTGAAGCCGTAAGGCTTCAATATCACTATTGCGGCAGCAATAATATCACTCCGACGAAGTCGGAATATAACTTGACTAATTGTTGGTTTCATTGTATAACATAGAGAGAGGTGATACAATGTCAAACAGCATTTTAAGAGATAAGGCAAAGAATTTTGCAAAAAACATTGTTTTTCTCTGCCGTAATATGAAATCCGAACACAAAGAAGCCGTTCTGATTAATCAGTTATTACGTTCCGGTACCTCTATTGGAGCCAATATTCATGAGGCACAGTATGCACAAGGTACAAAGGATTTCATATCAAAGCTTGAAATAGCGCAGAAAGAATGCTATGAAACCGAGTATTGGCTTGAGCTTTTTGTCAAATCAGAGATATTAGACAGGCAAATTGCAAAAGAATTGTATAATCAATGCGGAACGATTCGCAAAATACTTATTTCATCAATAAATACTGCGAAGAAGAACAACGATTGACACGCCAAGAGGCGTGTTTTTCTTTTTGATATGCAGATAGAATGGACTCGAACGGGTCGGTAGTGAAGACTAATGGTGGCAGTCAGAGCCGACCCAGACCGAGTATGCTGTCGAGAATTCGAGTCCTTTTTGGTACTATTATCCCTTCACTTTTCTCTTTTCACACTTCTCTGAGAAATTGTCGTTTTCAGATAAGAAATAAAAGAGAAGGTGTCGGCTTCACCAACGGATGATCACAATATATAAAGGTGAAGTAATATAATGATGGCAGACACAAAAAAGAGTGTCTGCCATCATTTTTATTTTCAGTTATTAGCTTCGGGAACAACAGTTTCTCCTGCAACAACCTTTGCGGCGTCGTCGATTATCTTTACCATACGGTCGCGGATAACGTAGAAGTTGCCAACACCGTTTGTCGTGTAGTATGCACGGCGCGTTTCATATGGATAGAACCTATATACCTTTGAAGTGCCGTCCTTCATTTTTACCGTCATCGTCATGTATGCGCCTGCCGCCTCAAGCGAGGCTATCTTATCTTCTGTCAGCTCTGCATAGTCCTGAAGGCTTGTCATAAGTATCGTCTGATAGAATTTCTTGAAGTTATCAATATCTGTAATCTCTCTTTGGCTAAGTGCTTCATATACAGACTTGACACCGGACTCATCGCTTTCCAAAACAAAACGGTAATCGGCCTTTTCGCTTTCAATAGAGATCTCGTCAATATTAAATATGCTTACCTGAAGAAGCGGCCTTTCTATCCAGTTTAAAAGCCCCCATTCAAGCCAGTCTGCCTTTGCGGCTTCAACCTCGCTTATTATGTCAAATACCGGGGAATAAGCGTAGTAGTTACCGTTTTCATTCTTTTCACTGAATATGATATTGTTCGGCATACCCATAACTTCAAAATACAGATCGTATTTCGGCTTTTCGAGACCGTACTTTTTTATATCCTCAATATCAGGCTGATATACTAAAGTGGAAATACCTGTATAGTCGGCAAAGTGCGCGAACACTTCAAGATAAGACGTATCGCTTGGCGTATATTCCTCGGGATAGATGAAAGCATGCATAGTGGATACACCGAGCGCCTTACGTGCTTCTTCATCAAGATATTCAAGCGCTATAACGATTTCGCCGTCTTTTTTGAGTGCGAAGTTATCAAGCATGTAATATCCGTTCTGACCAGCAGGGAAAGCGAGAGTGGGTGCGATTATCGCTTCGATCGGAGCAAGAAGCGTTTCGGATATAGTATAGTCCAGAACGTAAACGGCATCTCGTCCGTCGTATCTTACGTAGTAGCCTGCGCCTGACGGAAGCGCATCGCCGATATACAGCTTATGAGAAACACCGTTTCTGCCCGTAAGTATATACCATGCAGGATTATCAAGCTCTGAAAGACCGTACTCTGAAAAGTTTTCGGTATAATCTGTGATCCGCTCCATAGCAAGCGTATATCCCGCCGCGGACAGAAGATTCTGGAAGACCTCCTTGCTGTATGCGGCAGATTTGTTACCCTTTAGGTAGAACGCGTCGTCCTCTTCATTGTATTCAAAGCCGAAGTCGCCGTGCTCATTATGAACGTCAATTGATGCGATATCGTCCTTTTTCAGATACTCCATAATAAGTATTCTGTTTTGAGGGCCAAGTACCTCTCCGTCGAGAAGTACAGGCAATTCTTCGGGTATCTCTTCTGTTTTTTCAACTAGAGGCTTAATAACGAAGAGATAGGCAGACAAAGAGATCAGGGCAACAAGAAACACGATAATGAGAATTCTTGCCTGCCGTCTGAAATCGTCGCGGCGCTTTTTCTTTGCGGTATATCTCGGCTTTGGCTCGTCGAATATACCCTCGTTTTTTTCGTTGTTTTCGCTCATGCGTGGCGTCTCCTTATAAGAATTACGGTGCAGAATATTATTGCAGTTATCGGAAGTATCAGTATTATTGCGAGCGACCAGTTTGTTGCCTCGCTTGCGGTTATGTCAAGAGAGGTGTCGTCAAACGGCTTGAGGTCAAGGTTTACGGGAATTCTCTCCTGGCCCATCTGCTTCATTACGGCATGAAGAATATCGCTGTTTGAGTATGCCTTCTGGCCTATATACTCGTTTGTTGCAAAATTTGTTGAGCCGCATGCAAGAACGAAGGAATATTTATCCTGATTGTCGATATATCTCATCTCGCTTGAAAGAGTCATAAGATTGAATCTTCCGCCGTCAACGAGGTTTTCATTCTCATCACCGAGCATCGCTTTGCTTGACGTTGTCAGTATCGGCGAAACGTTTCTTGAGCCTCTTGAATCAAAGAGGATCTCAACAGGTCTTGCGTTCTTGACTATCGCTTTGGGCGGCTCTGCGATCTTGGTTATATCGCGTATAAGCGTTGCGCCCTCCGTTTGTCCCTTGGCGTACTCTGCAACGAGTGAAAGCCCGTCTGTTGTAAGCGAATGGTTGTAATCCCTAAGCGTGTGCTCGCCAAACGCGATACCCCATTCTTTGAGGAAAGAATAAAGCTCTGGAAGCTCGGGTGTTTCAGGGTCGGTAAATACTGCAAGACAACCGAAATCGTCAAGAAAGTCGTCTATTTTCTCGATCTCCGATTTTTTGCCCTCGGTATCGGCGCTTATTCCCTGAAAATCGTATATCGGGTCGTTTATTATAATAAATCGCGTATCATTGGGAATGTCGTTTTCTATAAGATTTATTATGTCTACTTCATAGCCTGCATCGGCAAATAGCGCCCACAACGCATCGTCAACAAGACTTTCGCCGTGCCCCGTTGTAAACAGAGCCTTAGGACTTTCGTCTGCCGTAACGCGCAAAATACCCGATATAAGCTTGTATTCGCCGTTGTATGCCCAAACATACCCCGATTCGTTATACGTAAAGAAAGCGTTTAAGGTGTATACGATGGATTCCGAGCCGCTTTCAACGATAACGCTCTGGTCGGTTATCCTCGTGCCTTGTGTGGTCTTGTATTTTGAAACAGACGAAGGGTTTTTGTATACGTCAACGTGCTTGATGTTTATATTATCAAACTTTGAGGATAATTCAAGCGCAGTGTTGTACACGGTTTTCTGATAAAGATTAGACTGAAGGGAGTCAACGTCGTCGCAGAAAATGATGTTTACCTCGTCGTCTATGCCCTCAACGATGGCAAGAGCCTCGTCTGTGAGCTTGAACACGCTGTCCTTGGTCATGTCTATGTAAAGATAATACTCGTGAGCAAGAGCCGTGATGATAATATTAAGTATAATGACAGATGCAATAACGGCTATTGTAAGCGCCATACTCATACTGCCGCGCTTAAACGAGCGGCTTTTGAAAAATGCTGTAATTTTGTTATTCATACTGCCCCTCCTGTCACGACCAACGGCGCTTTTCGTAAACGCGCACCGTTAAGAATAAAAATACAAAGCAAATAGAGAAGTAGTAGAAAAGCGAGCTTATATCAAGTATGCCGAACGTAAAATTCGAAAAACGGCTGTATATCGATATCCAGTCTAAAACTGCGCGGACGGGATAGAAGTCGATATACTGGTTAACGAATGATATAACGAGCATAACTATAAGCGTACCTATCGTGGCGATCGCCGCTATAAGCTGATTTTCCGTAAGAGATGATATAAACATACCTATTGCAACGTAAGCGGCACCGATAAGAAGTATACCGATAGCATAGCTTACAAGAACGGCAACGTTAGGCGTGCCGAATCTGAAAAGGGTATAGAAGTTTACACACGATAAAACAAAGCTTCCTGCAAACATCGTATAAGCAGAAAAGAATTTGCCCATAACCATACCTGTCAGCGAAACGGGAGCGGTTAAAAGAAGCTGTTCTGTGCGTGACTTTCTTTCCTCGCTGAAGCTTTTCATCGTAAGCAGGGGTACTACAATACTGTAAACAAACATTATGCCGATAAAGAATGTTGAAATACTGCTGCTTTCACCCATAAAGAGCGTGCAGACAGAAAACATACCGCCCGTGAGTGCTAAAAATACTGCTATAAAAACGTATCCGATAGATCCCGTGAAATACGAGAGCATTTCTCTTTTGTAAATAGCGATCATCTAATGCACCCCCCTTATGCGTTATCATCGTCGTCCCATGAGGCACGGCTTGCTTTTTCAGTCTGGTAATTATTGTTATCAACGATCGAGATGAACACGTCCTCAAGCGTTACACTCTGCTCTTCAAGCCCCATCAAAGGCCAGCCGTTTTCTGCAAGAGAAGCGAATATAAGCTTTCTTACGTCAACGCCTGCTTCGGTTTCAAGTGTGAATATATAAACTCCGCCGTCTTCTTCGCCCGTGTGCTGTGCATCCTTGATGCCGTCGAGCGATTCAAGTAACTTTAAAACCTCGCCTCTTGGCCCTGCAACCTTTACGTTATACTTCTTGTTTGCCTGAACGAATCTTGCGAGCTCGTCTGTTGGCTTATCGGCAACTATTCTGCCTGAATCTATAATGATGATCCTTTCGCATATAGCCTGTATCTCGGAAAGAATGTGTGAGCTTAAAATTATCGTGTGCTTTTCGCCAAGCCTTCTTATAAGGCTGCGTATCTCGATTATCTCCTTGGGGTCAAGGCCGACAGTCGGCTCGTCCATTATGATTATCGGAGGATTGCCTATCAAAGCCTGAGCGATGCCCACTCTCTGTCTGTAACCCTTTGAAAGGTTTCTGATAACGCGGTTTGCAACGTCTGTTATCTTAACGACAGAGCAGATCTCGTCGATATGCTTTTTGCGGCTGTATGAGCATTTTTTAAGATCGAATACGAAATTGAGATATTCTCTGACCGTCATATCTATGTAAAGCGGGGGCTGTTCGGGCAAATACCCTATCATTGATTTTACAAGTATGGGATCGTCAAGCACGCTCACACCGTTAATATAAACGTTACCGGAGCTTGCCGAAAGATAACCCGTGATAATATTCATTGCAGTTGATTTTCCGGCGCCGTTCGGGCCGAGAAAACCAACAACGTCGCCTTGATTTATCTCAAGCGATATTGAGTCAAGAGCGTATTTTTGCCCGTAACGCTTGACGAGATTTTCTATTTTTATCATTTATGATTCCTTTCCGGCGCTAAAGCTATCATAGCACCCATTGTTCCTCTGTTTTCTTTATGATACCTGTGAGAAAAAAACTCATCAGGATTGCAAAACGTGCAAAGTGAGGAAACGTCTATATTTTCTTCTTTTAAACGCGCTTCAAGCAGGGTAACAAATATAAGCTTGTTTAAATTGGCTCTGTAAACGCC
>JAZODX010000076.1:0-8221 GCA_045597265.1 Eubacteriales bacterium | reverse complement strand
GGCAATGATCTTCTGCAACTCGATGGGCAGATAGCCGTAGATTTCCTGTGCCTCCTGCAGGATCGGCATCATGGCACCCTTTTCGCCGCGATGCTTTTCGATTACCTCGAGCAGCTTTGCTTCCTGCTCCTTGGTGCCGCGAAATTGTACCGTGGTCAATTTCTTTTTCATGGTTGTGAACTACCTCCTGTTGGATTTTTTAACTCGTTAAAGATAAACTGTTGATACATCTATAACATATCCAATCTATTATACAACACTTTTCACGAAAATGCTATAGAAAAATCAAAATTTCCGCAAATTTTTTTCTGAAATTCTTTTATCCTCTGCTTTTGTCTCATTTTGGAACGAAACGGCAAATATTCATTCTCCCCGCATATAACGGAAGAGACGCTCAAGCAGAACGGCATCCTCCTCGTCCGGCTCTCCGATCGGCAATGCGTTGACCGCCTCGTTGATGCGGTCGGGATAATGTGCGTCCGAATCGGTCAGCACCGCCATATGCGCGAGTGCCGGATGCTCCCCCCTGAGCCGCCCGATATTTTCCGCGCCGTTGAACTCGACGCAGCGGAATCCGGGCTCGGGCGGAACGGCACCGAGAATTTCCAGCATACCGTTTGACGGACGGTCGATATGCGCAGGAAAGGGTTCTCCTCCTGCCGCCCTTGCCGCCACGGCGATTTCTTCAAGCGAGAGCGTGGTCGAGGTGATGAGCAAAATCTCCTCCGTTCCGACGACATTGTCATCCTCATCCATATAGTTCTGCTCACCGAAAATCTGCGGCTTGTTTTTGATGGGCATCATAGCAGGACGAACGGTATTCTGCCAGAAGGCCATGGCATCCTCAAGCCGCGGGAAGAGGCAAACGACGTGGATCGCCTCGGCCGACTCAACCTCAATCCCCGCAACCGGCAGTACGCCGTACGCATGACAGGCGTCAAAGAAGACCGGCAGATTGCCCGCCGAATTATGGTCAGTGAGCGCCGCCATGCGCAGACCGTTGAGCGCGGCGATACCGGCCACCGATACGGGCGTCATGCTGTTGTCGGCACAGGGAGAGAGACAGGAATGAATATGAAAATCGTAAAAGCAGGCCATATTTACGCAAGAAGCCGCGCAAGCTCAGCACAAAGCGCGTAGGCAGAGCGCGGACTGCGCAGAAGGGTGATCTCCTGCTCGGCCGCCTTCTCCACGATTTCGGGCGCAATTTCCGCCCCCTCTGCGATCAGAACGGCAGGCAGATCACGCAGAGACGCCACCGCCAGAATATTGACGTTGGTCATAATGGTGATCCAAAGCATATGTCCCTCGGCACGTCCCATGACCCAGCTGAGCAAATCGCCCGTATAGCCGCCGCTCACGTCGCGTTCGCCGTCGGCGAGATTGAGCACCTCAAGCTCCATTTTTTCAATAATCGTTTGTATTTGCATCGGGTTTCCTCCGCTTCTCGGTTTTGCGGGACAATCAGTCCCCATCATGCACCATGCGCCCCATCGTACGCCAGATATCTTCAATCTGCTGGCGCATACGAATCACGCAATTGCTCTCATCTGCTTCTCCGCGCACGATATCCTCAGCCAGTGCCATACAGCTCGGCGCGCCGCAGGAGCCGCAGTCAAGATTGGGCAGCTGACGGCCGATTTCCTGCATCCGCTGCATTTTGCGCAGTGCCTCACTGCGGTTATCGTCCAGCTGCATGATCGGCTGATAATCGACTCCCGATTCCCAAAGCGCGTCGGCAGGGATCTCCCCGCTCAGAATATCCCGCGCACCGCGATTTTGCGAAACGGGAAGGAATCGGCGCAGATTCTGCAGTCTTGCCTTGGCGATAAAGGGGTTTTCCATATTCATCGCACCGCCCACGCAACCGCCGCTGCAAGCGTTGAGCTCAATAAACTCAAGCCCCGCAAAATTTTCCTTCTCAATTTCATCCAGTACCTTGATGACGTTCTCAATGCCATCCGCCGCCAGATACTTATCATTGAGCAGTGCCGATGACTCTCCGCCGGAGCCTGCCCAACTGATGCCGATAATGCCCGAGCGTGAGGTAACGTAGGGATTTTTGATTTTCTTCATTGCGGGAATCAGGCGGAAATAAATATCGCTGATCGACAGAACGCCGTCGACCGCGCTCTTCTCCACGCCGATCGGATTGCGGGCGTAGCTCACCTTTGCGGGACAGGGCGAAATAAACAGCGCACAGACGTCCTTTTCCTCAAGCTCGGGATGACGGCGCAGTGCCTCCTCCTTTGCCAGCTTCGCCGCCAGCTCAACGGGGGGCAAAATGGGCAGGACGTTGTCGAGCAGATAAGGGAAGCGCACGCTGATCAGGCGCACCACGGCCGGGCAGGCAGACGAAATTACCGGCTTGATGATATCGGGGCGATGCAGATACTGCCGCGTATATTCGGAAACGATTTCAGCAGCGCGCGCCACCTCGAAGACGTCGTCGAAGCCGAGCTCAACGAGACCGGTCAGTATGTAATCCAGATCGTCCAGCTTATCGATCTGCCCGTAAAGTGCAGGTGCGGGAATGGCGATTTTCCATTTGTAATCGGCAAAATCCTCAAGCTTATCGCAAAGTGCTATCTTTGCTCGGTACGGACAGACGCGGATACACTCTCCACAGTCAATACAACGCTCCGATTTGATTACCGCGTGACCGTTTCGGATACGGATCGCCTCGGTCGGACAGCGCTTGAGACAGTTAGTACAACCTTTACATTTATCCAGCTCAAGAGACACCGAATGACGGTAAGGGTACTCTGACATCACGAAGCCTCCTCTTTAAAAACATATTTTCTTACAGATTGATCTGCATTGTGACGGTCGTGCCGACTCCAACCTCGGTATCAATCTTCATCTCATCGGTATATCGTTTCATATTGGGCAGACCCATGCCGGCGCCGAAACCGAGCGAACGGATATTGTCGGGTGCCGTGGAAAAGCCCTCCTGCATCGCCATCTCAATATCGGGAATACCCGGACCGCTATCGGCCAGGATAATTACGATACGGTCAGGATAAATTTCCAGATCGGCCGTTCCGCCGTTCGCATGAATGACCATATTGATCTCACCCTCGTACATAGCAATCGAAACACGGCGGATCACGTCGGGAGAAAGACCGAGCTGACGGAGCAATTTTTTTACGTTGACCGAAGCCTTTCCGGCCGAGGTGAAATCACCGCCGACAACGGTAAAATGATATTTCAGCGCTTCACTCATGTCAGTTCCTCCCCGTCCCCCGCGAGTCCCATTGCGTAAAGCTTACCGCAGGCAACATACATTCTCTCCTCAGTCGACAAAAGAACGATTCCGTTCTCCTCGGCCAGTGCAATCATATCATCGGTCGGCGTCTTGCCGCGCACGAAGACGATGCAGCGCATGTCCATCATCATTGCCGTGCGGATTACCTGAGGATTAACCAGTCCGGTCAAAAGGACTGCCTGCTCCTTGACGTAAGCCAGCACGTCGCTCATCATATCGCTTCCGCAGGCGGTGTGGATCTCGGTATCCAGTCGGTCGCCACCGCAAAGCACCTCCGCACAAAGCAGCTTGACAATGCTCTCAATTTTCATACGTTTTTTCTCCGAAGCGTTCAACCGTGCCTCGGTTTCCTCCTTTTGGGGAATAAATTCCGCCGCTTCTCACGGACGGGCTATACATTCATTATACACGAAACGCAACAAAAAAGGAATAGGTTTGTGAAATTTTTTTCAATATTTCACAAAAAATCTTTTTCATTCCCTCCCCACATTTCCCTCGTCCCGTCAACTTGACAAAACGCGCCAAACGTGGTATGATAGAGAGTGCGCGGGTATGGCGGAATTGGCAGACGCGCCGGATTTAGGATCCGGTGGGCAACCGTGCAGGTTCGACCCCTGTTACCCGTACCAGAAAAGAACCCACATTTGTCTACGACAAGTGTGGGTTCTTTTCAACTAAATCCGTCCTTAAGTACGGGATAAATCCACCTGCGGTGGATGAAATCACTCCGTGATGAAATCCGACTTCGTCGGGAGATAAGGGCGGATTTAATTTCATCTGCGTTAGCTGATTTCATCCGAACGGAGTGAGGATTTCATCGCGTTTGCGCGATTTCATTGAAAATCATGGAAATCTGTGATATAATGTATGCAAAGAAGTGATCTCGATGGCTGAAAATAAACTTGCTGATATGTCAACAGAATTTGCAATTCAAATTTTAAACTGACAGAAAATATAAAAGGACATTATTCTCTGTCAAATCAGCTTGAACGGAGCGGAACGAGTATTGGAGCAAATATCCGCGAGGCGAAATATGCTCACAGCCGTCCTGATTTTATTTCCAAGCTGCAGATTGCATTAAAGGAATGCTATGAAACAGAATACTGGATCGAGATTGCTCAAAAAGCAGAATTGATTTCCAGTGAAGCTGCAAAGACCATTCTACACGATTGTGGTTCAATTCGCAGAATGCTTATTTCCTCTATCAACACCGCAAAGGAAAATGTAAAATGAAACTTTATCATTATACCGACAAAGCGAATCTTGACAGCATAATGCACAGTGGTCTTAAAACTACATCAAGATACGAGTCTTTTACTGAACTTAGAAAAAATGTTGTGTTCTGCTGGTTATCTCCGTCTGACAATAAAATTTTCTCCGATGATACGATATGTCTTGAAATCACTGTAGATGAAAATGATTGTATCGTTGCAAGTATGGATTATATCAGCTTTGCTATGATGTATAAATACGGTGGAGCAAAGTATGGCGGAATGAATATCCCTATAAACGAGCGCGCCTCCGAGTTATTTGTAAAATTATACGAAACAACTGCTATTCCACTATCTCAATACAAAGACGGAAATTTATTCTCTCCGGAAGTATTAGTAAAAGGCAACATTACTCCGGATAACATACGGATTTGCGTTGACAAGTAATGAGGTGTACTTTTGCTTACATAGGGAGCAATATTTCACATTTTCCGAAGGAAATTATTTCACCGTGAGCGAACGCGAACAATTTCACTAAAAGATGTGAAGGTTCGAATTCATACACCAATCTACCGAAAATATCTTTTTCGTAGCCCATAGACAAAAAGAAGCGGCAATTTTCGACAGAAAATTGCCGCTTCTTTTTGGTCTTTTCACTCTTCTCTTTTCTCTTTTCTTTTTTCTCTTTTCTCTGAAATCGTCATATTCATCTTCCGCATATAGGCGTTTCTACATTGCACCATCGGCAAAACACTTCACTCGGATGACCGCCAAAGCTTATCCGTCCGTCCGCCGAATCGATCGTTTCATTCTCAAAACTTACCTATCCACCCAAAAAGCTTATCCTTCCTTCCGACAAACTTATCTTTCCGTACATTTTCATTGACAAAACCCAAAATCTGCGATATAATCATGTCAATCTCAAATCGGAGGAAAACATCATGAGACAGCTGTCGCTCGCCGAGCACCGTGCAAGAATCGATAATGTCAATCTTGCCGAAAAAAACAACAAAAAATATTACGCACGCAAGCGCATTCACGACTATCTGCCGGGACAGGCCATTTATCATCTTGGTGGATATCCCTCCCCTTTCTCGATCATGCCGACCGAATATGATGAGAATCTGATTGCCGACCTTGCCCGAAACGGGGTTAAGCTGATTCAGGTTCATGAGGACTGGACCGACCCGATCCGTTATTTAGGGGCGGATAAGTACACCTCACATGACCCCAAAGGCATGGACGCCTTCATCGAGCTTTGCCATAAGCACGGCATCAAAATTATCCCTTACGTTTCCACCGGCTATTTCCATTGGCATGACCCCGATTTCCGTCCCGAATTCATTCGCTACGATTACAGACTCTCTCAGGTAGAGTACGACTATCAGCACTGCTATGCGGGAAGCCCCGAATGGCGTGAATACTTACTGCCGCGCACCATCGCCGTGCTTGACCGTCACGATTTCGACGGTATTTACAACGATATGGGTCGTGACGGCAGCAAGGACTACGACTGGGCAGCCATTGCACGCGGTGAGACGGTTGAGCAGGAATACGATCCCGAGCTTGAGGATCTGATGTCGGCCATTTACGGCGAGGTCAAGCGCCGCGGCGGTATTTACAAGGTACACGCCGACTATAACTTTGCACCGCCCGTGAAGGATCGCGTTTACGATTATCTCTGGATCGGTGAGGGCGTGAAGAATTCGCAGATCGGCGTCGGCAAGGAGCATCCCGATTACGTGGTTCCCTGCCCCGACTTCTCGCGCAACGTACAGGGCGGATTTGAATATCACTTTGCCAAAACGATCCCCTTCCTGCAGTTCCCGCTCCTGGCACGCGGCAGACCGGTTGACGGCAGCCGAATTACCGCCGACGTTACGTATTACGGCGATAAGGGCCCGGGAAGTATGTACGACTTCTTCCGCCGCGCGCGCGAATATGCGCTGGCACATCCCGACGGACCGCACATTTACAGCGAGTGGTCTGCCATCCCGCCTACCGCAGACGAATATCCCACCTGGTGCAAATATCTCACCCTGTATCAGCCGATGGTGGAAGAGAACTCCCTCGCGTATATCGAGCTGCGTGAATGCGCCGATATTCTCTCCCCCATCCCCGATGCCGTTTACGCTTCCATGTTCGTCAACGAAAGCAGATATCTCGTGGTATCCAACTTCACGGGTGCCGATTACGAGCTTAAGCTTGCCGGAAAATGGACCGACCGCGAAACGGGCACTGCGTCCGATACCTTTACCGTGAAAAACGAATCCATTCTCTTCCTCAAGGCATAATCCGGTATCAGGCCGAAATAACAAAAAGCAAAAGTATCCGACTGCATCATCTGCGGTCGGATGCTTTTGCTTTCGTACACCCAAACGTCTCATTTATCCCGTCGGTAGGCCGACGGGGAGACGCCGATTTTCTTCTTGAAGATTCTGCTGAAATACAGCTGATCGCCAAAGCCGACCAGCTCGGCAATCTCTCCGACCGAAAGATTCGTTCCCGCAAGCAGCTCCATGGCCTTTCTCAGGCGGGTCTCGGTCAGATAATCCTTCGGGGCCTTCCCCGCCAGCGCACGGAAGCGTGCCCTGTATCGGCTTACGCTCAGATGCTCCATCTGCGCAAGTGCCTCAACCGTCAGCGGATGGGCGTAATTGCGGGCAATATACTCTCTTGAACGCAGCAGCTCGCCGGCAGAGGGAGCCGCCCCTGCGCGCCCGGCCTCCCAGAAGAGCTCCATCAGCATTTGACAGCAGCCCAGCATATGCAGTTCTGCCCCGGAGAGCATTTCACGGCTGATTGCCTCGATACGCTCGATCCATTTTTCTCTTACCCCGATTTCGCGCGGATGGGCGTCAGGGAACCCGCATAGGTGCACAACCTTCTCCGCATCCGCGCCGGTAAAATGCACGAAATAGTATCTGACCGTTTCCTCGCTTTGATTGCGGTACGCATAGGGCTTGGCGGGATAAAAAACCACTGCCGTCCCCGGCCCAAGCTTCTGCCATCCCGCATCGGTCAATACGTCCATATGCCCCTGCACCAGGTACAGCAGGTAATAATCTGCTCTTCCGCTGCGGTTTTCGGTGGAAAAGCGAAGCGGAAGATACATCTCCCCGGCACAATTGACCACAAGGGAATATTCATCGCTGACACATTCGTATAAGTTCAGCCCGCCCGGATCCTGCTTCATTGGTCCATCTCCGATCAAATGGTTGATTTGTCCATATTTCCGCTTCAAAATATACTTGTGCAGAAATCAAATTCATTATACACTAAGGGCAGAAAAAAAGCAATTCTTTTTACCGAAAAGGAGATAAAAATGAACAGAATCAGAATCGGTTTAATCGGCTTTGGCGGAAGAGGCAAGGGGATTCTCCGCGGCGTACTGATCCACGATGTATTTTTGCATGACGTCGTGGTAACCGCTGTCTGCGATCTTTACGAGGACAGAGCACAGGCGGGCAAGAAAGAGGTGGATGAAAAATACGGTACAACCGGGACCTTCTGCACGACCGATTGGCACGACCTGCTCGACAAAAGCAAAATCGATGCCGTCGTCATTGCCTCCTCCTGGGAGTCCCACGTTGAAATAACGCTGGCCTTCCTTGAGGCGGGAATTCCCGTCGGCTCGGAGATCGGCGGCGCGTATTCCGTCGACGAGTGCTGGCAGCTGGTGCACACCCAGGAGAGAACGGGGACCAAATTCATGTTCCTTGAAAACTGCTGCTACGGCAGA
>JAZODX010000075.1:0-8393 GCA_045597265.1 Eubacteriales bacterium | reverse complement strand
TCAAGCCTCCCTTGTGTAAAGGGAGGTGGCACGGCGCAAGCCGTGACGGAGGGATTGTTACCAGCCTAATACAGCGCTGTAACATGAAAATGATGAGCACTGCTAACCGTTTCGTTTACAATCCCTCAGTCACCTTCGGTGACAGCTCCCTTTGCACAAGGGAGCCTTGGCATATGTGTTTCGTATGGCAACAAAGGTATACCTTTGTTGTCACCCCGTGTCGGGGGTGTAGATTTTGGGGGTATTCCTGTCTCCGAGCAGTTCTGCAAATTGCCAAATATGAAAAATTTTCGACTTTTTGAAGACAAAAACATGAAATTTGTATTGATTTCGCCCAAAGTCATATTGATTATTCCGTTGTTTTGTCAAAATGACCGTTGTATAATAATATTGGGTATTTTTCTTTAGCACAAATTATACAAAAAAGGAGAAAAAGAAATGACTACAAAGAAATTTCGACTGATCTCGGCCCTGATGGCAACACTCATGGTTCTGGGATCTCTCGCCATCGTACCCGTTTCCGCTGATGAGTACAACCTCAATGCCAATGTTATCTCTTGGTATGACTTTGAGGGTGCCGATTCCGCAACGCAGCTTGCTGATAAGGCTCCCGCCGGCACCGCAGCAACTGCTGCTGTTCCGAACGGCACTGTTGTCGTTGAAGACGGTGTTGCAAAGATTGCTGCAGCGAATTCTTCCGCATGCGTTTCGCTTACCGCTGATGCCGATAATACCGACATGAACGGCAAGACCATTTATATGCGCTTTAAGGGCATTGCAACTGCTCAGCACCCGCAGAATTACGGTGCAGACTTCCTGCATCTGACCGGCTTCTTCCGCACCTTCTTCGAGGGCAGCAATGTAATGACCGATGGCCTTCGTGCTCAGCGTATGTGGATGAAGGACAATAAGGGCTTTGTTCTGAACTACAGCGCTTCGCATAAGCAGGCTGACACCGGCTATATCCATGCGATTTATGCATTCGAATATGATGCTGCGTCCAACAAGCTGACCGTCAATGCATATATGTCCAACGACGGCGTAACCTACACCCAGACCACCGGTTCTGATTCCAGCCTCCATGGCGGCATTAACTGGACTAAGTTTGAGATCGGTAAGGGCAACTCCCGTTGCGTAGACTACGAGCTTGACGATTTCCGTATCTACGGCAAGGTTCTGACCGCTGAAGAAGTTGTTGTTATCGCCGACGATAAGCCGACCGATGCATCCAATCCACCTCCTGCACAGGGTGGCCAGGGTGGCCAGGGTGGCACGACCGGTGGTACGACCGGCGGAGTAACTACTGCTCCCACCAACACCTTCTCGCAGTTCCATTTCTTCTGGCCCGTTATCCGTAACATCAACATCGCGGCTACCGAGAACGGTACCGTTACCTCCAACCGTGCACGTACCTTCGCAGGTACCAAGGTTACCCTGACTGTAACCCCCGATGAAGGCTACGAGCTCGACACCCTGACTGTCCTCGGCAAGAACGGCTACGTCGTCAAGACCACCGATCTCGGCGAAGGCAAGTACAGCTTCCTGATGCCCGCTGCTATTCCGCAGATTACGGCTACCTTCAAGTCTACCGGTGCTGTTGTAACGCCCGAGACCCCTGAGACTCCCGAAACTCCTGAGACCCCTGAGACCCCCGAGACTCCTGCTGAGGGCAACGAGCTTGACGCTCACCTTCTGACCTGGTACGACTTCGAGGGCGCAGATGCAGACGCACAGCTGGCTGACAAGGCCGCTAACGGCTTTGACGCACTGCCTGCAGTTCTCGTTGGTAACGTAGAGCTCAAGGACGGCGTTGCATACGTAAATGCTGCCAAGGAAGACAGCTACATTGCACTTGATCCCGACAACGACAATATTGATCTGACCGGCAAGACCGTATTCCTGAAGTTCAAGGTATACGGTATGGATCAGCACGAAAAGAACTACGGTCCTGACTTCATTCAGATCAAGGGTATTCTCCGCACCTTTATTGAGGGCGGTAAGATTGCCGAGTCCGGTCTGCGCATCGAGCGTATGTGGCTGCCCAACAATACGTCCTGGGTACTGAACTACACCTCTCCCTTCGCAATCGAAGAGGGTAAGGACGTTTATGCTGCATACACCTTTGATCGCGATGCATCCGGTGCACTGGTACTCAACGCATACCTCTCCACCGACGGTGTAACCTATCAGCATACCACCGGTACGAATGCTGATTTCCCGGCTCTTGAGTGGACTGCATTTGAGCTTGGCCGCGGCAACACCCGCTGCAGAGACTTCGCTTTCGATGATGTTCGTATCTACGACACCGTTCTGACTGCAGAAGACCTGGCTAAGATCGGCGCATAAGTTAACACAAACACAACAAAGGAGAGTCCCTCGGGACTCTCCTTTTTCTGTTTTTAGAACGTCCGAACACTTTTGCCGTAGGGCGGGGGCTTGCTCACGCCGCCAAAGGGCAAGATGCGCATGGTGCGGGCGATCAATGATCGCCCCTACGGGGTATGGGGTAACCGAACACGGCCGTAGGGCGGGGGCTTGCTCCCGCCGCCAAAGGGCAAGATGTGCATGGTGCGGGCGATCAATGATCGCCCCTACGGGGGTATGGGGTAACCGAACACAGCCGTAGGGCGGGGGCTTGCTCCCGCCGTCAAACGATAAGATGTCGTGTGGATTTATCTACCAAACCTAACGGATAAAAAAGCCTTCTCCGGTGTGAGAAGGCTACTTGTGCGCATCCTTTCCCAATCGAGATTTTTTGCGTATTTATGCGCATGGCAGCGGCGGGAGCAAGCCCCCGCCCTACGGGAAATCCGTACAATTTCTGCGTAGGGGCGACCAGTGGTCGCCCGCCGCCGGACGGTAAGATGCCGTATGAATTTAACTGCCCGGCGAAACGGAAAAGAAGGCCGGGCCTTTGCGCAAAGCGTTTTCCATCGTGATTATCGATTCGACCCAAATTTATATCGATTTCCCTCTTCCTATTCTTCTCGTGCTTGTGCTAAAATATATTTATCAGTTAGAATCGCCTTTTTTGAGGGAAGGTTTGTTATTTCTTGATTTCCTCAAATTTGGCAGATTTCTTGAAAAATTTATACAAGGAGTAAGTCATGAAAAAAAGAATTTTATCCGCATTCTTTGCGTTCATGATGATCATGAGCGCGCTGGTCATCCCTGCTGCGGCAGACGATCTCAACGATCACGTCGTTGCCTGGTTTGACTTTGAGGGAGCAGACCTCGAGGAACGCGTCTCCGACAAGGCACCGGCCGGCATCGAGACTGACGTGATTACCGTTCTCGGTGAAGACAACAAGATAGAGAACGGCACGGCGATCGTTTCTGATCTTTCGGGCAACGTTATGCTGCTCGAGCCGAGTGACGATATCCGCGATATGTACGGAAAGACCTATTATTTCCGCTTCAGACCGAAGGCAATCAACGCAGAAAACTACGATGCGCAGGGAAATAATATCTTTGCTACCGAGGGAGACAAGCTGCTCCGCCTCTGGACCAGATCGAGTGACAACGGCAAGAGCTTTTTCTTTGGCTCGTGGATGCTTGACCAGAAGAACGAGAACAACAAGCGTTACGACCATGAAGAGAAGGTTGCGCCGGATGCCGAGTGGGTACACGCCGCCTATACGGTAGACTATGATGATGAGACGATGTATCTCAACATCTATATGTCCACCGACGGTGTTAACTATTCTGTATTCACGAATTACTATGCCAATGTTGCCTCCACCGTTTGGAGCAGGATGTTCCTCGGCAAGCTGGATGCAGCCGGTAATAACGGTCGCGGCAAGCCGATCGAATTTGACGATATCCGCGTTTACGATAAGATTCTGACCGCTGAGGAGGTTGCGACGATTGCGGCGCACACCCCCGCAGGCGGAGGTGCTGTTGCAAAGAAGAGCCTGTCTAACTTTGCCAAGGTCAACACCTATACCGACGGTCGCTTCAGCGACGTCAAGGCTGCCGACTGGTTTAACGCCAACGTTGGTGCAGTCTACGCATACGGCCTGATGAAGGGCAACAGCGATACCACCTTTAACCCCACCGGTAGCATCACGGTTGCCGAGACCATCACCCTGC
The DNA here is from genome assembly GCA_045597265.1 of Eubacteriales bacterium. Classification (GTDB taxonomy): domain Bacteria; phylum Bacillota; class Clostridia; order Oscillospirales; family CAG-272; genus SIG693. The sequence continues at coordinate 4,301 of JAZODX010000075.1, read as the reverse complement.
TTGCCCGCATCAATGCGATTTATATGGGCAAGGTAATCGACGAGAGCAATGCCAATCCCTGGTATCAGCCCTACGTTGACTACGCAAAGAATGAGGGTCTTCTGACCGAGACCTTCGCCGACTACGGCGCTGCGATTACCCGCGCCGATTTTGCCCGCCTGCTCTCCCGCTCGGTTCCCGAGAAGGAGCTGGCTGAGGTAAACGCCGTAGCCCCCAATGCCATTCCCGACGTTAAGGATACCGATTCCTTCGCTTCGGCTGTTTATATGCTCTACCGCGCAGGTATTGTGACCGGCTCGGACGATAAGGGCACCTTCAATCCCGCGACCGGCATCAGCCGCGCCGAGTCCGCAGCGCTCGTTACCCGTATCGTGGACCCCACGCTGCGTAAATCGATCATGCTTGGCTACGACATTCCTGCGGGTGACGGTACGATCTCGACCGAGACGCATCCCGACGCAGCCAAGACGAAGATGACCATCAAGTCGATTTTCAAGAACAACATGATGCTCCAGCAGAAGAAGCCGTTCAGCATCACCGGTACCTTTACCGAGGTGTACGGCAGCTACCACGCACAGCTTTGCATCGGCAACGCCGTTCTGCAGGACGTTCCGGTTACCATCGATCCGCTGAAGAAGACCTTCTCGGCTGATTTTGCCGCAGTTGACGGTTCGTACGAGAAGTACAGCATCCGCATCCTCAACGGTACCTACAAGGTAAAGGAATTGACCAACGTCGTCTTCGGTGAGCTGTGGATTGCCACCGGTCAGTCGAACATGGCATACACCCTCACCAAGGACCAGGATTTCCCGTCCAACTTCGTCAAGGATGAATACGTCCGCGTCATGATGGTCAACAAGCCGGCGGCCGGCTATTCGGCGACCCCGCTTGACAATCACACCAACATCAGCTGGGTGCTTGGCAATAACCAGACGGCCATGTCGAGTGCATCCGCTGTTGCCTATTACTTCACCCGTGTCCTCCGCGAGAAGCTGGACGTTCCGGTTGGCTTTATCTTCTACGCCGTCGGCGGCTGCCCCGTTCGTTCCTGGATCTCGCGCGAGACCATCAACGCAACCCCCTTCCTCACCACGAATTCTGCCATTGCCAAGAACTATAAGCCGATTTCCTCCTGGGATAAGACCGGCTACCGTCAGGCTACCGCTGTTTACAACTCGATGGTTGCCCCCACGGTCGGTCTTCAGGTTGCGGGCCTCATTTGGTATCAGGGCGAGCAGGATATGAACGAGCGTGCCGGTACTTATGCGGAGGAGCTCGACGTCATGTACCGCCAGTACTGCCGTCTCTTCGGCTTTGGAGAAGGCGAGATGCCCTTCATCATGTCGATGATCGTACCCTATCTGAACACGGGCAATCCGCAGTACTACGCTCCCTTCACCGCTTCGGTTGCCGCTTATGCCGCATCCGAGACGATGGTATCGGCACCTGCCATGTACGATATGTGCCCCGAGCACGACAAGAACAACAACGCCGGTCACCCGCACGAGAAGAAGCCGATCGGTGAGCGCATGGCCGCTTCCGCGATGGCGATGGTTTACGGTGAGACCGGATATTCCTCCGAGCCGCCGATCGCAGTCAGCACGGCGACCTCCGGCAGCACGCTGACGCTGACCTTTGCCAATGTTGCCGACGGCCTTTGCATCACGGGCGGTTCGAGCGTTCTGCGCGGCTTCACGGTCTGCGGTGCTGACGGCGTATACTATCCTGCAAACGCCAAGATCGTGGGCAAGGATAAGGTTGAGCTCAGCTCGCCCAGCGTGCCGAGCCCCGTTTCGGCTACCTATGCATACGAGCTCAACGCCTATAACTGCAACCTCGGCTGTACTTATGGCGGAGAGCTGCTCTACGTTGCTTCTCCCTTCGGTATCAACATGCCGAAGAATGCAAGTACCACGCCGACGATCCTCTATGCTGACTTTGACCTGCCGCTGACCTGGCATCTGACCCGTGATCCCGACCATTTTGCCAAGCAGTACAACACCTGGACGGCAAAGCAGAACAAGAAGGAGATTGGCGTAAGCTACGACAAGGCTGTCAAGGCGCAGGGTGACTCCTCGCTGAAGGTCGCCGTTCCCGCTGAAGGCGCATTCACCGTCAGCCCGCTGCTCATCGGTGAGACCATGCAGGGAACCCCGATCCTGCTTCGTGACCAGATCCTTGACTACACGCGCTTCGGCAAGTTGACCGTCAAGATCAAAAACGATTCCGACACGGCGCTGACCGTCGGCGACCTCAAGATCGGAAGCGGCTTTGCCAAGCCGAGTGTTACTTCGATTCCCGCGAAGAGCGGCTGGGTGGAGGTTTCCTTTGACTTAAAGAAGCTTTACAATGCATCGGGAAGCCAGCTCACCAACGTTTCCCTCAAGTCCTTCGCCGCCATGGATTTCAACTTTACCGCAGGAGGTGCGGGCAGCGTCTACGTGGACGATCTGCAGTTCCTTAAATAATTTCGTTTACCCCAAGGGGTGCCGCTCATCTTCGCGCGGCACCCCTGTTTGCTTCGTGAAGAGAAAATGCAGAAAGAAGGTTTGTTGTTTGGCATAAAGTCTGAATTCGGCACAAAAAAATATTGATTTCTCCTAAAAAATTTGAAAAATATATGATATAATGGAGAAAAGAGGTTGAAAACATTACGTTCTATCGTTTTCGGTGTATTCATCCGCAATGTGCCGATTTCCCCTCAAAATTGAAAGGAGATATTATGCAAAGAATCGTATCCATCCTTCTCGTGCTTCTGATGCTTGCGACCTTACTTGCCGCCTGCGGAACGTCCACGCCTCCTGCAGTCGACACGACGGCGGCACCGGCCGATACCACCGCCCCCGCCGACACGACGCCCATCGAGACCGAGCCGAGCGAAACAACCTATCCCGGTCCGGTGATCGAGGACGACTTCTCGGGGATGTCTCTGCGTGTGCTTACCAACGAAAAGAACACCGATTTCCCGTTCAGCGAGATTTCCTACGATGCGGAATCGGGCGATATCATTAACGATGCGATTTTTAAGCGCAACGCGCAGATTACAGAAAAGCACGGCGTTACCATCGAGAATGTTGAGGCTTCGACCGCTGCGGGTCTGAAGACCTTCATCAATGCCATGAACGCAGGCAACGACGACTTCCATTTTGCCTCCATCCGTATCTGCGATATCATGTCTGCGGCTCAGCAGGGCTATCTTGCCGACGTGGCCGAGCTGCCCTATCTTGATCTTGACGCGCCCTGGTATTACCAGAATATGCGCCATCAGCTTTCGATCGGCGAGCAGGAATATCTCTTGATCGGTTATTTCAATATGCGTGTCTTTGAGACTCTGTCCTACATGGCCTACAACAAGCCGATGGTCGAAAAGTACAGCCTGCCCGATCTCAATCAGCTGGCGCTTGACGGCAAGTGGACCATCGACAAAATGTACGAATATTCCAAGCAGGTCACGGTCGACGTTGACCAGGACGGTAAGCTGACCGGCTATGACCAGATGGGCATCATTGCGCATTCGGGTTATATTCTCACCTTCTTCGTCGGTATGGGCGGAAGCTTTGTCGACAAGGATTCGGACGATCTGCCGGTCTACGTCGGCCTCTCCGAGAAAAACAACGATATTCTGACCACCATCACCGATTTTCTCTTTGACGGGTCGGCTTCGATCCACGGTCTTGTTGAGGCGACCCGCTTTGATGTCGATCCCTTTGCCCTCAATCAGCAGCTCTTTGCCCCCATGCTGGTATACGGTATGCGTCCGCTGGCCGAAAAGGGTGTTGATTACGGCATCATCCCCTTCCCGAAGGCTGACGAGCAGCAGGAAAACTACATCAGCCCCACCCACTCCAAGCTGGGTACGGCGGTCGGTATTCCGGATAACAACTCCGAGATTGACTTCACCTCGGCGATGGTTGCCGAGCTGATGCATCATTCCTACGAGATCATCTATCCCGCACATATCGAGCGCGCCATGCAGCTCCGCTATTCGCCCGATGAGGACAGTACCGAGATGCTCAAGCTGCTCTTCAGCTCGATCTGCATCGAGATGTCCACGGCACTCAACCTGACGCCAGACAGCCAGCTCCGTACGCTTGGCGGACTTAAAATGAACAATTTCGCAGCGGTATATAAGAGCATTGAAAAGTCCAACACCACCCTGGTGGAGAACTACGTCAAGGCCTTTACCGGCGAATAAGTGATAAAATTACAAAAGGAGAAAACCAATGAAACACACCACCTTCATGCGGATCGTATCGATTTGCCTCGTGCTTCTGATGTGTACGGCTAAGTCGGATCGTAGC
>JAZODX010000074.1:0-4042 GCA_045597265.1 Eubacteriales bacterium | reverse complement strand
GGTCGCCGAAGTAAAGAGGCGTCCGAGAAGCTGGTGAAGCTTGGCTATACGAATATCGTTGAATTTGGCGGGATCCTTGATTGGAAGGGCAAGATCGAAACTTAATGTCGCAGTTCAAATTTTTACCGCTGAAGACAAAGAAAAGAGGATTGCAATATGAACAGACCATATATCATTTGCCATATGGTGACCAGCATTGACGGCAAGGTCACGGGCGACTTCTTGTTTCAGCCCGAGTGCGCCGGAGCAACCGACATTTATTATCGTCTCAACCGCGAGTTGAAAGCCGGCGGCTTTATCTGCGGCCGAGTGACCATGGAAGGGAGCTTCACGGGCGGTTGGTATCCCGATTTGAGTAAGTATAAGCCTGTGCGCCACGATATGGATATGAAAATGGACTTCATCGTGGACGACCTCAGTGGATTCTATGCGATTGCTTTCGATACCCACGGCAAGCTTGGCTGGAAGTCGAATAAGATCATCGATCCCGACGGAGATCCCGGCTATGACGGCGCGCGGATCATCGAGGTGCTGTCCGAAGATGTAGATGAACGCTACCTCGGCTATCTGGAATCCATGGAGATTCCGTATATCTTCGCGGGCGAGAACTCCATTGACGTGGAGCTTGCTTTGTTCAAGCTGAAGAATATCATCGGCTGTAACACTCTGCTTTTGGAGGGCGGTAGCATCATTAACGGTGCATTTGAAAGAGCGGGCGCGGTGGACGAACTCAGCCTTGTAGTTGCTCCCACGGTGGCAGACAAGGACAGCAAGCCGTTGTTTATGGATGCGGACATTGCGAATTTTGAGCTTGTAAAGGCTGAAAATGAAAACGGAAACCTTGTTTTGAATTATAAGAGAAAATGAAAGACGAATACGTTAACGAAAGGATGATAGAGAATTATGACTTTTCTTGAGCTTGCAAAGGCACGCTATTCCGTGCGTAAATTCAAAAACGATATGATCGAGGACGCAAAGCTTGCGGCGATCCTAGAAGCAGGGCGCGTGGCTCCCACCGCCTGCAACAATCAGCCGCAGAAGATATACGTTGTAAAAAGCGAAGAAAACCGTGCAAAACTTGCCGAGGTCTGCCGCTTTACCTTCGACGCGCCCGTGATTCTTGTGATCGGTTACGATAAGGAGCGCGATTGGAAGAACCGCCGTATGCCCGGATACAGCTCGGGCGAGACCGACGCCGCCATCGTCTGCACCCACATGATGCTGGAAGCATGGGAGCAGGGGATCGGCTCTTGCTGGGTCGGCGCGTTCGCCGCTGATGCCGTAGAAGATGCGCTGTCTCTGCCCGAAAACATTCGTGTGACGGCAATGCTTCCGATCGGTTACGCCGCGGACGATGCAGAGCCTGCCGCTTTTCACAACACTTACCGTGACATTGATGATATGGTAGCTGAAATGTAAGAAGCGCTCAAGCTTTACGAATTGCCGTATAAGGGTTTAAGAGTACAAGAATGATGAGAGGAATGTATTATGGAAAACATCAAAGAACTTATAAAAAACAGGCGCAGCGTACGAACCTATGACGGCAGAGCGATTACTGCCGAGGACAAGGCAAGGCTGTGCGCTTTTATGGAGAATATCGAAAATCCGTATGGTATAGGCGTGGCGTTTAAGCTGATGGACGCAGGTGAGAAAGGACTGAAATGTCCAGTTGTGATCGGTACGGATCTCTACGTAGGCGGTAAAATTAAGCGTTTACCGTCGGCATTCGAGGCATTCGGATATTCCTTTGAGATGCTGGTGCTGTATGCGCAGTCGCTGGGCATCGGCACGGTATGGCTCGGCGGCACCATGAATCGCCCTGCCTATGAAGCCGCAATGGCACTTGCAGAGGACGAAATGATGCCTTGCGCAAGTCCTCTGGGTTACCCTGCAAACAAGATGTCTTTGCGTGAGAGCGTGATGCGCAAAGCGATCAAGGCCGACGACAGACTGCCCTTTGAGGAGCTGTTCTTTGACGGTTCGTTTGATGCTCCTCTGACCGAGGAAAAGGCGGGTGAGCTTGCCTATCCCTTGGAAATGGTGCGGTGGGCTCCGTCTGCGGTCAACAAGCAGCCGTGGCGCGCTGTTGTTAAGGACAATGCCGTTCACTTTTATCTGAAGCGCAGCAGCGGATTTGGGAATCATGAGGCACTGGATATGCAGAGAATCGATATGGGCATCGCGTTGTGCCATTTCGACCTTGCTGCGCGAGAGCTGGGGATGAAGCCAAGCTTTACACAGGATGATCCAGGGATTCCCCACGATGACGGCACGGTGTATATCGCAACTTACCGAATGGAGTGATACGCTTATGTCGAAATACTCGATCAAAAAAGAATTCTTCCCATTCTCACATTTCACGCCGCCTATCAGCGAGAAATTCCTCGCGATGGCTGTTCCGCATATGAAAACGCCGAAATACATCTACAAGGACAAGGAGCTCGACATGTGCCGTCACGAAGTCGAAAGCTATGACGGCGAGAAGATCGAGTGCTTTCTGATGTCCCCCAAGACACTAAACGGAAACGCTCCGTGTCTAATCTACATTCACGGCGGCGGCTTCGTGCTTCCTGCGGCGGGTTATCATTACAAAAATGCCATGCGGTATGCCAAGGAAGTCGGTTGCAAGGTCGTATTCGTGAACTACCGTCTTGCGCCCGAGCATCCGCATCCCGTGTTCTATGAGGACTGCTATTCGGCTATGTGCTGGGCATATGATAACGCCGATTCGCTCGGCATCGACACCACGCGCATCGGCATTGGGGGAGACAGCGCAGGCTCGACGCTTTCGGTGGGCGTGTGCATGATGGCTAAGGAAAGAGAACACCCCGTAAAATTCCTGTTTCAGATGTTGCCATATCCCTATCTTGACGCGCGCGGAAACAGCGAGTCCTGCAAAAAATACACGGACACGCCGATGTGGAATTCCTCGCTTTCGGATCGCATCGGCCCCATGACCAAGGTTGACAAGGACGATCCGAGCTACGTGTATTATTCTCCCGTGGAGGCCGAGAACTTTGAGGGTCTGCCTCCAGCCTATATCGAAACGGCAGAGTTCGATTGCCTGCACGATGACGGCATTCTCTACGCTGAAAAGCTCCGCGCGGCTGGCATCGAGGTGGTACTGAACGAAACCGAAGGGACGATGCACGGCTTTGATATTGTGCAAAAAGCACCGACCACGAAAAAAGCCATAGAGTCAAGAATTAAGTTTATGAAAGACCGTTTCTAAACGAAGCAACAGCGAGTTGCTTGTCAAGCCCTCGGAATTATGGTATAATATGATCACAACGAACAAGGGCGGTGATTATATGGAAACAAAGGATATCATACTTGAACTCAGAACGCAAAAAGGACTCTCGCAGGAAGCTCTTGCTGAAAAAGTGTTCGTAACAAGACAGGCGGTTTCCCGTTGGGAGAATGGCGAAACGATACCGAATATTGATACGCTCAAGCTGCTTTCAAAATTGTTTGACGTGTCGATCAATACGCTTCTCGGTTCTCCGAGAGAACTCATTTGCCAATGTTGCGGTATGCCTCTTGAGGACTCTACCACGAGCCGTGAAACCGATGGCAATTTCAATGAGGAATACTGTAAATGGTGCTATGCTGACGGTGAATACACGCTTGATATTTGGAAGAGATACGCCGAAATCGGTGGAAAAGAAAAGCTCGAAGAATTTAAGACACAGTTGATCCATGAGTTCAACACTCTTTTGCACATCGAGGGATTGCCCAAGGTTGAGAATCTGAATGTGTTGTCGGGTGAATTTATAAACCTGGAATATATGCTACCGAACGGGGAGAAGGTGAAATTCCTTGACGATAAGCAGACCTACCTCGGTAGTCAACTGGAGAGCGAATTCGGCGGCAGATGCTTCGGTATCGCCGCGAACATGGATTTTCTTCTCGTATGTACTTACGAGGAAAACGGAGAGAATCCCGAACTTGTGATTTATAAGAAAAGATAAGAAAATCCCGATGAGGAATCGAAAAAGAAACCTCATCGGCTATTTTCATCTTCTGTCAGTTCTTCACACAG
>JAZODX010000073.1:0-8317 GCA_045597265.1 Eubacteriales bacterium | reverse complement strand
GAGAGCATCCTCAGTACTGCACATATGGTCAGCGTACTGCACAAAAGCAACAAACGAAAGAGTCTATGCAAAACAAAATCATAGAGATCGTATGTATACCACGTTGATCTCCTCATCCGTCACGGCTTCGCCGTGCCACCTTCCCCGCTGGGGAAGGCTAATTGTGCGTCACGTTCCCGTCGGAAATAAAGGTATAGGTTTATTTCCCGGCATAATGGGAGCGTCCGCTGTGAATCCTTTGTTCTATCCCCGAGACAAGCCGCATATAATCCACCCAGAGACAAGCAAAGGGGAGAGAGAATGCGAGAGAGCGTGATTGCCGAAGCGGTGCATCCGCTGCTTGGTCGATTGGCTGATAGGATGCCCGCGCCTTGGGGTGGGGAGTTGGCGGGCCTTCTTGCTACGGGAGGATGCGCGGAGGAGGTGCGTCTTCGCCTTGGTGCACCGATTGCGCTTCGGCTCGGAGGTGGCTGGACGTACGGGCGTGCACCTGTTACAGCCGGTATGATGGAGGATTTGCTTGATCAATTCTGCGAGGGGGCACTTTATGCCCATCGTGAAACGATTTGCCGCGGATACGTGACCCTTCGGGACGGGTGCAGGGTCGGGATCGCGGGTCGTGCGTCTGTAGAGGAGAGGAAAATCGTCGGAATCAGCGACGTCAGCTCCTTCTGTATCCGTTTGCCGGGGGAAATGCCGCCGGGGGCGGAGCTTGCCGCCGAGAGCCTTCTTCCCCTCCTTGAAGCGGACGGAGGATGCCGCTCCCTGCTGATTTGTGCTCCACCGGGGGCGGGGAAAACGACGCTTTTGCGTGCGCTTGCGCTTCGGCTTTCCCGCGGGCCGACGCCGCGGCAGACGGCGGTTGTCGACAGTCGCGGTGAGCTGACGCCGTTTCTCTGTCGGAGCGGAGGGACAATTGATCTGCTCACCGGTTATCCCCGTCGGGAAGGGATTGAAATTGCCTTGCGTACACTTGCTCCTGAGGTGATTCTTTGCGACGAAATCGGGGACCGTGAGGATGCAGAGGCCATTCTTTCCGCACAGGCGTGCGGTGTGCCGATAATCGCAACCGCACACGGCGCAGATCCCGACGCACTTGCACGCCGACCGGCTATGCGGACGTTATTTGACGCAGATGTGTTTTTCGCCTGCGCTTCAATTGATCGACGTCCGGGGGAGACGGCGTGCGGTCTTTCGGTAAAAAAATTTTGAGTGCCGTGCTTCGTCTGCTTGGCGGGGGAGGGATTCTTTTGGCGGCATTGCTTCTCTCTCACGCTCTGTGCACTTATTCCCGCGCATGCCTGGTACAGACTGAGGCATATCTTTCGCTTCTTCGGTTGATTCGGGGACAGATTGCCTGCTATAACCGCTCGTTTGCGGAAATCTGCCATCGAATGGATGCGAATTTGTTTGCCGCCTGCGGCTTTCGTGAGCGGGATTCCTCCTTGTCCGCAATGCTCGGAGCGGCAGATTTACGGATTGAGGCGGATGCTGAGCACATATTGGTTGAATTTGCGGGGGCGTTCGGGCATGGCTATCGGACGGAGCAGTTGGCTGTCTGCGACGGGGCGATTGGGGCACTTGACGCAGTTGCCGCGCGTCTTCGTCAGCGACTGCCCGAGAAGCTTCGTCTGATCCGATGCTGCTGCTTTTGCGGCGCGCTGGCGTTGATTTTGCTTCTGTATTAGAAGAAAAGAAGAGGGAGGAGAGAGGTGCCGTGGATATTACGCTGATCATCAAAATTGCCGGAGTAGGCCTTTTGGTTTCGATTGCCGCACAGATTCTCGGCAAATCGGGGCGGGACGAACAGGCAATGCTTGTGACGGTCGCGGGGATTGTGGTGGTTCTTCTCCTCCTGGTCAAGGAGATCGGTGCCTTGTTTGATACGGTAAAAAACGTGTTTGGGATGTGAGCGAGCATGGATAGCTTCAAAATATGTGCGGTTGCCTTTCTTTGCACCGTCGTGGCTGTTTTGGTGCGGCAATATCAGCATGAGTTCGTCTTGCCGATCCGTACGGGGGCGAGCGTGCTTTTGCTGGGAGTCGGCATGGCGCTTCTGCTTCCGACGGTCAGATGGTTAGAGCGCTTGGGGGAGAGAACCTTTTCTGCCGAATCGGCCGGCGTGCTGATGCGGGCGTTGGGAATTGTGTTTCTTGTGCGGATCTGTGCTTCCCTTTGCCGCGATTGCGGGGAGGCGGGAATTGCCGCCTGCCTTGAATTTGCGGGTAAGGCCGAGCTTCTTTTGCTTTGTATTCCCCTGCTTGATCGCCTTCTGACAGCGGCAGGAGCGCTGATGGTATGGTGAGAGGGGCGTTTACTGTCACCGTCCTTTTTCTCTGCCTTTTTCTCGCTTGCTCTCCCGTCTGTGCCGTTGAGGTTGATCTTCCGCTTGAGGCGTTCTACGCGGCAATTCCCGACAGCGTGCGGGAGGCTTTGCCCGAGGGGGTGCTGGTGGGAGAGGAACTGCCCGACGGGGAGGAAATTCGCGATGCCGGAAGCCTTGGAGCGATGATGGGCTATCTGCGTGACGCTCTGTACGATGCATTGCCGCGCACCGGCCGTCTCTTCGGTCGTCTTTTGCTCTGTACGGTTTTCTCGGCTCTCTTCGGCACCCTTTGCACGTCCTTTGGCGGTGAGAGGGGCGGGGAAATTGCACGCTTTTGCGGGCGAATTTGTACGGCGGGGATTCTGCTTGAGGCCCAGCTTGCTGAGCTTGAAACACTGCGGTTTTGTCTGCGGCAGCTGCAGACGCTGGTCAACGGTATGATCCCGGTTCTCGGTGTTCTTCTGGCAGCAGGCGGGAATACGGCCGCCGCTTCGGCGGGATGCGGCAGTCTGATGCTTTTTCTCAATCTGGGAGAGAACCTGTGCAAGACGGTTTTTTTGCCCCTGATTGCAGTTTCCTGCGGTTTTTCCGCCGTTGCCTGGCTTTCGGGCGGCGGACGGCTTCGGGGAATTCTCGTTTGTCTGCGGCGGGTGACGACCTTTGGGCTTGGCTTGTTCGGTGCGATTTTTTCCGCCGTATTTGCCTTTCAAACCGTACTGTCGGCAGGTGCAGATTCTGTGGCGGCACGAACGGTCAGATTTGCGGTGGGCAGTGCGGTTCCCGTAATCGGCGGCGCGGTAGGAGATGCGGTGCGGACGGTTGGCAGCGCTCTGCATTATCTCAAGGACACCGTGGGACTGCTTGGAATTCTTCTCACGGCTTTGCTCGTGCTTCCGCCGCTGGTGCGTCTTTTGCTTTACCGTGCTACACTGACCTTGAACGGTGCCGCGGCCGAGCTTCTCGGCGCGGAGCAGGAGGGAAAGCTGATTTTTGCATTTGCGGATCTGGGCGGCGTGTTGCTTGCTCTGCTTTGTGTAGCGGTGCTTTGCTTTATTTTCGCACTGGTTCTTTTCGTGCGTCTGACGCTGGCGATCGGGAGGTAGCGAGCCGAATGGAGAATACTTATTTGATCGGGGTAATTTCCGCCGCGGTCGTGGGAGCGGTGGCCGAGCTGATTCCTCCTGACGGTGATGGGGGGATTTCCGGGGCGTTTAAGCTGTTCATCTCCCTTTTGGTTTTGTGCGTGATTGCGATGCCCGTTCTTGACGCGACGGCGGCGGGGGAAGCGGATTGGGAGAAGAAGATTGATCAATTTTTGGGGGAGCTTGAGACGGCGGAGAGCGAAAGTGACGTCTACGTCGAACGGACGGCAGCCATGATCCGCGAGGCGGGAGAGGAAGCGGCAGAGGGAGAACTGGTTTTTTTGCTTGCCGAGCGCTTCGGGGTGCCGAGCGATTCGGTTCGCGCGGAGATTACGCTCGGTGAAGATACATCGGGAATCGTTCCGCTCGAGATTAAGGTGTTTCTGCGCGGTCGGGCAATCTTTGCCGACCCGTATGCAATCGAAGAATATCTCGGGGCACTCTTTGGCGGGATTTCCACCGTCATCATCGAATAGGAGGGGAAAATGGCATCAAAAAAGGAAGCGGGCCGTTTGGTTGAATGGATGGGGCGGAGAGGGCAGATTTGGATAATGCTTTGCCTCGCCGCAGTCGGCATTTTGCTCCTGCTCCTCAGCCATACAGGGGAGAGAAGTTCTTCTTCTGCCGTATCGGCGTCGGAGAGGGACTGGCAGGCAGAGATTGCCGTACTTGAGCAAAAAGCCGCTGATCTCTGCACGCGCGTTGCGGGAGTCAGTGACGTAACGGTTGCGATTAGTCTGGCGCAGGGGATCGAATACGTCTATGCTGACGGCGATGGCTCTGCCCGCCAGGCACTGCTTGTCACCGAGCGTCCGCCGCAAATCAGCGGCATCGGTGTGGTGTGCGTAGGCGGGGATAATCCTGCCGTTGTGGAAACCCTGGTTTCGCTGCTTTCGGCCGCTTTTGGGGTGGGGACGAACCGCATTTATATCACCCCGGCCGGATAGCCGCGGCGAGGATAATGATCATCGGCATATCGGGGAAGCGCCCTGCATATACATACAACACAAATCAGAAAACGGAGGTCGTAATGATGAATGTGAAGCAGATACCGGACGCGATTCGGCGCGGCATTTTGCGGGTTGGACGGCGGAACTGGATGATTATCGGTGCACTGGTTCTGATCGGCGGTGCAATCCTTCTCAACTGGAGTCTTTTTGCAGGCAGTGACGAGGGATATGCCTATGACGCAAGCGCGGGAATGATCTCGTCAGATGGGGTTGACGGGGGCGATAATGCGGTAAACGGAGCGGATGCTTCTGCCGGAAATGAAAACGCCGCTTATTTTGCCGCAACGCAGGTCAGCCGTCAGCGTGCACGTGATGAGGCCATGGAGGTGCTTCGCACTGTTCTTGACAGTGAGGAAGCGGTGGATGCGGTCAAGGGGCAGGCCCTCTCGGATATCTCACGGATTGCGCTGGAGATTGAGCGCGAGGCGAACATCGAAACGCTGATCACCTCAAAGGGTTTTGCTCAGTGCGTTGCCGTTGTTAACGGGGAGCGGGCAAATATCATCGTGCAGAGCGACGGCCTGCTTCCAAATGAAATTGCCCAGATCAACGAGATCGTTTACGAGCAGGCCGGGATTCTGCCGGCGAACGTGAAGATTATCGAAAAGGAAGCATAAAAGGATGCGCCCCCGATCGGGATTGATCGGGGGCGCATCCGGGAAGGGGATTATTTCGACTTTTCCTCCAGCCACTCGACGACGGTGGTGACGATGTTCTTCAGACATCCGTCCTCGAAGGGGGTAATGAGTCCTGCGGTAGCGCAGAGATCAACAAAGGTCTGCTTTCCGCCCGGCTCAACGAAGCGCAGATAGCGCGCCCAGGCAGAGGCGTAATCCTGCTGGGATTCCGCCCAGACGGAAAGGGCAACCGTTTGTGCCAGACAGTAGTCGATATAGTAGAAGGGGTAGTGGTAGATGTGCAGCTGGCGCTGCCATCCGGCACCTGCCGAATAGAAGGGAATATCGGCAAAGTTGATGTAAGGACGGTACTGCTGTTCAAGCGAGAGCCAGAGGGCGTCACGCTCAGCCGCGGTCATGTCGGGATTGGCATAAATCCGGTGCTGGAAATCGTCAACCATGGTACCGTAGGGAATAAAGACGAGAGCATCCTCCAGGTGAGAGAAGCGGGCGCGGTCGGCGTCTTCTTCATAGAAAAGCTCAAGCCAGGGCCAGGCAAGAAATTCCATTGACATGGAGTGTACCTCACAGGCCTCGGCACTCGGACTGATCTGATCAAGCAGCTCGAAGTTGCGTGCACGGAATCCGGCAAAGGCGTGACCGGCCTCGTGTGTCAGGACGTCAACGTCACCCGACGTACCGTTAAAGTTTGAGAAGATAAAGGGGGCGCGGTAAAGCGGGATAGAGGTGCAGTAGCCGCCGGGCGCCTTTCCCTTTCTGGAGAGCACGTCAAAGAGCTCGTTGTCGTAGAGAAAATCAATGAATTCGGCCGTTTCGGGGGACATTTCGCGATACATCCGACGGCCTGCGGAGAGAATGTCGTCAGGCGTGCCGTGCGGCTTTGCGTTGCCTTCACGGTAGGTGAAGAGATCGTCGTAGAAGCAGAAGTCCTCAACACCGATGCGCTCGGCCTGCTTTGCTTTGAGTGCTTTGACGACGGGGACGAGTTCGGTCTTGACCTGCTCACGGAAGCGGGCGACCATTGCGGGGTCATAGCAGTTGCGAAGGTTACGCAGATAGGCGACCTCGGTAAAGCTTGCAAAGCCGAGCTTGCGTGCAATGGTACTGCGGACGGCAACCAGCTCGTCGAACAGGCGGTCGAGCTCGCTCTTGACCGACATCCAGAAATTACCCTCTGCGAGATAGGCGGAACGGCGTACTGCGCGGTCGGGGGACTGCTTATAGGGGGCAAGCTCGGCAACCGTCAACACCTTGCCGTCAAAATCAATCTGCGAGGAAGCGCAAAGCTTCTGATAGGCCGAGACGAGTCGGTTTTCCTCCTGCAGGTCGGCAATAATCTCGGGCGAGAAGATTTTGGTCTGCATCTCTGCATTGCGCAGAATCAGACTGCCGTAGCGTGCATCAATATCTGCACGGTAGGGAGAAGCAAGCAGAGCCAGAATGAAGGCCTGCATTTTCTCCTGGACCAGAGGTCCCTTCTCGTCAAGGTAGTCCATTTCGGCCGCATAAAAGGGATCGGTCGTGTTGACGGTATGGCGAATATAGCAGAGCGATTCCATCGTCGAAAACTCCATGCTGAGATCGTTATATTCGGCAATGGCGGCAAAAACCTCTTCGGCGGAAGCGGCATTTTTCACCTGCTCGGCAATGGAGCCGTAAGCGGCACAGACTGCATCGACGTCGGGACGGACGTAAGGCATTTCGCTGAATTTCATGGCGTTCTCCTTTTTCAAACAGTTTAGTCAAAAGGGGGACTTTTGCCAAAGTCCCCCGAACGGCGGGAAATTCCCTGCCGCAAATTATTTGCAGACCTTCTCAATCCAGCCCATCGAGTCGGGCAGACGGCCCCACTGAATGCCGGTCAGATTATCGTAAAGCTTCTGGGCAATCGGGCCGATCTTGCCGTCGTTGAGGATGATCTTGTCACCGTTGTCGTTGAGCTCACCGATAGGCGAGATGACGGCGGCCGTACCGGTACCAAAGGCTTCGTCCAGCTTGCCTGCACGGTGAGCGGCGTAAAGCTCCTCAACCGAAACGCGGCGCTCGGTTACCTTGTAGCCCCAGCTCTTGAGCAGTTCAATGGAGGATGCGCGGGTAACGCCGGGCAGGATGGAGCCCTCCTCAAGTGCAGGGGTAACGATTTCGCCGTCGATGACGAAGAAGACGTTCATCGCACCGACCTCGTCGATATACTTGCGCTCGATGGCATCAAGCCAAAGCACCTGCGCGTAGCCGAGGCGCTCGGCCTTTTCCTGGCCGATCAGCGAAGCGGCGTAGTTGCCGCCGCACTTGGCAAAGCCGGTGCCGCCGCGGGAGGCGCGGACATACTCGGTTTCGATATAGATTTTGACGGGGTTGATGCCCTCGGGATAGTAGGAGCCGACGGGAGAGAGAATGATGGTAAAGAGGTAGGTCTTGGCGGGATGAACGCCGAGGAAAGGATCGGTTGCGATGATGAAGGGGCGGATGTAAAGAGAGGTGCCGTCATAAGCGGGAACCCAGTCCTTCTCAAATTCGACCAGCGTTTTGATCGCCTGAAGCACGTCATCCGGATCAACCTGCGGGATGCAGAGACGCTTGTTGGTATTGTTCATGCGCTCAATGTTCTTCTGCGGACGGAAGAGCTGAATGGAGCCGTCTGCCGTGCGGTACGCCTTGAGGCCCTCGAACATTTCCTGTGCATAATGGAAAACCATGGCAGAGGGGTCGAGCGAGATCGGGCCGTAGGGGACGATACGTGCATCGTGCCAGCCTTTGCCTTCGGTATAGTTCATCTGGAACATATGGTCGGTGAAGAGCTTGCCGAAGCCGAGCTTATCGGTTTCGGGCTTGGCCTTCGGTTGTGCGGTGGGGGTGATTTTGATGTCCAACATTTGCGAGAATCCTCCATATCGGAATATGCATAAATTTCCTGCGTCTTAGTCTTGCGTTTAGGATTGTACCTATTATAATCCATTCGGCGTAATTTTGCAATGTTTATTTTGTGAAAAGATGCGGATTTCGGAAATTTTTTCGAATAATTATCCCCTCTGCGGGCAAATTAAGGGTGAGGAGGCGGTCTTGGACGCGGGCTGCCCACGGTTATCCATGCGTCGGAAAGGTTTGGTTTTGATGAAAAGATTTGTTCGTGTACTGGCCATCTGTCTGCCGGTGCTTTTTCTTGCGGCGATGATTCCCGTCGGGGCGCTTGCACCCGTTTCT
>JAZODX010000072.1:0-2126 GCA_045597265.1 Eubacteriales bacterium | reverse complement strand
ACTCTGCAACAGCAGAGTGCTTGTGAAAAATCTGATAAGTAAAATTACTTAATCTCGATCTTTGCGCCGACCTCTTCGAGGGTCTTCTTGATAGCTTCAGCGTCGTCCTTGGAGATGCCTTCCTTGATCTTTGCAGGAACGGACTCAACAAGAGCCTTAGCCTCAGCAAGGCCAAGACCGCCAACAACTTCACGAACAGCCTTGATAACCTTGATCTTCTCAGCGCCGAAGTCGGTCATAACAACGTCGAACTCGGTCTTCTCTTCAACAGCAGCAGCGGCAGCAGCGGGAGCAGCAGCAACAGCAGCAGCAGCGGCGGAAACGCCGAACTCATCTTCGAGAGCGTGTACGAGCTCTGCGAGCTCGAGAACGGTAAGAGCCTTAACTTCTTCAATAAGAGCAGTAATCTTTTCGCTAGCCATTTTTAAATTTCCTCCTAAATATGTGACTTGTGCAGCTATCTATTATTCAGCTGCTGCTTCGGGTTCGGCAACGGAGCCGCCGCCATTCTTTTCTGCGATCTGGTTCAGAACAACTGCAAGGCTGGTGATAGGAGCAAGCAGAGTACCAAATACCTGGCTGTAAAGGGCGTCCTTGCTGGGCAGCTCGGAGATCTGAGCGATCTCGGCATCAGTGAGAACTTTGCCATCCATGAAAGCAGCCTTGATGGTGAAGATGTCCTTCAGCTTCTTGGAGTAGTCGTTGATAACGCGGAAAGGAGCGATGGGATCGCCGGTGCTGGTTGCGAGAGAAGTGGTACCGTTGAGGATACCATTCATTTCCTGCAGACCGCAGTTGTCAAGAGCAAAGCGGGTGAGAGTATTCTTAACAACGGAGTATTCAACCTCGTTCTTACGGAGCTCGGTACGGAGTTCGGTGTCCTGGGCAACGTTGATGCCCTTGTAGTCCACGAACACACCGGAGCTGGCGTTCTGAATACGCTCGGTCAGTGCTGCGACAAGTGCCTGCTTCTCGCTGAGAACTTTTGCGTTAGGCATTGTTTACACCTCCGGGGTAATTTCGTTGCGCCCGAAAAAGAAAAAATCTTCATGCACAAAGACATGAAGACAGAAAGCAATCAAAATATTGATGCTGTCCTCGGCAGGATTTACACTTTCGCAACCTGCTGTCTTTGGAGCGCTCCAATACTATATCAGTCAAACCTTGATATGTCAAGAGTTTTTTTGAATATTTTTGCAATTTTTTACAGGTTTCCGCTATAGAGCATTATTGCCGAAACTGCACAAAGAGGTGCTGTTTCACAGCGGAGGATTCTGGGACCCATGCTGGCACATACAAGCCCTGCCTCTTCGGCTTTTTCTACCTCTTCAGGTGAAAATCCACCCTCAGAACCGGTAACTACGGATACGGTTTTGAAGCCTTCCTTAGCCTTCATTGCGTCAAGCAGGCCAATCTTGCACTTGCCCTCATAGAGAAACAGGGGCAGCTCGGCTTCGGCAGCTTCACTTATCGCCTCGTTATAAGAGCCGACTGCGCGCACTGCGGGTATACTTCCCCGCTGGGACTGCATTGCAGCCTCCCGGGATATCTTATTCCAACGCTCCAGCTTCTTTGCCACAGAGGCGGTATCAGGCTTTGAAACGCAGCGCTCCGAGGGGAAGAATATTATCTCGGTCGCGCCAAGCTCAACGGACTTCTGAATAATAGTTTCCGCCTTGTCACCCTTGGGATATGCAGCATATACCCGGCACTCAATGCTGGGTTCACCAGCAGAGTCTGCGGTTTCTACTATCTCCGCCTCGGCAGAACCACCGCCAACATTAGTCACGCGGCAGCGATAATCCTTGCCCTGACCGTCGCAGACGATTATTTCCTCGCCTTTTTTTACGCGCAGCACCTTCAGGTGCTCAGCGTCCTTACCGTCCATATAGGCAATGCCGCCAAAAATATTAGATGCAGCAACAAAAAATCTGGGCATGGTCAAAACTCCTTTGAGTAGGTATACATATAATAATATGGGAGGTGGAATAATCTTGGATTCCAATTACGACGAACAAAAGGTATTTCACAGCGTTTGGCAGAGAGTAACCAACAGATCCGATGAACCGGAAAAGTTATCCGATACCGCACCCGATGATAAGGCGCTCCTCTCCTCTTTGATTGCA
>JAZODX010000071.1:0-28088 GCA_045597265.1 Eubacteriales bacterium | reverse complement strand
CGGAAACATTGATACACAGGCACTTGCAAAGGTTATATACGATAAGTTTTACATAGGGATGCGCGACGTGAAGCTTCCGCATAAATTCAAGATCGGAGTAGGCGGCTGTCCGAACAGCTGTATGAAGCCGAGTCTTAATGACGTAGGCGTTGAGGGATGCCGTGCGTTCTCTTTTGACAGTGAGCTTTGCCGAGGCTGTAAAAAATGCGCCGTTGCCGAAAGCTGTCCTACAAAGGCGGTTTCCGTTGCCCAAGGGAAAGCGGTTATCGATACAGATAAATGCACAAATTGCGGTGTTTGCGTTGGAAAATGTCCTTTTGGCGCTGTTCCCAAGGAAGCAGAATCGGTCTGCCGTATCTTTGGGGGCGGAACTTGGGGAAAGACCCAACGCATGGGAACACTCTTGAATAGCGTATATTCGGCAGACGAAGTTCCGACCGTTATTGAAAAGGTTATGCTTTGGTATAAGGAAAACGGATATGTCAAGGAGCGTCTTGGTGCAACAGTTGACCGTATAGGCACGGATGCTCTTGAAGCGGCAATTGCGACGGATGATCTGATCACAAGAAAAGATGACATTTTGGCAAAGCCTCTGCTTGAAAGACAATAAATATTTCTTTGTTTACAGCACCCCAAGCATTGAGGGCGGCGCTTACGAGTCGCCCTCTTTCGTTCTCACTTTTCCCTCTGCAATCTCCGTTCTTACCCTCTCAATCAGCTCCACCGGCACACCGGCTACCGATTTCGGCAGGATGATCGTGCGGTCGGACAGTTTCACGCCGAAATTATCGGCACATTGCAGCCGTCCCGACTTTTTGATCTTGTCGTAGACGGTGGATTTGTTTTGATCTTTGCCCCGCTTCCGTGTTGTGTACGTGAGATGCAATGCGCCTTCTCCTCCCCCAAAGCTCTCCAAATCATACGATTATGGGAGTTATTCTTTGTTTTTGCGCATTTTCGGTCGTAACAGAAGGGCGTCCCTGATCGCCCGAAGAAAAAGGCAATATCATTCCGAAAAAGGGGGTGATATTGTCTTTTTATGTAAAGTGAACTCCTACACGTTGTTTGCTGATGCTCGATAGTTTTGGGGAGAAATGTCGAAATGTCGTTTGAAACAGTGGCTAAAGCTGTACACGTCCGAAAATCCGCAGGAGAGCGCGATTTCCAAAACAGATTTATTCGTATTCAACAACAGTATTTCCGCCTTTTCAACACGGTACTTTTGCAAAAACGCATATGGTGTTTGCCCGTACAGCGCCTTGAAAATTCTACGAAAATTCTTCTCACTCATTTGAGAAATCCCTGACAACTCGGATATTCGAAAATCTTCGTCGTCACTGCGAGATTTCAAATATTCGACGGCACTTTCGATCTTTTTGTATTTTTTTATATCCATTTGCGAAAGATCGCGATCCTTGTACAAATAACCGATGATCTCCATCAGCACACCGTTGACAATGTAATTGGAGCCCTCATCTTTCAAGCTGCTTTCTTCCAGCCCCCTTTTAAAGAGGCTCTTGTACGGATAGCGCAGGCGACCGTCCGAGCAAAGCGTTTGGAACGGCAAATTTTCTTCCGACAGAAAGACTTCCGCACCGATGCAAAAGTTCACGGCGATATAAGAAACCTCATCGCACATATATGCCCCACTGGTATCGCAAGAGCCTTTTGCAATATATCCCACCTGTCCCTCCGAAACAACTGCTTTTAAACCATCCTTTTCATATAAAAGCTTCCCCTTTTTGACAAAGAAAAGACTTTCGTGATTTCTTGGTTTTCTCGCAATATACGGATGATTCTTCTTTAGGGTATCTTCAAAAAACACAGCGTCGTTTCTAAGAAAGCATAAATTGTTTTTCATCTTAATCCGCCCCCTCTTATGATATCATCATATCATATTGACTTGAAAAAGTCAAATGTTCTGTCCGTTTGAAACAAATCCGCTTTTTGAAACATTGCTTTGAAATGCCGTAGCGTATACAATAAAAGAAAAAACGGAGGCGCTTTTATGATACACGGAAAAAAAGCAATCGTTACCGGAGCTTCACGTGGAATCGGATTTTCCATTGCCAAGCGTCTTGCGGAGCAAGACGTAACGGTTGTGATAACGGGGAGAAAGAAAGAATCATTACTTGATGCGCAAAAGGCGATCGGTAAGCGTGCGATCCCCCTTGTTTGGGATGCGTCAAACATCTCTCTTGCCGATGAAAAAATTGAAGAAGCTGCGCGCTTGATGGGCGGTCTCGACATTCTCGTGAACAATGCGGGAATCTTTGCACAGCGGAGTGAATGGAAGAAAAATTCGCTCCTTGAGACAACACCGGATGAGTGGAGCGCGGTGATGCGCACAAATACGGACGGGTTGTTTTTCACGATGCAGGCTGCAGTCAAGTATATGCTGAAAAACAAAATCGAAGGCAACGTTCTCAATATCACGTCGGTCGCGGGATACGAGCCTGTATATGGTGCATACGGTGCTTCCAAAGCTGCTGCGATTGGCCTTACACGCGGTTGGGGCAAAATGTTCGCTTCGGATAAGATCACGATCAACGGCATCGCCCCCGGACCCGTTGCGACCGAAATGAATCATTGGCACGAAGGGGATCCGCTTGAGCACGCCCGCGTTCCTTACGGAAGATTTGCCGTCTGCGATGAGATCGCGGAACTTGCGCTTTATATGTTGGATGAAAAGGCGAAAATGCTTTGCGGAGAAACAATCGTATTTGATGGAGGCTATGCAATTCGATGATAGGTACAAGGATTTCAAGATTGACGGAGCTGACGATGAAAGGAGAAATGTACGCATATCCGAAAGCCACGGAATTTGACGGTAATGATCTTTCTCTTTCTGAAGCCGAGCGCAGTGTCAAACGTCTTTGCGAGTATATACAAAATCAAGAGCCTGTACTGACCGAATATCAAACAATGACCGGCTTTATCAATTTTGATGGCTCGGTCTGCGGGGATGCCTTTCGAAGAAAGGGACATACAAACTTTCAAGCGCTGAAGAATGAATACTATAAGAAACCGGTTGACAACTTGTCTTCATTTGATTGGCAGCACGCCACCGCGGATTATCAAACGGTACTCGACAAAGGGCTTCTCGGCATCATCGAAGAAATTCACGAATCCGAGAAGCATCACACAGCCCCCCAAAAGCTCGAGTTTTTGCGCTGTCTTCTTAATGTTACAAATGCCATAATCGAATGGGCAAACAAATGTGCCGATCGTGCGTATGCGTTCTCAAAATCGGTAGAAAACCCGAAGCACAAAGAGAATCTCATCCGTCTCTCACAAGCACTTCACCGCGTCCCCGCGCATCCGCCCACGACCTTCTATGAAGCGGTACTGACGATATACTTTTGTTTTTTTGCCGATCCCGACAGTGTAGGTATGCTCGACCGCTATCTTGCGCCTTTCTACTTCAACGATCTTATGCAAAACACGCTCACGCGCGAGGAAGCGAAGGAATATTTGCAGGAGCTGTTTTTGATGCTTCAAGCGGCGACACATCACAAAAGCGGAAACTTCACGCGCGGAGGCGAATCTCACTTCTGTATCGGCGGATATTTGCAAAACGGAGAGGACGGCTTTACCGATCTCTCTCACCTGATTCTTGAGGCGCTCGTTGAGCTTCCGACGTATATCCCTCAGGTAACACTCAGATGGACAAAGAAAACGCCGCGCGATGCATTCCGGTTTGCACTGGATTGCGAACGCAATGATCCGTATAAACGAATCGCCTTTCAAAACGACGAAAAGCGGCTGAAATGCTACACCGAGATCTGCGGCTTCCCATTCGAGAAAGCGGTAAACTACACCACAATCGGATGCAACGAGCCTGCTTTTGTCGGAACGATCACCGGAAGCACCTCTGCCGTGAATCTGTTACGCTCAACCGAAACGCTGTTTCACAGTAAGTCCGAACAAATTCTCAATGTAAAGACATTTGATGCGTTTTATGCGATATTCCTCAGCGAGTTTTTTGCGGATCTTGACAAGGCTTTTGCAATGGACGATGATTTCAACCGTGTAAGAGCGGGGGACGTGAATTATCTTTCCTCTATTTTCTTCCAGGGCTGTATCGAAAAAGCCACGAGCATGACGCAAGGCGCGGGGGAAACCGTTGTCGCATCTCCCTTCTGTATGGGTATCACCAATACGATAGACGCCTTGATCGTTGTTCGACAGTTTGTCTTTGACGAAAAGCGCTTTACCATGTCTGAGCTTGTCGATGCGCTGCAGAAAAATTGGCAAGGCTATGAAGATATGCGAACGGTGATTTTGAAGAAGGGCGACTTTTTCGGAAACGATACCGAACGCTCAAACGAGGTTGCTCGGCAATTCTATCAAAGCATTTACGAACATCTGAAGGGAAAGAAAAATCTCTTTGGATATCAATGGCTGATCGGCGATCTGACGGGATATCTGTCACACTTTAAGTGGTTCGGCGCAAATATGGGTGCGACACCCGACGGCAGACGCGCGGGAGAAGCGCTCAAATTCGGGCTTGGGCAGAGTGAAGGTCGGGACCGCGAAGGGCTTTCGGCACTGCTTAACGCAATTGCCACAGTGGACCCGAACGGAATCGGATGCGGTGCAACCGTTACGAATCTGATGATCGACGAACAACTCATAAGAAATGAGGATCATTTTGAAAAGACGGTTGATTTGTTGCAAACGTATTTTGAAAAAGGCGGCGTACATTTTCAGCTTACCTACGTATCAAAAGAAGATCTTCTCAAAGCACAAAAAAACCCTGATGCGTATAAGAGCTTACGTGTACGCGTCAGTGGCTTTTCCGATTACTTTGTAAAACTCAGCGAGGCGCATCAGGATGATATCATATCACGAACGTCTCATGCTTAAAGGTGTAGGTCATGTCTAAAAATCTTATGGAACAGTATAGAGAGTTCGTTCTCCAAAACAGACGACTCTCCCCCCATTTTTCTCAAATTGCTATCCCCGAAAAGCAAAACAGCTTTCAATACGTTGGCGGACAAATTTTTAATGGAACACTTTACTCCGTAATCAACAGTGCGCAAAAAATGATGAGCTACAGGCTGTGCGATCAAAGCTTTCGTTTCTCATCCTCTTTCGGCAACGATGATTTCAAGTGGACGGGCGGATGCTTTTACAAGGGAATTTTTTATATGTTTCCGCGCAAATCTCACGATTTGCTTGCATACGATCCAAGCTGCGACCGATTTGAAACGATTCCCTGCAAAACCGATTATCCGGACGAGCATCACTACGGCGGCGCTTGTACCCCAAGCGGTATGATTTATCAGCCCCCAAGAAACACAAACCATATTTTGAAATGGGATATTTCAAACAAGAGATGCGAAACGATTACCGTAAACGGTGGAGCGAACTGTCGATACTGCGGAAGCGTGATCCACCCCAATGGATATCTCTATATGATTCCCGAAAGGGATGCGCCGGTGATCAAAATTGATCCGGAAACAGATAGAATTTTCGAAATCGGCGAAGCGGTAAGAGGAATGGCTTTTAATCCGGTGATTGCCGCCAACGGCAACATCTACGGCTTCCGCGCCAAAAACGGTATTTTGAAGATTGATCCGAAAAACGACAGCGTTTCGATTTTACACGAGGATATTCCCATCCGCGCTTACGGAAGCAAGTGTGGCGTCAACGGCAATCTTTACAGCCTGCCGGGATATACCAAAGACATATGGGAGTTTGACCCGTTTGAGGAATCGCTGAGAAAATGTTATACATTGACGGAAGAAAGGAAAGTCCATTACGCAGGCGGTGCGCTCGATCGAAATGGGGATATCTACGGTATCCCGGTTCATGCCGATTCCATATTAATAATTTCCTTCAATGGGGAGGATATACAGATCCCCAAGGAGATTTTTGACACCTTTTTCACCGACTGTTATTAAAATTACACACAGAAGCAAACCATGATGAAAGCAACAATTTTTCAAATTGAACGGAACTCATTTGTTGACGGCCCCGGCATCCGCACGACGGTGTTCTTCAAGGGCTGCAATTTGCGTTGCGCGTGGTGTCATAACCCCGAAAGCCAATTCCCGAAGCCGCAAATGATGTTTTATGAAAATCGGTGTACAGGCTGCGGAATATGCAAGAGAAAATGCCCACACGCGCTTGAAAAATGTGATCTTTGCGGGGAATGCGTGCTGTATTGCCCGCACGATGCGCGGGATATCTGCGGCAAGGCATATACAGTCGGCGAGGTTATGCAGGAAATCCTCAAGGACAAGGCTTTCTATGAAAAATCGAATGGCGGTGTGACCTTCTCGGGCGGTGAGTGTATGCTCCAAATCAATTTCCTTGAAGAAGCGCTCAAGGCGTGTAAAAAGGAATGTATCCATACCGCTGTAGATACCGCGGGCCACGTGCCGCTTGCGTATTTCGAGCGAATACACCCATACACCGACCTGTTTCTCTATGACGTGAAATGCTATGATCACGATACACACAGAAAATATACGGGCGTTTCAAACGAGTTGATTCTTTCCAATCTCAAGAGCCTGTTAAAAATGGGCAAAGCGGTATGGATACGAATACCGATTATTCCTACCGTCAACGATACCGAGGAGGAAATGCAGAAGATCAGAGCATTTCTTCTTTCGGCCGGACGGCCCGAAAAGATCGAGTTGCTTCCCTACCACGCCATGGGGGAACGGAAATATGCGGCGCTCGGCAAGGAAGTACAGCCCTTCTCCTTACCCAGTGAAGAAAAAATGTCTCAGCTGAAGAAGTGTTTTTGAGGACCGACTTACAGCGCATCGTCGAAAGCAGTGAACGCAAGCTTACGGTGATGCGCTCCACTTTTTTCGTACAATACTTCTAAAACATAAGATAATAGTTGTAGACGCTTTTTGATTATCCTTGATATAATTAAAATATATTGCGACTTAATCAGGAGGATTATGATGAGCAAAAAGAAAAATACGAAAGGCACTGCAATCGTGGGGGTGATGATCGTCATCGTTGCGATTGCCGCTCTGGCAACGGTACTGTTTTCTGCCTTTGCCGATGTGAGCGGCGATGCCGGCGACCTCACCGATACACAGAACGCGGAGGAGCAAACCGTCCCTGCACAAACCAACGCGGACACAACTGCAAACACCGGCGAGACAGAAGTGCCGCCAGAGACGGAAGTGCCGCCAGAGACGGAAGTGCCGCCAGAGACGGAAGTGCCGCCGGAGACGGAAGTGCCGCCGGAGACGGAAGTGCCGCCAGAGACGGAAGTGCCGCCAGAGACGGAAGTGCCGCCAGAGACGGAAGTGCCGCCAGAGACGGAAGTGCCGCCAGAGCCGGAGGAGTCAAAACCTGCTGACGATACGTCTGCCGATCAGCCGGAGGAGCCTGCCGTTGTCGATCAAAAGATGGTTATCACCGTATCAGACTTTACCGCAGCGCGGGGCGCCGTGGATGGGGAGAGCGGCCAGTTGAAAGTTTTCGCAAACAACTGGTACGCAGAGATTCCAATCCCCAAGGGGGCCAAGCAGGTGCGTTTCCTGAACTTTAAGACAGGCGGCACCTGGGGTTCTGCTTTTATGAACGGGAAAACCTACGTTTCCGGTTATTACAGCAAAACAGCCGGCGGAGAATGGGTGACGCTGGCTATTCCGGAAAACGCGACCGTGTTCATATACGGCTATTTGTATGATTCCGTTGCATCCGATAATGGATATCCTACATTCGAATACGTGGAGTTCATCGGCGAAAGTGCCCAAAGCGGCACCCAGCCCGCCGACAAGGGGGATGACTCCACAGCAAAAACAGAGGAACCTTCCACGGGTAAACAAAAGATTGTGATGGCGGCGGCAGATTTTGCTATTTGGCAGGGCGCTGTGAATGGAAAAAACGGCCAATTGAAGGATTATGCCGACAACTGGTACGGAGAGATTCCAATCCCCGAGGGCGCTGAGCAGGTACGCTTCCTGAACTTTAAGACAGGCGGCACCTGGGGTTCTGCTTTTATGAACGGGAAAACCTATATTTCCGGTTACTACAGCCAAACAGTCGGCGGAGAATGGGTGACGCTGGACATTCCGAAAAATGCGACCGTGTTCATGTACGGCTATTTACGGGACTCCGCTGCATCCGCTAAGGGTTACCCCACGTTTGAATATGTGGAGTTCATCGGCGAAAACATCAAGCGCAGTGACCCGTCTGTCGAGCAAACTGCGAAATCCTCCATCGTTAAGCACACCTTTAGCGTAGAAGTCAACATCGCACCCGCTTTGGGACAGGAGGGTGAGGTCAAGGGAACGGATTATGGCTACATTATCCTTCCCGAAAACTATACTGAAGATGGCGAAGCTACCCGACTGATCATCGTATGTCATGGTGCAGGGGCAAAGCTTACCGATTACCGCTCTACCGTGATCAATAAAGCCTTCAGTCAGCATTATTGGGTAGACATGGGCTACGCCATCATGGATATGTACGCTTGCCCGCCGGAGCTCGCTGACGGAAGCGAACTGCATTACGGCAATCCGACGGTGCTCGAATGCTACGAAAAGGGTTACCAATATGTCATGGAGAAATACAACTTAAAAACCGATGGCATTTTCGTGGTGGGATCTTCCATGGGCGGCTTGTCTTCCTTCCAGATCGTGCAGAGCGAAAAGTTCCCGGTTTTGGCACAGGTCGCCAACTGCCCTGCGATCGATCTGTTTAAGCAGGCCTACTGCAACCCCTGGAAGAGCGGCACGTATCAGCGCGAGAAAATCGCAGCATATTTCGGCTTCGAAGGAACGTTGCCCGAATTCACCACGACCAAGCACGTTCCCTCTAAGGCTGAAATCGAGTACTTTAGGAATAACTTTGATAAGATCACCTCGTATTCTCCCATTTTTGCCAATGTCACCGAAGGAGATATGACGGCGATTTTCGATAAACTGCCAACCAACGCAACCGCAGCAGATGCCGCGGAAGCGGCGCTGTATGCACAGTTGAGCGCTACCCATCCCTGCCCGCTGCTGATCATCCATAACAAGAATGATTCCACGGTATCCTACCGTTACAGCGAGTATTTGTACGGGATGATCAAGCGCGGCAATCCTACGCTGGATGTCGAACTGAAGCTCTACGCAACCGGTGGCCACGCTGCTTGGGATAACGGCCCGGCCGGAACCATCAAAGACTATGCCGGAAACGACATTACCCTTTCGGAATCCAGACGGTTGGCAATCGACTTCTTTGCAAAATACGAACCGTAACACACGATACCGCACAATTCTGCCGGCGCTGATGCGCCGGCAAGGCGTCAGCCTTGAATTGTGCGGTGTTGTCTTACCACCCAATCAACGGAGAAAGGGAAAATGATGAAAGTATTGTGCGATAAACACTGCGTGATCGGTGAGGGACCGATTTGGAACGAATTCGACAAAAAGCTCTATCAGGTCAACAGTTTTGCGGATGAGATCGTGGAAATAGACCGCTTGGGTCGAGCGGCAACAAGAAAGCTTCCCTTTGGCGTGGCCGCAATCGCTTTTTCCAAAACAGGGGAAATGCTGGTATCTTGCCGGGACGGGGCATACATCCTCAACCCGGACGACACCCGCACGCCGCTTTATGACACCCGGAAATATCAAATCGAGTTTGGGAACGACGCAAAGGTGGGCCCTGACGGAAGATTTTACGTGGGCACGCAAAGCCGAAAAAGACAGGGCCTCAGCGACGCGGTAGACGGAAAACTGTACGGTATTGACAAAAACGGTGAAGTGAAGATCCTGCTTGACGGGTTGATTCTTTCCAACGGCTTCGACTGGTCGATGGACGAGAAGCGCTTTTATCACACCGACAGCGCGACAAAGATCATCAAGGAATATCATTTTGACAAAGAAACAGGGGAAATTGCCTTTACCGGCAGAGAATTGCGCGTTCCCGGGGTGGATGGCATCACGATCGATCAACATGATTTCCTTTACGTTGCCTGTTGGGGACGTGGGCACATTGCGGTTGTGGATACGGCGGATATGGAAGTCAAAACATATATCCATGTTCCCGCAAAAATTCCCGCAAGCTGCTGCTTCGCAGGTGAGAACATGGACAAATTGGTCGTGGTAAGTGCAAGCTACGGCACGGATATCAGCATCGATCCCGGGGCCGGATATACCTTTATCTGCGATCCCGGAGCCAAAGGAAGGAAACCGTATTTGTTTGGCTAAAGTTGTATATGCGAATCCTTTTTGTACATCATATTTCCTCAATCGGGCAAAGAAAAGTTCCATAACTTATACATTTCTGTCAAAAAGCCAAATATTGTTTCAAAACATCGGACAATAATTGTAGAACCGAACAGTCGAATATGCTAAAATATTTATAATGGCAGAAAAATACGATGTAATAAATGCCAAAAACAGAATATGAAAGGATCAACCATAAGATGAAAAAGCTTTTATCATTTATTTTGGCTGTGCTTATGGTCACGGCGCTTTTTGTCCCGTCGGTTACGGCGGCTGAAACGGACATTGGGCTGTTTTTTACAAATAAGACGGACCAGCACCCCTTAAATGGGCCTCTTACCTGTGCACCCATGACCATTGAGGCAATAATTTGCATTCCCACAACTGTAGCTAATGCCTCGTTGCGCGATAGGGTAATTTTAAGTAACTACAGTGAAACGGGTGCAGTGGGGCAATTCCGTCTTCAGCTGAAGGAGACTTTGATTCGGCTCCACTATATTGTCGAAAAGGACGGAGCTCCCCAAAACAACTACATCTTCTTTGCGATTTCCCCCAGGGACGTAAGAGATGACCGTCAAGGCAAGCCTTTCCACCTCGCTGTGGTGATAGACACGGAGAAAGATGAGTTCCGCGCTTATCTCGACGGAAAGGGTCCCAGCCCAACTGAGCCGTACTATGTAGGAACTGTAGGGTCCGCCCAAGCTACGAACACGGACAAAATAGCAAAGCCCTCAGAGTTAGGAATTTGTTCCAGTTGGGGCGCCCCCTTTTATGTGGGTGGTGACAACATTCTGGAAAGCGGCAAATACAATAATCGGCAATTCTTTTCCGGCATCTCTGAACTCGCCGTCTACAAAACTGCCCGTACGACTGAGCAGATCGTAGAAGACGCTAAGGAAATTAAGTATGACGAGAATATGCAGGTTTGGCTGAAGCTGCCCAATGGCACCGCCGATGAAACCACCACCGCCCCCGACCTGAGCGGCAACGGCAACCACATGGGTGGTCAAAAAACCAGCGAACCTAACACCTGCACCTATGGCAACTACGTCACCGTGAAATTCGATTCCGATGGCGGCACGACCGTTGCTCCGCAGGCGTTTGGAGAGGATAAACCGGCAGCCGTGCCGACCGCCCCGGAAAAAAACGACCTCACCTTCCTTGGCTGGTATAACGGTTCTACCAAATGGGATTTCACTGACCCCGTCACCACAGACCTGACCCTTACTGCGAAGTGGGGTTACACCGTGACATTCGATGCCAAGGGCGGCACGCCCGTTGATCCGCAGCCTGTTGAGGTTGACGGCACCGTTACTGCACCTGCCACGAGCAGAGAGGGATACACCTTCCTTGGCTGGTATAACGGTTCTGCCAAATGGGATTTCACTGACCCCGTCACCGGCAATCTGACCCTTACCGCAGAGTGGCAGAAAAAGACCTACGAAGTGACCTTTGACATGAATGCTGATCAAAGCGTTCTCAAAAGCGAAACCCTTCCCCAAAATCTAACTGTTGATTATGGCACAAATCTCTCCAAACCGACGCCCGATCCGGAAAGAACGGATGACTACAAGTTTGCAGCATGGCAGGTCATGGTCGGTGAGGAATATATAGATTATAACTTCAACACCGAAGTAACCGGAAACGTAACCCTTTACGCAAGTTGGATTAAGAAAGACCAGTACACCGTGGAATTCAAACTCGATGAAAATAATACTTACGATACTAAGTATGTTTACAAGGATAACACGGTCGAGGTGCCCAATCCGTCCAAAGAAGGCCATGAATTCATCGGCTGGGTCCTCACTCCCGCAGATGAGAATGCACCGCCCTGTGTATTCCCCTACACGGTTACCGAAAATCTGACCTTTTACGCAAAGTGGAAGATAAAAACCTACGACGTGTCCTTTGAAACGAACGGCGCTTCTTCAGCCACTCCCGATCAGCAGACTGTTAACTATGCCGGAACGATCACCGAGCCGGCAACCCCGGAACGAGCCGGCTATGCATTTGCAGGCTGGTACAACGGTAATACTGAATGGAAGTTCGACACCACTGTCAACGACGCCAACACGCTCAACGGCGCTCTGACACTGATTGCACAGTGGAAAAAGCTTTTCAACGTGACGTTCGTCTCTGACGGCCAGCCGCTTGCAACAAATGCAGTTGCAGATGGCGACACAATCCATGCGCCGACTCAGCCGACCAAAGAAGGCTATGAATTCGGCGGCTGGTTCCTCGACCTCTCGGCCGAAAACCCCTGTGTATTCCCCTACACGGTTACCACCGATCTGACCTTCTCCGCAAAGTGGGTGGAGAACGCGTACACCGTGACCTTCGATTCTGCCGGCGGCACGTCCGTTGATCCGCAAACCGTTACGTACGGCTCAACGGTACCCCGGCCCGCCAACCCGACCAAGGCCAATTACACCTTCAAGGGCTGGAAGAACGGCACCACGGACTATGATTTCTCAACTCCCGTCACGGAAGACATTACCCTTATCGCACAGTGGGAGGCCAAGTACGCTCCCGACCCCACTCCCGCACCCGCCAAGGGCTTGACTTTCTCCAGAGAAGTGACCTATCCCACCGCTAAGGATATTGGCAAACCCCCCCTGACCTTTGAAGCGGTTATCCGTGTTACCACTCCGCAAAATAGTGGGCGTCAGACAATCTTTGGCAACTACAACCCTGCTGATAAGGAGAACGGGATCACCTTTACTCTCGCATCGACTTGTGTGGAATTGATCTTCGGCAGCTCCGATGGCAACCAATATGAAGTTAAGTTCATGGGAATCAATCCCCAAAATCTCACAAACCAATGGATTCACATCGCGGTAGTAAGGGACGATGCCAACGGCGTATTCCGCGCCTATCTCAACGGCGCGCCTGCGGGAGTCGGCGAAACCTATATCTTTAATACGACAACCAAAGTAAATGAAATGAAGCCGTACGGCTACACCCCCTCCGGCGTTGATACATTTTTCGTAGGTGGCGACACCCATGGTAGAACCAATAGTTGGTACTTCACGCATGAGATCGCTGAGCTTGCTATCTACTCCGACCTCCGTACCGCAGATGAGATCGAGGCCGACGCTGCCGATATCACAAAAGACGATAATATGCTTGTGTGGTACCGTCTCTCCGATGCAAACAAGAATACCGGTGCTCCCGACCTTAGCG
Organism: Eubacteriales bacterium; assembly: GCA_045597265.1. Classification (GTDB taxonomy): domain Bacteria; phylum Bacillota; class Clostridia; order Oscillospirales; family CAG-272; genus SIG693. The sequence goes on along the minus strand of JAZODX010000071.1, from coordinate 14,712 downwards.
ATAACGGCAACCACATGGGGGACTATGTAGATTCCAATACTCCCGTCAATCCCCCTGCCGCCTCCAAACCTTCCGAAAACCCCTTTGCTTCTCCGCTGCTCGCACTGGTAGCCCGCTATGCACAGAGATTTTACGTTGAACTGACCGGTGAAAACTGCACGATCACCGGTGATACCATGATTAAGTACAAGCGTTCCGGTGCAGTTGAGATTACCGTCGATGAGGGCTATGAAATCGTTGACGTTGTACTCAACGGTGAAGCGCTCGGCCCGGTAACTAAGGTTGACCTGAAGAAGGTAACCCGGAATCCCGAGTTGGTTGTCATTACCCGTGCTGTGGATACGCAGAACTAATTCCCGCATACAAATCATGATAACACGAAAGGATACTCTGACATGAAAAAGCTTTTTGTACTCGTTCTGGCCATGCTCATGGCCGCCATGCTCGTTTCCCCCACGGTTTTTGCAGCAGCCGATAACGGTATGACCTTCAGCCAGGAAACACTGCATCCCCTGGCCAAGAATCTTGACAAAGTGCCCCTGACCATTGAGGCGCGTGTGCAGATTCCCGCCGATGCCACGATCAAGAGTAATTTCGTCCTCATCGGCAACAATATTGACGGTGGCCTGGATACCAAGACGGATATGCTCCGTCTTCAGTTCATGAAAGGCTATATTCGTCTTTGCGTTGTTGACACCGAGTTAACGATGGACAAATACATCTACTTTGCCATTGCTCCCACAGAGCTCATCGGCAAGACTTTCCACATCGCTGTGGTGACGGATATTGCAAATAACAAGGCTCTCGCTTATTTGACGATCGAGGGTGAGACTACTACCACCTGTTACGAAGGGAACGTCGGCAACGCGTCAAAACCGCTCGACGAAGAGCCGAATCTGTCTACGTACGGCTTCCTCTCTGCGCCCGCCAAGAGACCCTTTTATATAGGCGGCGATACGCAGGGCAAAAACAAGACGTATTTCGGGTATAATATTTCCGAGATCGCGCTCTACTCCGATGTCCGCACGGCAGAGGAAATCGAAGCAGACGCCCGCGAGATCAAGAAGGATGACAATATGCTGGTGTGGTTCCAGTTCTCCGAGGGTATGACCACCGCTGAGGACCTCAGCGGCAACGGCAACCACATGGGTATGCAGAACGGCATTGATGGCACGCCTACCTTCGGCAACTATGCTACCCCCGAAACGACCACCGCAGCTCCCGAGACGACCACTGCAGCCCCTGAGACGACCACTGCAGCCCCCGAGACGACCAAGGCTCCGGACGAGACCCCCAAAACCTTTGATTCGGGCCTTAGCCTTACGTTCATCGCAGCTGTCGCAGGTATGCTGGCAAGCACGATTGCGCTGAAGAAGAAGAGATAAGTATATCAGAAACAACAAAAGGAGCAAGTCCATTAACTTGCTCCTTTTGATATTTGTCAAAGCAGTTTCTCATCCGATATGTTGCGGATGTATTCGCTGGGGGACATACCACATTCATTGCGAAAGAAATTGGAAAAATGGTAGACATCGTGAAAGCCGCAGAGTTGCGCGACCTCGCTGACGGTTTTGTCGCCGATGAGTAGTTCTTGTGCATATTTGATACGCAATACGGAAAGGTATCGTTTGGGCGAAAGACCGCACACCTCATGGAACAGTCGTCGGAACGAACGGTCACCCAAATCGCACTGTTCAGCCAGATCAGTGATCTTCAGGTCTTGATCTGTATAATGCTCCTGCATGTAAGCAATGGCAGGCGCAATCCGCTCTTTCTTGCGGCGGGGGACACTGTTGACATATCGCCGACGGTAGCACTCTGCCAGCAAACGGTAGAGCATACCCATACAGTCCAGTTCATCGTACGCACCTTCCCGTTTGTTATTCCACAGGGAAACGATCTTCGCAAACTGATTGGTGAGATCACTGCAATTGTTAAGGACAAAGGAAAGCATTTCATCATTGCACTGGAAATTAATCACATAGCATTTGACGTAGCCGTTATCCAGTTCAAGCCGGTAACGTTCTCCTCGGCGGAGAAAATAAACATCACCCGGTACAAGATGCAGACATTTCCCATTGATATTCAGATATTCACCACCGTCGAGAATGAGCATAAGACCACTGGCTTCGCGTGATTTTTTGTTGATGGGATAGCCTCTCCCGCGGCTTTCCCAGAAGTGGGATCGGACAATCGAGTAAATCATGGGCGTTCTCCTTCCTTTATTTGTTGTATCTATTATATCGAAATTGGCACCGGATTACAAGCGGATTTCGTTCGATTGATGTCCGAAATTTGCAAATTCAGTCCGTTTGTTCCATGTACAAAGCGGCGTTGGCGTGCTATAATGTGAATAAACTAAGGAGGTTGGAGATGTGCTCGAACATTTGAAGAAAGACCTGCCCTTTTTACAAAATAAATACCATGACACCATGGCGCCGTTCAATGCGTTTAATCGGATGGCATATCACGGATGGCCGGGAGATCCTGCAACCGGCTATGATGACAGCGAGATGGAGGCCGGTATACAGGCACTGATCGCCTCACTGCCCGAGGAACCTCATGCGGTGACCAAAGCGCGCGTTTTTGCCTATGTTTTGGATCATATGCGCATCGGGATTGATGAACACGATTATTTTCCTCTCCTGTATAACTGGAATCGTCCGCTGAGAAAAGTGCTCATGGACCCTTGGCAGAAGGCATGCACGAAAAGCGAGGAGACTCGCGCCTACCTTGACCGATATACCAAAAGCGGAGACATCAACATCAGACTCGATTACGATCACTCGGTGCCCGATTGGAACGCACTTTATGCCCTCGGTTTTCCCGGGATACTGGCTCGCGCCAGAGCATATCGCGCTGAACGTGAAGCGGCTTCCCCCCTCACGGCTGATGAGGCGGGCTATTTTGATGGCATCGAAATCACCTACGATGCTATCCTGCGGCTGATCGTCCGTATGCGGGACTACGCAGCCGGCCTCCCCTTCGCCCGCGCGAAGGAAATTGCAGACTGCCTTGCTCACCTGCATGAAGGTCCTCCCACAACCATGTATGAGCAACTGATGCTGATTTTCCTGTATTGGTTCCTTTCCGAGAGCATTGACGTCTATCAGGTGCGCTCGCTCGGCAGCGGCCTTGACAACGACCTTCTTCCCCTCTATACCCGCGATCTGGAGTCCGGCCGATACACGGCGGAAGAACTGGACGAATTCATCGGATATTTCCTGATGCAGTTCTCAGCGATCGGCAACTATTGGGGACAGCCGTTATACCTCGGCGGCAGCCGGGCTGACGGCAGCTGTAAGGTCAACGCAGTCAGTTATCGGATTTTGGCTGTGTATGACGAGTTGGGAATCTATAATCCCAAATTCCAGATTAAGTATAACGCAGCAACGCCGGACCGCTTTTTACAAATCATTCTGGACATGATCCGCCGAGGACATTCAAGCTTTGTTTTCATCTGTGAGGACACTGTCCGTCAGCATATGGCGGAGCGCGGAATTCCCGCGGACCGTGCTTGGGATTTCGATGTCAAGGGCTGCTATGAATATGCGGTTCGAGGCGGTGAGTTCCCAACGGCCCCCTTCTCGATCAACTTGCTCGGCTCTTTGCTGCGGGCGCTGGACGAGGCTGACGATGACACCGGATACGACGAGATTGTATCGGCTTTTTATGCCAATCTGAACGCGGTCATTCGCGGCGGAATTAGGGTGTGCAATGAGCTTGAGGAGAACCTGGGGTGGATCAATCCTGCCAATATGCTCTCGGCAACCATTGCGCACAGCCTTCGTGTCGCCCGCGATGCGTATCACGATGGAGCGGAATACAACACGACAGCATTTTGGTCAAATGGTTTTGCCACAACCGTCGACGCGCTGATGGCGATCCGCCAGTTGGTCTTTGTCCAACAGGCTTGCACGCTGTCCGAATTGAAACAGGTGCTGGCCGATAACTGGTCTGATCCTGTTCTCCGCGCGCGGGCGATGAATCTGCCGCAGAAATTCGGCTGTGGAGATCCCGAGGCGGATGCCTGTGCGAAAGAACTGTCTGAATTCATCTTGAAGTATCAGGGTATTCCCAACTCCAGAGGTGGATATTATAAGGCTGAAATGCATTCGGCACGGTATTATCTGACCCTCGGCAAACGGACAAAGGCGAGCCCGGACGGCCGCTTGAAGGGAGAAGAGACCAGCAAAAATGCATCTCCCGTGCAGGGAATGGACAGAAACGGTGTTACCGGCGTAATCCGTTCCGCATTGGCGATTGAGCCGGGGCGATATTGGGAAGGCTTCGGCCTTGATCTGATGCTGCACGAGACGGCAGTCAAGGGAGAGGCGGGGATGCAGGCGCTTCTGACTCTGCTGCGCATCTATGATGCTGCCGGCGGTTCCTCGGTACAGTTCAATATCTTCGATGCCAATACCTTGCGGGACGCACAGCAAAATCCCGAGAAATACCAAAACCTGCAGGTTCGCGTTTGCGGCTGGAATACGCTCTGGCGCGATATGCCCAAGGTTGAACAGGATAAATTCATCGAACGTGCGGAGGCACTGACATGACCGGAATTGTAACCGACTTTAAGCGCTTTGCCGTTCACGATGGAGAAGGTATCCGCACGACCGTCTTTCTCAAGGGCTGTCCGCTGCGCTGTCTCTGGTGTCACAATCCCGAATCTCTTGTGCGACAGCCGCAGATCGCTTATCTGCAGGAGCGCTGTATCGGCTGTGGCGCCTGTGCAGCAGTCTGTCCAAACGGCGCACATCGTCTGAAAGCCGAAGGACATACCTTCGATCAAACACGCTGTACCGGATGCGGTACCTGCGTATCGGTTTGTCCAACGCGTGCACTTCGCCTGTACGGCCGGGAAATGACAGTCGAGGAAGTCATGGAGGTTGTCTGCGAGGATCGCATCTTCTACGGTACGACAGGCGGCATGACGCTTTCGGGCGGCGAGCCAATGGCACAGCCCGAATTTACCGCTGCCTTGTTGGCGTCGGCTAAATCCGAAGGCATAAACACCGCGCTTGATACCTGCGGCGATGCTCCCCGGCCTCTGTTTGAAGCGATTGCCCCTGATGTGGACTGCTTCCTCTATGATATCAAGCACACCGACCCCGAGCGCCACCGGGCGCTGACCGGCAGACCGAATGACCGTATCCTTACCAATTACCGCTTTTTATCAACCCATGGCAGTCGGATCGAGGTTCGCGTACCGCTGATTCCGAGCTGCAACGACGATCCCGCCGCGCTTGATGGTATTGCTGCCTTTCTTGCCTCTGCTCCGCCGGAGCGTGTCAAGCTGCTGCCCTATCACAGTTATGGGCGGGGAAAATACGATGCGCTTTCGCTTCCCTATGGTGGGATCGACTTCGTCCCACCCGAAGTTGAGCAGCTTGCATCCGCCGCCGACCGACTTCGTCGGTTCGGCCTCAACGTTGAAGTTGGTTAACCCAGCGATATAAATTACAAAGAAGGAGAATATTCAAATGAAACGCACACGCCTTTTCCTGGTTCTGCTGCTCTGTCTCGCAATGATCCTGCCGGCATGCAGCAATACACCAATCGATCAGCCCTCAGACACGACCGCGCCCACGGCTGCGGACACCACGGCATACGATGTCAATTCGCCTTATGATCCCAATGGCTTCCTCAAGGACGATCTTCCGGAAGGTCTTGACTTTGGCAATAAGGAGATCAAGATCTTTGTCGGCGACTACAACGGTGCATATATCGACGACATGTACGTTGAAGAAGAGACGGGCGACCGCCTCAGTGATACGGTTTGCAAGATCAGAAGAAAGGTCGAGGATCGCCTTAACGTTCGACTGACCTACAACTGGGAAACCTATCCTTATAGCAAGCTTTCCGCATTCCTGAGCAGTGTGACCAACAACATTTTCTCCGGCGATCAGGCCTTCGATCTGCTCTTTGATATGAACACCTTTGCGTATAAGCAGCTTGAGGGTGAATATTTCATAGATCTTTCCGATACCAAATATATTGATCTGGAAAAGCCGTGGTATAACCAGAGTATCCTGGATATTATGCCGAATAATGAGATTTTCTTCGTCTCCGGCGACTTCTCGTTGGCCAATATCAAGCATGCCTACGGAATCTATTTTAATGCTGATCTCTATGAGGCTCTGGGCAAGACCGAGAACCTGTACGACCTTGTTGACAGCGGCAACTGGACGCTGGAAAAGATGGAATCGCTCCTTGTTGAGGTTTATCATGATGTCAACGGTAACGGTGAATCAGATCCCGGTGACCGCTTCGGTCTCACCTTTGGTGATACGAATAAATATCTGGGCTTCGCTCCCGCCTTCAATGTCAAAATCTATACCAGAACAAATGACGGTTATGCGTTCTCCCTCGATAGTGAGCGCGCCATTGATGCATCCATCCGTACAAATGCATTGGTAAATGAAAATATCAACGTCCTCAAGGCACTGTCAAACGGTCAGTCCAGCAAGTTCCCGGAATGGCAGAGCGCCTCTACCGGCGGTAACGATATTAGCCGTGTTTTCACCGAAGGTCGCTCGCTCTTCTCCGCCAGCTTGATTTCTGATGCTAAGACTATCGTCGGAGAGATTGACTTTACCTACGGTTTGCTGCCTTACCCCAAGTGGGACGCGCAGCAGGAGAATTATCAGACCTCTCTGCAGCGCAGCTGCTATGCCCTGATTCCCACCAGCACCTTCAATGTGGATGAAGCATCCGCTGTACTTGAGGCGCTGTCCAGCGAATCTTACCGCACCCTGGTACCCGAGTACTGTGAGGTCATGCTTAAAACCCGTTACGCGCAGGACAACGACGTTGCCCGTATGTTTGATCTGATCGGTGACAGTGTCGTTTATGATCTGGGGCTTCTTTATTCCCGTGGCAACCCCGAAGCTTATTTCAGAAAAGTGATTATCGACCAGGTGTCCTTGACCAGCCTGATTGAGCCCAACCGTGAAAAGCTTATCACGGAGATGGACAAGGTGTTTGCCGGACCTAACTCGGCAGAATAAATTGATTCAGCCAAAGGGGAACTGTAACGTCAGCAACACCAGCAAACCTTTGGCTGACTTTCTACCATAATACAGAAGTCGGACAAGATGCGCTCCGTAGTATCGGACACGTCCGCCAAACGACCAAATCAGCACAGAACAGGATTGGAGATATCTATGCAGGAATATAGTCAATCTACAAGCAGCAAAATTCGGCATAACGACTTGAATGCTGTGCAGCTTTTTCACTCGATTATAGAGGCGGGAAAGGAAAGCGCATATATTCACGCGCACACCAAGATTGAGTTATCGCTGATCCTGAGTGGAACCGGTATTTATCGAACGAAAAAACGCGACTATAAAGTCGCTCCGGGGGACGTTTATTTCTTTCGGCCAAACGAGTCACATTATCTCACCGATATCGAATCGAGTGATGTGGCATTACTGAATTTGCAGATCGCGCCGTATTATCTGTATGCAAATTCTTATCTGGCACTTACCCCGGAATGCATTGAATTTCTTTCTCCCAATTATAAGCTGGGGAGCCACAGAATCAATGACTTTGGGCCGGAAGACCATATTAAAATAATCGCCTCCAGCATCAATAACATTCGGTTTGAAATGCAAAACGAGGAAAATGATTTCGATATCTGTGTGCAAAACTATATCTCGATTATTTCGATCTACCTCGCCCGTATCCTGCCGCCAAACCGTGCAGAAGACAGTGCCGCCCGAAATGCCTACCAAAAGATCGGTTCTGCGGTTGAATTCATTAATCAGCATTTCCGGGAAAATATTACACTTGAAATCATTGCTGAACAGGTTGGATACAGCCGCAGCTACTTTTCTTCAGAATTCCGCAAGTGGATGGGTATGACAACGTGGAATTATATCTCAATCAAACGGATTGAGGAAGCGTTGACTTTGATCAAGACAACCGACCTTTCTATTCTCGAAATTGCACTCGCATGCGGGTTCAACAATGCTGCAAATTTCGGAAAGACCTTCAAAAAGTACACCAATCTGACTCCATCGTCTTTTCGTCCATAAAGGAATCTTGCAGCAACATTCGCATATTGCTGCAGTCTTTTCAAATCATTTTCAAAAAGGATAAATAATTATCATGAAACGGTTCTCACAGTTATTTGCACTGCTTCTCATACTGGCACTGCTTTTGGTCGGATGCAATCTTCCGACCGAAACGCCGCCGGATGTAAGCACAGCCGATACCCCTTCGACGACCGCGCCTGCTGCCCAAGGTCTTGCCATTGTCACGGACGGCATCGCAAACTATCGCATTGTCCGTGGAGAAAAAGCGTCCGACGACTTCACGGATGCCGCAGCTCGCATACGCCAGCTGATCGGCGATGCGACCGACGTGACGCCGGAAATTTCTACCGACTGGGTGAAAAAAGGCACCGATCTGGATCATGAATCCCTTGAGATTCTGGTCGGCCCGACTGATTATTCCGAATCGACGGAGGCATTGGAAGGCCTCAATTACGGCGAATACATCATTACCAGGATTGGGAATAAGCTCGTCATCAATTCCTGGGGCGCAGATTCTTTGGATGAAGCGTATGCTGCCTTCCGCAGCTTGATCCGCGATCACCTCCGAGAGAATGATCTCGTTCTTCCGTCTGATCTCAAAATCATCGGAACCGGGAACAAGTTCATCGCGCAGCTTCCGCTTTGCGAAAATGCAACGCTGAGCACCATTTACAATGGAGAAGACAAGTGTCCGCTGATTGTACTGGCCGATACGACCCCCGATGCCTTTGCGGCATATATAGAAAAGATCGCGGCACAGGGCTACACCCTTTATGCCGAAAATGCAATCAACGATAACCGCTTTGCCACCTATGTCAACGACACCTATGTGATCAACGTCGGGTATTACGCTTACGAGAAGGCCATCCGTGCAACGGTTGAGCTGCGCAACGCGCTTCCGCCGCGTGAGGGGGACAGTTCGTATGTAAGCAAGGTACAGCCCAGTGCGGTGCAATTTGGTATGTTCCCGGACGAGGAGGGGAAAATGCCAAATAACGGCCAGGGACATTTGTTTCAGCTGTCGGATGGCAGCTTCCTGATTGTGGACGGCGGCCTAAGGACCGATGTCTATGCCAAGCAGCTTTACGATTATATGTACGACCATGCGCCCGACCCCAACAATATCACGATCGCGGCCTGGATCTTTACCCACGGCCATGCCGACCATACCGGCGCATATGAGATGTTCACAAAAACCTATGCGTCCAAGGTGAAGCTGGATCTGCTGATCGGTAATTTCCCCAGCCAAGAGACGAAGGCTGACAACGGTATGAATATTGGTGAAGGCCCCAGCGGCGACCGTATCCCAAACTCTGTTTCCTCCTATCCGGGGTCGAAATTCATTCGTGCACATGTCGGGCAGGAGTACTTCCTGCGCGATGCGAAGGTCGAGATACTCTATACCTTGGAGAGCCTTTTACCGCGTAAGATCATCGATTACAATACCACCTCCCTGATTTTTACCATTAAGCTGGCCGGACAGACCTTTCTGATGCTCGGTGATGTTACGGCGGATGGCGGGAACATCGTGTATAAAATGTGCGGAGACTATCTGAAGGCCGACTTTTTGCAGGCGGCCCACCATGGCTTCAACGACGGTCTTGATTCGCTTTACACGGCAGCCGCAGCGCCGGTTATCCTCTGGCCCTGCTCTGAGCAGATCTACCCCCAGATCAGAGCGCGCTCCGCCCATAATCTCAGAGACTACGATTCCACCAAGGAGATCTTCGTTGCCGGTAACCGCACGATCCGCCTCCCGTTGCCTTACACCGCGGGCACCAGCGGCTATGAGAGTATCTTAGGCTGAGTGCTGAAAAGCACAGGCAAAACCGCAAAACAACGATATCAAGAATCAGTTAAACCGAAATACACAGTAGCAGGATGAAGTTAACGATGAAAATTGGATTCGTACATATCAAAAAACTCTTAGCGCTCATACTGGCACTGCTTTTGGTCGGATGCAATCTTCCGCCCCAAACCCCGCCGGACATAAGCACAACCGACACACCTTCGACGACCGCGCCTGCCGCCCAAGGTCTTGCCATTGTCACGGACGGCGTCGCAAACTATCGCATCATCCGTGGAGAAAAAGCGACCGACAAGATTACGGATGAGGTTATTCGGGTTCGCAAAATGATCGGCGATGCGACCGGTGCGACACCCGAAATTGCTACCGACTGGGTAAAGAAAGGCTCTGAGCATGACCATGCCGCGCTTGAGATCTTGGTTGGCCCGACCACCTATTCCGAATCGACGGAAGCCTTAGAAGGCCTCCCGTATGGCGACTATATCATTGCGCAGGTAGGCAATAAGCTCGTCATCAATGCCTGGAGCGCGGAATCCTTGCAGGACGCGTGCAATTCTTTCCGCAACTTGATTCGCGATTACCGCGAGAACGATGACCTCGTTCTTCCCGCCAACCTCCGGATCACCGGAACTGGCAACAAGCTCATCAATCAACTTCCGGATTTCGAAAGCGGAATGGTGAGCACCATTTACGATGCGGGAAACAATACTTGGCTGCTGATTTTTGAAGACACAACGCCCGACGCCTATTCGTCGTATCTGCAAAAGCTTGCATCGACCGGGTATACGCTTTATGCAGAGAACGACATTACCGATAATCATTTCGCAACCTACATCAACGATGAGTATACGGTCAACGCCGGGTATTACGCTTATGAGAAAGCGATCCGCTTGACGGTTGAGCCACGCAATGCGCTGCCGCCGCGTGCAGAGGACATTTCGTACGAGAACAAGGTTCAACCCAGCGTTACACAGTTTGGTCTTGCATATCCGGGCAGAGACGGTGAGACGATTGCCGCCAACGGCCAGGGACAAGCGTTCCAGCTGTCGGATGGCAGTTTCATTATCGTTGACGGCGGCCTGAAGCGTGATGTTGACGCTAAGCAAATCTATGAGTATCTGTACGCCAATGCGCCTGATCCCAATCAGATTACGATTGCGGCCTGGATCATCACACACGCCCATGGCGACCATACCGGCGCATATGAGATCTTCACACGTGACTATGCATCCAAGGTAAACTTGGAGCTGCTGATCTGCAATTTCCCGAGCCAAAAGGCGAAGGTGGAAAGCGGTCAGGAGGATGCTGCGCCCAGCGGCGATCGAATTCCCAGCTCTATCTCCTCCTATCCGGGCGCAAAAATCATTAAAGCACATGTCGGGCAGGAATATTTCCTGCGCGATGCAAAGGTTGAGATTCTCTATACGCTTGAAAGCTTTGTGCCGGCTGAGTTCGATCAATACAACACCTGCTCCCTGGTTTTCAAAGTTGCGCTTGCCGGCCAGACTTTCCTGATGCTCGGCGATGCTACGCAGGATGCCTGTCGGATCACATATTCCATGTACGGCGATTATCTGAAGTCTGACTTTGTTCAGACGGCACACCACGGGTTTGGCGTCGGTTCTTCGGTTTACACCGGAGTCACTTCGGTTTATACTGCTGCTGCAGCGCCTGTTGTCCTCTGGCCGTGCGCCGATCATGCCTTTGACACCATGAACGACCGTGCTGCCAGCCGGCATCTCATTGAACTTGATTCCACCAAGGAGATATTCGTTGCCGGTAATCGCATAACCCGCTTGATGCTTCCCTACACCGTGGGCACCAGCGGCCAGGAGAGCATCTTGAAGTGAGCCGCAACACGCTGCCCGATATGCGGCCACTGAACAGTTGAAACAATCGATTTTTCGGAACAGACATGATTTCGGTCATGTCTGTTCTGCTTTTATTGACCGCAGCAAGCGCGACGGGCTGCGATCCGCGAATGAATCTAACGTTACACAGAGCAGCAGAAACATGGCAATGGGACACAGCGAGAATTGCGACGTCTGCCGTTTGCCCGACCGATTCAAAAGCAAAAAATATGCCGTATCGCAGGACGAATTGCGCGGCAAAAATTGAGGCCGTGGCAGATCTGTTTCATCCGGCCGATTTTGTACGCAAAAGCCCATGCAGAACATCACACGACAGGAAGAATTGATTTTTCGACGCTGCGTATTCCCGCTCCCCCGGAGCAACGGCCTTCGATGCCGGGCAGATTCGGTTCGCACCGTCAACGGTAAATATTCCGGGGCGCCCGAGCTTACCAACGTGGGATGCTTTGAGAAGTGTTGGACGCTCCGTGGATGTTCAAGAAAGCAAGCCACAATGAGATCGAATGACTTTGGGATAAAATGGTGCAGGTTTAGTCCCTGTCACTCCGACCATTTTCCGAAGGATAGGGTCTCCTTCTCCTTCACTTTTTTAATTCAAAACAAACAAAGAGAGGTATTTCACATGAACAAACATCTCGTTTTCGCGCTCTTCATGCTCGTAGGCAGTATTCTCCTGTTCCTGCTTCGCCTCACAAAAATGCCGATACATATCGCCGTATCTGTACTTATGCTTGCCGGTATCATTCTGTTCACCGTAAAGACTGCCGGGAACTGGGGCAAGAAAGAAAAGATTGCACAGATCGCGACGCGTCTCTGCTTTGGTTTGGCGCTGCTTTCCGGTATTCTGCTGATGACTCCCGTAGCCTTTGCTGCTCTCGGCATCATTCATAAGGTATGTGCCGCACTTTTTGTCGTTCTGTTGATTGCGGCAAATGTAAAGAAAGCATTTGTTAAGGAAAAGTAATTTAACCGTGTTGCTTTGGGTTATCTGACACAGCAGGCTCTGAGAAACGAATCTCAGAGCCTTTTTCTTTGCTTAGTGCACGCCAACCATTGAGAGCGGCGCTTACGTGTCGCTCTCTTTCATTGTCGCTTTTCCCTCTGCAATCGCCGTTCTTTCCCTCTCAATCAGCTCCGCCAGCTTCACCTCAACCTGCTCCCGCGTCTCGGCACACACATTATGCTTCACGCGCCTGCCTTTCGCGTGCATGGGCGAAAAGCTGCCCTCGTAGAGGTAATCGTTCTATCTTTTATACGGAGGAAACCCTTCTTTCCTTTATCTGCTGAAGTGTTGGAATTGGCATAGACAGGTTGCAATATCGGCGGTTTTGTGGTACAATAGCCATACGGTGAAAGCCGAATTTAATTTTGGGAGAATGCTGTTTGAAAAGAAACAACACCTTGGAGATTGTATTGTAAACGAGAGGCCCCGCAATACATCTCGCGATCCTCTCGTACTTTGAGCGTCAACAAACTATGAAAGGATTTAAAAATGGAAAATTTGACGATACGTTTAGAGACAAAAAAAGACTACAGAGCAGTAGAAGAGCTGACGCGCGAGGCATTTTGGAACATCTACAAGCCCGGTGCGGACGAGCACTATTTTGTGCATATGATGCGAAATCACCCCGATTTCATACCCGAGCTTGCGTTTGTGCTTGAGAAGGACGATAAAATAATCGGAAATATCATGTACACGAAGGCGTGGCTTGAGGACGAGAATGGCAACCAGCAGGAGGTACTGTCTTTCACGCCGCTTTGCGTTCATCCCGAATACCAAAGACAGAAGCTTGGCAAGATGCTGATCGAGCATTCCTTCGAGGTTGCGCGCACGATGGGCTATGACGTGAACATCAACTTTGGCAATCCGGGCAACTACGTCAGCCGCGGGTTTGTGAGCTGCAAAAAGAAGAACGTGAGCTTTGTTGCGGACGGCAACTATCCTACGGCGCTCCTTGTTTGCGAGCTTGTTCCGAACGCGCTTGACGGCAAAAAGTGGATGTATATTCCCTCTACCGCCGCCGATTGCTGTGAGGACACCGCTGCGGTCGAAGCCTTTGACGCGACATTCCCTCCGAAAGAAAAGAAGTGGATGCCAAGCCAGGAGGAGTTCTATATCTATAGACATTCTTCGGTAGTTCGCTGAACGTAATTTTAGCCACTGAGAAGTCGAGAGATTTCTCAGTGGCTTTTTCTTATCTTTTCTTATAGATCACAAGCTCGGGATTTTCTCCGTTTTCCTCATACGTGCAGACAAGAAGAAAATCCATATTACCGGCAATTCCGAAGCACCGGTTTCCGCCGAACTCACATTCAAGCTGATTTGCAAGGTAGGTGGTATTATCATCAAGGAATTTTACCTTTTGTCCATTCGGGAGCGAGTATTCCATATTGATATAACCGCCTACAAGGAAATTGAGCGTTTTGACCTCGGGCATTCCTTCGATATGTAAATCGTTAAATTCACGGATCAGCTGCTCTTTGAATTTCTTGAAGTTTTCATCACCGCCAAGCTCCGCATAGCGTTTCCAATAATTGAGCTTGGGAAGATGCTCGTCAAAATAAGCTCTTGCTTGATCGGCAGGAAAGCTTTCATTCGACATATGAGCGACCAAGAAGTCGGTCAGCTCTTCAAGACTTGTATAGCAGAAATTGCCGTCGGCATAGCACCACTTGCAGTATTCCTCGTTGAAAAATCCGTCCGGTTCTTTGCTGATGTTAGTGTCCTCAAGCGGCATACCGCAGCATTGGCAGATCAGATTTTGAGGGGAGCCGAGAAGCGTATTGATAGACACGTCAAACTCTTTGGAAAGGAGCTTCAGCGTTTCGGTGTTCGGTATCGTCTCTCCGTTCTCCCAACGGGAAACCGCCTGTCTTGTTACGAACACTTTTTCAGCAAGAGCCTCCTGCGAGAGTTCTTTTTTCGTTCTGAGTTCAAGAATGATATCTTTTGTTTCCATATAATCACCGCCCTTGTTCGTTGTGATCATAT
>JAZODX010000070.1:0-3290 GCA_045597265.1 Eubacteriales bacterium | reverse complement strand
TTTTTCAAAAAGTCCCCCGAGCAGGGTTTGTGACAGCGTCCCACGGTCCTGTCTTTATTTGATTCCCAGATAAATCATCAGCACGCTTACGTCGGCGGGGCTGACGCCGCTGATGCGGGATGCCTGGCCGAGGGTGAGGGGTCTGTGTTTATTTAATTTTTGTACGGCCTCGATGCGGAGGCCGGTAATACTTGCGTAGTCGATATCCTCAGGCAGGCGGAAGCTTTCCCGCCGTTCGGTTCGTTTGACCTCGGCGAGCTGGCGCTTGATGTAGCCTGCGTACTTGACCGAAACCTCAACGGCAGTTACGACCGAACGCGGGAGCGTAGGTCTGGCGGGGTCGAGGGGGGCCAGGGCGGCGTAATCGACGCCGGGTCTGCGGAGGAGATCACCGAGCGAGATACCGGTTGTCAGCGGGGGCTGTCCGAGCACCTCAAGATAGGCGTTGTTGGTGGCGGAGGGGGAGAGATGCGTCGACTCGAGCCGTGCACATTCTCTGTCAATCAGCTTCGTTTTGCATTCATAACGTATCCATCGATCATCCGAAATAAGCCCGATTTCACGTCCGATCGGCGTCAGTCTGCGGTCGGCGTTATCCTGGCGGAGCAGGAGTCGGTATTCGGAGCGCGAGGTCATCATGCGGTAGGGCTCGTTTGTGCCTTTGGTCACGAGGTCGTCGATCAGCGTACCGATATAGGAGGACGCACGGGGGAGAAGCATGGGCTCTCTTCCCCGGACGAGCAGAGCGGCGTTGATGCCGGCGACCAATCCCTGGGCCGCCGCTTCCTCATAGCCCGACGTGCCGTTGAACTGACCTGCGCCGTAAAGACCGCGCACGGCGCGGAAGGCGAGGTCGGCGGTCATCTGGGTGGGATCGGCACAGTCGTATTCGATGGCGTAGGCGTAGCGCATGATCTCGGCCTCGGCGAAACCGTCGAGCGAGCGGAGCATGGCGTGCTGAACGTCGGGAGGAAGCGAGGTGGAGAAGCCCTGAATGTAAAGCTCCTCGGTGTCGGCACCCATCGGCTCAACGAAAAGCTGATGGCGCTCTTTGTCGGCAAAGCGGACCAGCTTGTCCTCAATGGACGGACAGTAGCGCGGGCCGGTACCGTGAATCTGTCCCGAATACATCGCCGAGCGGGAAATGTTCTCGCGGATAATCCGATGGGTCTCGGCATTGGTGTAAACGATATGACAGGGCAGTTGATCGAGCGTGTCAAAGGCGTCCTCGGGGGTGTCGGCGCTGTAGGGCGTCGGTGCTTCCTCGCCCGGCTGCAGCTCAAGGCGTTCAAGATCAACCGAACGGCGCAGAACGCGTGCGGGGGTTCCGGTTTTGAAGCGCATCAGCGAAATGCCGAGGGCACGGAGCGAGTCGGAGAGCCCGCAGGCGGGGAGCAGACCGTCAGGCCCCGCCGCATAGTTGCGATCCCCGACGAAAATCCGCCCGTCAAGAAAGGTGCCGGTGGCAATCACGGCAGCCTCACAGCGCCAGCGTTCCCCAATTCGGGTGACTACACCCGTTATGCGGGGACGCCCGTCCTCACCCTGCTCGGTGCAGAGCTCGGTGACCTCACCCTGAATCAGCCGCAGATTGGGCGTCTGCTCGAGCACGTGCTTGACGTGCGCGGCATACGCGCGTCGGTCGGCCTGAATCCGCTTCGAATGCACCGCCGCGCCCTTGCCGAGGTTCAGCGTGCGCGACTGTAGGGTTACGGCGTCGGCCGCGCGCCCCATCTCGCCGCCCAGCGCGTCAATCTCGTAAACGAGATGTCCCTTCCCCGTTCCTCCGATCGAAGGATTGCAGGGCATATTCGCAACCGCGTCCAGCGATAGCGTGAAGAGTACCGTGTCACACCCAAGACGGGCCGCAGCCAGCGCCGCCTCAACTCCGGCATGGCCGGCGCCAATGACAATGATTTGTGAAGAGAGCATTTGTGATTCCTTTCTTGCGGGGAGGGTGCTTTTTCGGAAAAAAGCACCCTCCCCGCACCCCCTCCCGAAAAACCTGTAAAAAGGGGGATTATGAAAGTTTTTGGGGGATGCTAAGGGGTCTTTTTCAAAAAGACCCCTTAGCAGGGTTTGGGACAGCGTCCCGGGGTCTTTATCCCTTTATTTTTTCCCAATACGCCTTTGCAGCCTGTTCTTGCTTGTTGTCGCCCCAGACGTAATAGTGCGCGTCGGCAAGATCGGTGGGGAGATAAGCCTGTTTGACGTAGTGATTCGGGTAGTCGTGTGGGTATTTGTATCCTCGGAAGAGGGGAGACGCGAGGTGCTCGGGAACGGTGAGCCCCTTCCCTGCTTCGACGTCGGCAGTGGCGGCGATGACTGCATTATGTGCGGTATTGGATTTGGGCGCGGTCGCCAGCAGAATGGCGGCGTTGGCAAGGGGAAGCTTAGCCTCCGGCATACCGATTTCGCGCGCGGCGGTACAGCAGGCGTGGGTAACCGCGGCGGCGAGGGGATAGGCAAGGCCGATATCCTCGGACGCGATAACCTGCAGGCGGCGGCAGACCGAGATCAGCTCGCCGAGCGAGAGAAGCTTGGCCAGGTAGAAGACGGCGGCGTCGGGATCCGAGCCGCGAATCGATTTCTGCAGGCAGGAGAGCAGATCGTAATGGGTGTCGTCGTCAAGAGCGCCGTATGCGGTGGGCGAGAAGGATTCGAGCGCTTCAACGGTGATCCGCCCGTCCTCACCTGCGGCATAGTAGCCGTTTTCCAAAAGCCCCAGCGCGCGCCGAACGTCGCCGGCCGCAGCACGGCCGATGAAAGCAAGCGCGTCAGGACCAATCGTGCGCTCTGCTTCGCTCCCGGTGCGGCCGTCGTTGAGAATGCCGAGCGCGCGAATCAGCGCCGGCGCAAGTTCCTCGCTGCGAACCGGCTTGAATTCGAAGAGCGAGCAGCGGGAGATCAGCGCGTTGTAGAGACAGAAATGCGGATTTTCGGTGGTGGAGGCGATGAGCGTAATGCGCCCGTCCTCGATATATTCGAGCAGCGATTGCTGCTGCTTGCGGTTGAAATACTGGATTTCGTCAAGATAAAGCAGGATTCCGCCCGAGCCGAAGAGCCCTTCGGTCTCGGCCGCAGCGGCCTTGATGTCGGCGAGCGACGCGGTGGTGGCGTTGAGACGAATCAGACGCTTGTCCGAGGTTGCGGCGATGATGGATGCGGCGGTCGTTTTGCCCACGCCGGGCGGTCCGTAGAAGATCATGTTGGGAATCCGTCCCGCGGCAACCATGCGGCGCAGAACGCCGCGTTCGCCGAACAGGTGCGCCTGCCCCACCATATCGTCA
>JAZODX010000069.1:0-11624 GCA_045597265.1 Eubacteriales bacterium | reverse complement strand
GAGGAGAGAAGGTTCGTCCAAAGCCACCCATCGCGCGAGAGCATGATCGAGTGGTTCGTAATGCCGAGGCGCGGCAGACTGATGGATACGCTGACGTCGGGGGCAAAATTTTTTTCGGCGATGTACTGCCCGGTCGGGTCGTAGGGAGGAGCAACCTGTGCCCCCTCCGCTTCGGCTTCGCGCCGAATGGCTTCAATGTCGATCCGATAGGTCAGGCGCTCGGGAATGCTCTCGGGGCTCGAGAAAAGAAGTGACCAAAGCTTTTCTGTATCAAGGCCGTCAATCTGCCACGCACGGTATTCACCGTCGATGAAGGCGTTCGTGTAAACGGAGCCGAATTCAAGCTCCTTTTCAAAGTTCAGTGCGGTGATCATCTCTCCGAGACTGGTGGGACGGTAGTCGTAGTTGACAAGACCACGCAGACCGCGGCTGTCAACGAGAAGAAAATACTCCTCGCTGATGCCGCGCATGGTGTAGAGACGGTCGGGCAATGCATCCCCGATTTCGTCGGTGATTTCTCTTTCGACGTCTGCCTCGGTGACGGGCAGAACCGATGCGTTGACCGGGCGGTAAACCGTGCCGCGATAGGTGCGCGCCGCCGGGAGAAAGATCCCCATACTGCCGGGTGACTGGGGGGCGATTTCGGGGGCGGGTGCATAGCCAGACTCGATGGGTAACTCGGTGACGATTTCGGTGGCATAGGGGGTATGCGATGCCGCGGCGACCGTCTCGGCTGTGTGTTTCTTCTCGGGCGCGGGGGAAGGATCAATCGGTTCGGGGGCAATGACGGTGATGGGGGTTCGCTCGGTATCGGGCGGTGAGGTCTGCCGCATGGCGGCGGAGCCGGCCAGGAGAGCGGCCGGGAGAAGCAGTGCGGCCGCGACGATCAGGGCAGCACGGACGGAAATTCCTTTTTTTGCTTTTGCAGAATTGATTTTATCCTCAACCAGATTGAGAAATTCTTTTTCGGTACGCATAAATACTCCTTTCGGTCAATCGGCATCGTCCGAGCCGATGCCGTGCGCCTCAAGTGCCCGACGAAGGGCAGCCTTGGCGCGGTATATGAGATTTCCCATTTGTTTTTGGGATTTGCCGAGCACCGCCGCTGTTTCGGACGGGGTGAGGTCGGCAAAATAGAGCAGATGCAGAACGGCGCGGTAATCGGGATGAATATCGGCCATTGCGGCGTGGATTGCGCGGCTTCTCTCGTCATGAATGAGCATTGCGTCAAGCTCGGGATCAGACGCGGGAAGCTCAGTTGGCATTTCTTCAAAGGAGAGAATCTGCCTTTGACGGCGCAGGTGGTTTCTGGCCAGATTGCGGGCGGTGGTGTAGAGATAGGCGCGCAGATTGTCATCCCGCAGGGCGGGAAGCTTTTTCCAGAGCGCGACGAAGGTGTCGGCGGCCAGCTCTTCCGCCGTTGCCGTATCCACGTAACGGGACAGATAGCCGATCAGCCCGATGCGGTGCGCACGCACGAGGGCAGAGAAGCGTTCCTCCATAGGAATCTCCTTTCGGTGTAAAACGTCTTACATGCATTATAACACACGGGGAAAGCGTTTTTCTCAGCAATCCCGAAAAATTCCCTGAAAAAAATGAAATTTCCTCTTGACAAGGCGATAGGGTTGTGCTATAATCTGTAAAGTATTTTGCTTTACAGGGGTGCCGTATCTTATGTTTGAAAAAAATCTGACCATCGGCTACCTGCTTGACTTCTACGGCGAACTGCTCGCGGATCGCAGGCGTGAGTTGATGTCGCTTTACTATAATGAGGATTATTCGCTCGCCGAGATTGCCGCCGAGGTGGGCATTTCCCGCCAGGGTGTGCGCGACGCGATCAAGCGCGGAGAGGAAGAATTGCGCAACTTTGAAGAAAAGCTCGGCATGGCCGCCCGCTTCTCAGAGCTTGAGTTCCTCTCGGAGCAGCTTGCCGCGCTTCTCGATTCCCCCGAGGCAGAGCATCTCTCTCCCCGCCTGCGGCAGACACTGCTCGACATCTCAGCGCGTCTGCAATAAACGAAGAAAGGATCCACGCGATGTTTGAAAGCCTGTCCGACAAGTTGGCGAATGCCTTCAAAAAATTCAAAAACAAGGGCAAGCTGACCGAGGCTGACGTCAAGGAAGGCATGCGCGAGATCAAGCTTGCGCTCCTTGAGGCGGACGTTAACTTTAAGGTCGTCCGTGAATTTATCAAAACCGTGACCGAGCGAGCCGTCGGTGCCGAGGTATTGGAAAGCCTCGTTCCCGCACAGCAGGTGGTTAAGATTGTCAATGAAGAGCTGACCAATGTGATGGGTGGCGCGCAGAGTTAGCTGCAGATTGCCTCAAATCCGCCGACGGTCGAGATGATGGACGGCCTGCAGGGCGCGGGTAAAACCACGCACGCGGGAAAGCTTGCGGGTATGTACAAGAAGCAGGGCAAGCGTCCCCTTCTCGTCGCCTGTGACATTTACCGTCCCGCCGCAATCAAGCAGCTCGAGATTCTCGGTGAGAAGCTGGAGATTCCCGTCTTTTCGATGGGAGACAAGGTTTCCCCCGTGGAAATCGCTCGTGCGGCACTCAAGGAAGCAGACCGCAAGGGATACGATATGGTTTTCGTGGATACGGCAGGCCGACTTCACATTGACGAAGCGCTGATGGCAGAGCTTTCCGCCATTAAGGCAGAGGTCAATCCGACCGAGATCCTGCTCACGGTTGATGCGATGATCGGTCAGGACTCGGTAAACGTTGCCCAGACCTTCAACGAGCTGCTCGATATCACCGGTGTGATTTTGACCAAGCTTGACGGTGACACCCGAGGCGGTGCGGCACTCTCGATCCGCCATGTCACGGGAAAGCCGATCAAATTCATCGGTGTGGGTGAGAAGCTGGATGCGATTGAGCCCTTCCATCCCGACCGTATGGCCTCCCGAATTCTTGGCATGGGCGACGTGCTGTCACTGATTGAAAAGGCAGAGGCGGCGTTTGATGAGAAGAAGGCGGCAGAGCTTGAGCAGAAGCTGCGTCAGCAGACCTTCACGCTTGACGATTATCTGGAGCAGTTTGAGCAGGTGCGCAATATGGGCTCCATTGAGTCGTTGCTCGGTATGATGCCCGGGATCAAGCCGGGCGCGCTTAAGGATGCCAAGATTGATGAAAAGGCGCTTGGCCGCACCGAGGCGATTATCCGTTCGATGACGCCGGGAGAGCGGGCAAAGCCCGACATTATCGGTGCTTCCCGCAAAAAGCGTATTGCGCAGGGCAGCGGTACTACGGTAGAAGAGGTCAACCGTTTGCTTAAGCAGTTCGATCAGACCCAGAAAATGTTCAAGCAGTTCTCCGGTATGGGAAAAAAGGGACGTTTTGGTAAGATGAAAATTCCGTTCTAAACCGGATTTTTATAAATAACATTTCTATATTTTTGGAGGATACCACCATGGTAAAAATGAGACTCAGAAGAATGGGTGCAAAGAAGGCTCCCTTCTATCGCATCGTCGTCGCTGACGGCCGCTTCCCCCGCGATGGCCGTTTCATCGAGGAGATTGGCTACTACAACCCCATGACCAACCCCGTTGAGATTAAGATCGACGCTGACAAGGCAAAGGACTGGATCAAGAAGGGTGCACAGCCCACCGATACCGTTAAGTCTCTGCTCAAGAAGTCGGGCATCGTTGACTAAGCCCTCGCGGTGACAGAAGATGTTGGATTTACAGCAGATTCTGGCAGACATCGCTCGGGCAATCGTAGATGATCCCGATGCCGTTACGGTTTCGATGACCGAGACGGCGAATACGATCCTGCTTGAGCTGAGTGTCGCGCCCGATGATATGGGTATGGTGATCGGACGCCACGGCCGTATTGCCAAGGCGATCCGCACGGTAATGAAAGCCGCTTCGGGTTCGTGCGGCAAAAAGGTTGCCGTTGAAATCAAGTAATCGGCAAACGAAAAAGCGGAGCGCCCTGCGCTTCGCTTTTCGTTTTACCGAGCGCAAAATTTTACTCTTGATGAGGTATATTTATGTGGATTGATTCAACCCTTTATACGACGGCGCCGAGCGGGGAACGGCAGGCGAAGGAGATGGCCTGCTACGCAATGCTTGACCGGCTCGGAATGGAATATATACGGATTGACCATGACGCAGCGGATACGATTGAGCTTTGCCATGAGATTGATCGAATGCTTGGGGCGATGATTTGTAAAAACCTTTTTCTCTCCAATGCGCAGAAAACGGCCTTTTATCTGCTGATGATGCCGGGAGACAAGCCCTTCCGCACCAAGGATCTTTCCCATCAGATCGGTTCCTCTCGCCTCTCCTTCGCGCCCGCTGAGCATATGCTTCGCTGTCTGGACATTACCCCCGGCTCGGTGAGCGTACTCGGGTTGATGAACGACCGTGCGCACGAGGTTCGCTTACTGATCGACCGCGACGTTACCGCATCCGAATACGTCGGCTGTCACCCCTGTGTGAATACCTCGTCTCTGCGGATTCGGACCGACGAGCTGCTTGATCGGCTCCTGCCCGCGCTCGGTTACACGCCGACCTTCGTGACCCTTTGACGTGCATATTACCGCATTCGTTTGCATAGGATAGCCTAACGCGGAAAACAGCCCCACGGCTTTGCCGTGGGGCTGTTTTGATTTTTGGGGGTAAGCTATGCGCAGGATTCTGCCGATCTTTTTGCTCGTGACCGTCTTTTTCACGTCCTGCAGTGTCGACCGACCGTCCGATCTTCCTGCCGTTGTCTCGGCGATGGTGGGGGAGGATGCTGCGGTGGGTGCGCTTTGGTATTGGGACAGCCTTGATCCCGATGCAGAGGAGAAGACGGTTCACGCCATGCCCGATTCGCTGATTGCAGCTGCCTTTGGTGAGGGCGAGGCGCCGGACGAGTTTGCGGTGCTCGAGGGATATGCGGTCTGGCTGAGCGGTTTTGCGCGTGCAGAGGAGTACGGCTGCTTCGTCGTTCTGCGCGAGCAGGATGCAGAGGCGGTGGCGGCGCTGTGTCTGCGGCGGATGGATGCGGTTGCACGGCTGTGCGGTGAGGGGACGGCAGACGTGCCGCCGCTCGTGATCGGTCGATGTGTGTTTTATGCGATCGGCGAGGACAGCGAGGGCGCGATCGAGCGTGCGCGGTCGTTTATGGGTGCATGAGAGCTTCCTCGGTCAATTCAATGCGGATCTGCTCGGCACTCACGCCGTTTGGCATCGGAAAGATGATATGCCACCATGCGCAGTCGGCGGTCATGTCCCCGTCGGGGAGAAGTCGCGCGATCCGCACGTTGTAGAAGCTGCGGCCGTCTTTTTCTATGGTACGCTCAACCGAGTCCAGGCGGTGACGGATCGAGCCGCTGCCTTCGCCAAGCAGAACGAGAGCGAGGGATTGCCATGGGAAAAAGCCGTTTCGATATTCGGCAAGCGCCTCCTGCATTGCGGGGTTGTCGTTTAGCCCGTTTTCGGCAAGATAGGTATCAAGCGCGTCTGCGCTCTCAAATATCCGGACGACAGGCTCGGGGAGCATGTCAAATCCGCCGGCGCGGACGTATTTGACCGTGCCTTCTCTGACGATCGTCCGATTGTTGAAGATGAGGGAGATTTTCTCCTCGGTATAGCGGCCGCGGGGCAGGGGAATGCAGATATGCCATTCGGCCATGTCGCAGGTTTGCACCTGCGGAGAGAGGCGAGTTACAGTGATGGCAATGCCGCCGTCCGGGGCTTGGTCGGTTCGCTCGATTCGATGGCGGATTGAGCCGCTTCCCTCTTCCAGCAGGAGCAGAAGAAGGTCATGTGCCGAAAAGAAGTCGGCATCGTATTGCAGGGCGGTTTGGCGGAAGGAGACCTGCCCATCCATGGTGCTGTCAAGGCTGTACTTATCTTCGTTTTCCGCGATATAGCGGGAGAGGGCTTCGGGCGAATCAATCACGGTCAGGCGGGGATATTCGGCACCGCTGATATAGCCGTTGGTGCGGATATAGTGCACCGATGCGGGATCGACGGGGTTAAAGGTGTCGGTCTGCGCATCGGTTTGTGCGGCGGTTGTGCAGGCGTGATCGGATCCGGTTGATTCGGGCGGCAGGGGCGACTGTGTCGATGCACAGGCGGTAAACAGGAGGACTGCAAGCAAAAGACAGACAGGTTTTTTCACGGTATCTCTCCTTTCGGTACTTTCTGTTTTTTTAGACGAGGAACAGAGAAAAAAGTTCCGCTTGCATGTCGATTGGACGTTAGTGGAAGAAAATAACAGATTTCAAAAATATTTGTAAAAAGTCCCTCGGGGGACTTTCCTTTTTTTTGCAGATATGTTATAATAACGGTTGTCAGTATATTCCCAGCATGTGCTCCGCGGTGGGTGGAGTACACGAGAGAAAGGATTCCGTGTATGGAAAATTATCTGTTTATTTTTAACGAGGGGCTGATCCCCTTCCTGTGTGAAAGACAAATGGTGCAGATGCATCCGGTATATCTGCTTTTTGCGGTGATTCTGTGCATTGCCCTTCCGTATTTGTTCGGCAGTCTTAATTTTGCGATTATTCTTTCCCGCCGTTTTTACGGTGAGGATATCCGCACCAAGGGAAGTGGGAATGCGGGCATGACCAATATGCTTCGTACCTACGGCAAGGGTGCGGCGGTTCTGACGCTGCTCGGCGATATGCTCAAGGCGGTTTTTGCCTCGCTGGTCGGCTTTTTGCTTCTCGGCGTGACGGGTGCCTATCTTGCCGGTCTCTTCTGCATCCTCGGGCATATGTTCCCCGTTTTCTATCGCTTCAAGGGTGGTAAGGGCGTGGTAACGACGGCCGTGATGATTCTGATGCTCAATCCCATTATCTTTTTGATTCTCTTTGTGATCTTTGCCATTATCGTCATCGGTACGCGGTATATTTCTCTCGGCTCGATCATGTGTGCACTGCTTTGGCCTCTGCTCGTTTACCGCATTGAGGGGCCGGGAGCCAACGTGCTGCTCACGCTCGGTATTGCAGCGCTTGTCGTGTTTATGCATCGCGCCAATATCAAGCGCCTGTACGAGGGAAAAGAGAGCAAGGTATCCCTGAAGAAAAAGAAGAAGGAGGAGAAGGCAGATGAGTGAGATTTCCGAGGTGCTGTCCCGCCTTCTTGAACTGATCGATTCCGCGGCGCAGATGCATTATCTGCGCCGTCTGGTGCTTTCCCGCCCCGATGACCGCACGCTTCAGCGTACGGTGGTGACCGTGAAGGGGATCGGGGGAAGGGAAATGCTGCAGGCAGAATCTTTTTTGTTCGATAATAAGGCCGTTCACCGCAATTTCCCCGATGCGGCAGCTCTTGCCGAAATCCTGCCCGGCTATGCGCAGATCAACCTGCTGACCACGGTCGGCGACTGTGAATATAAGCGGGCAAAGTCCGGCCGAGAGGTTCTGCTCGGTGGTGACAAGCTCAGGGGAAAGCTTGCCGCGGACGGTGGAGAGATGGTTGAGGTGACGGGCAATAACCGCGACAAGCAGTATCTTCTGCGCGGGGACGAGCCATTTCTGATTGAGCTTGGCGTGAGTGCGGCAAACGGACGTATTCACGACAAGAAGCGTCCGAAGTTCCGCCAGATCTGCCGCTTCCTTGAGCAGGTGCGGGATATCGAAGCACATCTGCCCGCCACGGGGAAGCTTGTGATTGCCGATCTCTGCTGCGGTAAGAGCTATCTCAGCTTTGCCGTCTATCACTATTTTGCCGTCATGCGCGGCCGTGAGGTGGAGATGGTCGGCGTTGATCTCAAGCCGGACGTAGTGGAGTTTTGCTCTGGCACAGCGGCCAATCTCGGTTATCGTGGCCTTCGCTTCGTTTGCGGTGACGTCTCCAAATACGACGAGCCCATCAAGCCGGACCTTGTGATTTCGCTCCATGCCTGTGATATTGCAACCGACCTCGTGCTCGACCGAGCGCTTGGCTGGCAGGCAAAGGTGATTCTATCCACGCCCTGCTGCCATCATGAGCTTAACCATACCCTCAACTGCCCAACGCTTGACTTTATCGCGCGCCATTCCATGCTCCGTCAACGCTTCTGCGAGGCGGCGACTGACGCACTGCGCCTGACCCGTCTTGAAGCGGCGGGCTATGGGGTGAGTGCGCTCGAATTTATTGATCCCGAGGATACGCCGAAGAATATTCTGCTTCGTGCTGTGAAACGGGGCGGGGGTGCCGCTGACCGTGCGGCGGCTGCCCGTGCGGCCGCCGAATATGCCGCGGCGCGTGCCTTCCTCTTGGGCGAGGAAAGCGAGGCGAGAGGGAAATGACCATCGTCAACGCCATGAAATATATAAACGCCGCAGGGCGTACGGCAGGAAGACCGACGCTTGAGCGGATGCGTCTGCTTTGCCGATATCTGGGTGACCCGCAGAAGCGCCTCAAATTCGTTCACGTAGCGGGAACCAACGGCAAGGGCTCGGTTACGACGATGCTCTCGACGGTGCTCTCCGAGGCCGGCTATCGATGCGGACGGTATATTTCCCCGTATATTCTTGAATTTCGTGAGCGAATTTCGATTGACGGCAGAATGATCCCGCACGCCGCACTGGCCGAATGTACGGCGCAGGTTGCGCAGGCTGTCCGGCAGATGCAGGCAGACGTGGCGGCCGCGCGCGAGGGGGGGACGCCCTCCGTGCCGATTCCCGTGTCAATGCAGTCGGGAGAGATTTCCGACACGCCGGTGCAATTTGAGTTGATTACGGCAATTGCATTTCTTTATTTCAAACGTGAATTCTGTGATATCGTCGTGCTCGAGTGCGGGCTTGGCGGAAAATACGATGCGACGAACGTCATCGACCCCCCGCTTTGTGCCGTGCTGACGGCAATCGGTATGGATCACACCGATTTGCTCGGAGATACGATTGAGGCGATTACGGCCGAAAAATGCGGAATTATCAAGCGGGGATGCGCCGAGGTCGTCTGCTGTCCGCAGCTGCCTGCCGCACAGCGGATTATCACCGACGCCTGTGCCGCCGTGAACTGCCGACTGACCCAGCCCAATCGCGCCGACCTGCACGTTGACCGCACGACTCTGCGCGGGCTCTATCTGCGTTATCGCGGCGTTCCCTATACGCTCTCTCTCTGTGCCGAATATCAGGCGCTGAATGCAGCGGTGGTGCTGGAAACGGTGTCGGCGCTTCGCCGTGCGGGGATGAATCTGCCCGAGCACGCGGTGCAGAAGGCACTGGCCAATACGGTATTTCCGGCGCGCTTCGAGGTGCTCTCGATTTCGCCGATGATCGTTGTGGACGGTGCGCATAACCGTCCGGGTGTGGAAGCGCTCTGTACAAGTCTTCTTTCTCTGCGTGGGCGGGTTGGAGGACGGCTTAACCTGATGATCGGTATGCTTCGGGACAAGAACCCCGGGGAGGTGCTGGATGCTCTCACGCATCTGTCGGAGGGGGATGCATCGTTTACCCTTGGCAAAATCTATGTGCTGACGCCCGATAATCCCCGTGCTATGCCGGCAGACGAGCTCGCCGCGCTTCTTCGTGCAGTACCTGCACTTGCCGGATGTGAGATTTGCGTGGCGGAGAATATTCTCTCTGCCGTACGCACGGCGCTTTGCGATTTTCCCGAGGAGGATGCACTGGTTTGCTTCGGCTCGCTTTATCTTGCGGCCATTCTGCGCAGTGCGATCCGCGACGAGCTGAACCGATGAGGCGGCTTTCCCTTGAAACGGCGGAGCTGCCCCCTGCGGGGGACGTTCTGTATCCGATTTTACTTTCCGTGTCCGATGACTTGTGGCGGATACAGGCGATGCCCTTTGCCCGTTCCGTGGCCGAGCGAATCGCGGCCGATTTGCCGCAGACAGCCGATTTCGGCCGGCTTCTTCTCGCGCGCTTGACACCTCTGATGCGGGAGAGGGGATACGCTCCGCTGCCGCACGCGGAGGATGCCGTCAGCGTTTGGCAGGGCAAGCGAGTGGAGAATCTGCCGTCGACGGCGGTATGCCGTCCCTCCGATGCGGAAGATTTGCCCTGGGCGCTGACGCATTCCCGAGCCGACCTGCCCGACACGGCCTTTCTGGCCGTGTCGGGCGGCGTTGTTGCCGCGGCGGCCTGGTATACGGCAATGGGGATTGCCGTTGAAACAGCCCCTGCCTTTCGGCGGCAGGGCTTTGCCCGCACGGTTGTGGCGGCGCTGACTGCCGAGAGGTGTGCAGGCGGCGAGCCGGTGCTTTACCGTTGTGCCGAGACGAACGCCGCGTCAATGGCACTGGCCGCATCGCTCGGCTTTATTCCCGTCAGCTGTGAGTACCGTCCCGGCTTTCGGTTACTTTGATGGAGAAAATGATGAATATTGCCCGATATTTCAGCCCCGATG
Organism: Eubacteriales bacterium; assembly: GCA_045597265.1. GTDB lineage: Bacteria > Bacillota > Clostridia > Oscillospirales > CAG-272 > SIG693. The sequence continues at coordinate 1,329 of JAZODX010000069.1, read as the reverse complement.
CTTATCCCGATGCGCAGCTTGCCTTTGCAGTGATTGCCGCGCAGTATAACGGGCAGTGGGTGTTCTGCCGCCACCGTGCGCGCGAAACATGGGAGATTCCCGGAGGACATCGTGAGTGTGGGGAGTCGATTCTGGATACCGCTCGCCGTGAGCTTTACGAGGAAACGGGGGCGGTGGAATTCGAGCTCCATCCCGTTACCGTCTATGCCTTTGACCGTGCCGGCCTGCTTTGCTTTGCGGAAATCAAGGCGCTGGGCGACATACCGGACGGGAGTGAAATTGCCGAGATCGTCTGCACGGAGCGGCTTCCTCAGGCGATGACCTACCCCGATCTGCAGGGGCAGCTTTTTGCTTATGTGCAGGGATGGCTCAATCTGCGCTGTGCGGCAGACGAGCGCTGGGATGTGTACGACGCTGAGCGCCGCCCGCTCGGACGCACGCATCGGCGTGGCGACCCTTTGCCCGATGGGGATTATCATCTCGTCGTGCAGGTGTGGATGAGGAATTCGCGGGGCGAATTCCTGCTCACCCGCCGTGCGCCCAATAAGGGATATCCCAATCTATGGGAGCCGACCGGCGGTGCGGCACAGGCAGGGGATGACAGCCTTTCAGCGGCTCTGCGGGAGCTGCGCGAGGAGACCGGGCTGGTTGCCCGACCCGAGCAAGGAAGACGGATTTTTCAGTTTAGGCGGCCGGGGGTTTTTATGGATGTTTGGCTTTTTAGCGGGGATTACGCGCTTGAGGAGATCGTTTTCCAGCCGGGTGAGACGACTGCAGCACAATATGCCACCGCCGCGCGTATCCGCGAAATGCGGAATGCGGGAGAGCTTGTGCCGATCGCGTATCTGGACGATTTTCTGACCGAATACGGCGGGGCGTAATTCGCGGCAAGAAAGGTATACCTTTGTTGCCAAGCGCAACGATGCGCACAGTAAGCCTCCCTCCGATGAGGGGAGGCGCAAGCGCCACGAGGTTGCAAGCAACCTCTGAGGTGGCTCGCGAAGCGAGACGGAAGGAGTACAGCGGGAGTGAACGATTCTGCGAGAGGAATAATCGTCAGCGCATACGCATGTGCTCGCTGCACTCCTTCAGTCGCCTTCGGCGACAGCTCCCTCTCGGAGGGAGCCTGGTGCGAAGCGATGTGCGCCTGCCCTCGTCGGAGGGCACCTTTATTGCTTGGAAACAAAGGTATACCTTTGTTGACAACGCGAACGTGACGCACAGTTAGCCTTCCCCAGCGGGGAAGGTGGCACGGCGAAGCCGTGACGGATGAGGAGATCAACGTGGTATACATATGATCTCTATGATCTTGGTTTACATAGACTCTTT
>JAZODX010000068.1:0-33877 GCA_045597265.1 Eubacteriales bacterium | reverse complement strand
CAGGCTGCTCTACCCCGCGGTATTGGTGCCGGAAACCGGGATCGAACCGGTACGATACTTTCGTATCACGGGATTTTAAGTCCCGGGCGTCTGCCAGTTCCGCCATTCCGGCGAGGACTGCCGCGCACACTCGTTGAGTGCTTATATAGTATAGCACCCTTTTCGGGATTTGTCAAGAGGTTTGTGAAAAAAATTCCCGTCGGACATCAAAAGCGTTCGACGGGATTCGCGTTTGCGGTTTTTCATTGGGCGATTTTTATTTCTTTTCGGTTCGATCGGACAGGGGAACGTGGGGCATATTCCAGCGGTAATGTGCGGCAAGCAGGCGGATCGTGACGATCACGGCAACCGTGAGCGGCAGGGCAATGACGACGGGAAGTCCGAAGGACACCGAAAAATAGTATAGTGCCGATCCGAAAATGGCCGCGACCGCATAGACGTGCTTACGGAAGATCGAGGGAACGCTGGCGACGAAGATGTCGCGGAGCAGACCGCCGCCAACTGCCGTAATGGTGCCGATAAAGACGGCAAGAAAGCCGTTCTCCCGCATTTCCCTGCCAAGCACTGCGTCAACGCCGACGATGGCGAAAATGCCAAGGCCGAGCGCATCGAAGAAGTTGACGATGCGGGCAAGCCGCTCGCTGTGGAGGTCAATGCGGTCGCCGAGAAAGTAGGCGAGCAAAAAGACGGCAAGCGAGACGATTACGGCGAGGAGTGCATAGATCGGGTTGATAAACACGGCGGGGGGATGATGTCCGATCATCATGTCGCGGAGCATGCCGCCGCCGACCGCGGTGATCGCGCCCAGGACAAGTGCGCCGAACAGGTCCAGATTACGGTCAATGGCGACGAGGACGCCCGAGATGGCAAATGCGGCGACACCGATCAGCTCGGCAATAAAAATCAACGTATGTGCGTTCATACAGCACCTCTTGACGGTAGATTTACGCTTTCTCCTCGGCGAGAAGCTTCTGTCCCATGAGTACGCCCATGACCGACGCCATCATCAGGCCGCGCGTCCAGCCGCTCGAGTCGCCGAGGCAATGCAGGCCGCGGATATTGGTATTGAGATCGGTATCCATTTTGACGCGGTTGGAATAGAACTTGAGTTCGGGGGAATAGAGCAGGGTTTCGCGCGAGTCGAAGCCGGGAACGACCTGGCCTACTGCGGTAATGAAGTTGATGATATTGGTCATGGCGCGGTAGGGCATGGCGGCGGTGATGTCGCCGGCGACGGCATCGGGCAGGGTGGGGCGGACGTTCGACTGCGAGAGCTCCTTCGGCCAGGTGCGCTTACCGTCGAGGATATCGCCGAAGCGCTGGACGAGGATATGCCCGTTGGCCAGCATATTGGTCAGCTCACCGATTTTCTGCGCATAAGCAATGGGCTGATTGAAGGGAACGGAGAAATTATGCGAGCAGAGGATGGCGAGATTGGTATTGGAGGATTTTTGATCCTTGTAAGAATGGCCGTTGACAACGGCGAGGTTATTGTCGTAGTTTTCCTGGCTGACGATACCGCCGGGGTTCTGGCAGAAGGTGCGGACCTTATTTTTGAAGGGCAGGGGATAGCCGACGAGCTTGGACTCATAGAGCGCTTCGTTGACCTCCTCCATGACCTCGTTACGCACCTCGACGCGGACGCCGATATCGACCGTACCCGGCTGATGGGCAATGCCGTGTGCCTGGCAGATATGCTCAAGCCAATCGGCGCCGCGGCGGCCGGTGGCCACGACGGTACGGGGAGCGAAAATTTCAATCGGCTCGCCCTTGCCTGAGGCAGACTCTGCCTGGATGCCGATGCAGGCGTCGCCATCCAGGATCAGGTTGGTGCAGTTATGGCCGAAGAAAATTTCCACGCCTGCGCGGATGAGGGTTTGCTCAATCGCGTAATAGAGCTCTTGCGCACGCTCGGTTCCGAGGTGACGGATGGGACAATCGACCAGCTTCAGTCCCGCACGGATGGCACGGCGGCGGATTTCCTTGATTTTATCGGGATTGCTGACCCCCTCGATATGCGGGTCCGCACCGAACTCCAGATAGATTCCGTCGGTGTAGTCAATCAGATCCTGCGCTGCATCGGCACCGATCAGCTCGGGCAGTGCACCGCCGACCTCATAGCAAAGCGAGAGCTTGCCGTCCGAGAAGGCACCTGCGCCCGAGAATCCGGTTGTAATATGGCAGGAGGGCTTGCAGTTTACGCACTCACGGCCGCCCGCCTTGGGACAGCGGCGGCGCTCGATGGGCTGACCTTTTTCGACGATGACGATTTTTTTGCGGCTTTCTCTGCGAATCAATTCAAGCGCGGTGAAAATTCCGGCAGGGCCGGCACCGACGATAATCAGATCACAATTCTGACGCATGAGGGAACTCCTTTCTTTTGCGAAACGAAATCTTTATCTGTATAGGGAAATGTACACAAAAAACTCTGTCGGCACAATGGTCGACAGAGTTGTACCAATCTATTATACAAGATCGGGTATTGATTTGTCAAGAGGGATTTTGCGCCGGAGAGGCCCCTGCGGCTTTTTTTCGGTTTCGGATAAAGAAAGGGACGTAGGGCAGGGCGTGAATGAGAAAATAGGCAAGATAGACGAGGAGGACGGAGGCAAGATCGGGCAAAATCCGCCCGAGCGGTGCAAAAATAAACGATTCCAGCTTGAAGAACATATAATCCGAATCGATAGGAGAGAAATTGACGAGATTGGACGCGAGGGAAACGGCGAAGAAGGGAAGGGAGGGGATCAGCAGATCCCGCACGGTTTTGGCATTGGCATAGCTGTGATAGCCGGAGGCAAGCATGGTGACGGCGCAGAAGACGATCGCCCCGTGATAGAGAAAGGTGTGAAATCCGGCAAACGAAATGCAGGAATATGCACCGAGGACGGTGGCGGGATAGACGAAATTGACCACGCCGCCGACGAGGCCGAGCGAGCAGACGTAGCCACAGGCGGCCTGACGTACAATCCCTTTTCCCCAGACGGCAAAGGGGAGTGCATAGAGGAAAACGCTGCAGGGATAGAGGGGAAGGACACCGGTCAGCTCAATGCCTACCGTTTCCCCGGAGCAGCTTTCCCAGGCGATTTTGGCAATCTCAAGAAAAAGAAGCACGGCCCAAAGTATTGCGTAAATCCGTCGGATCCGATCCTCCGACTTTTTCGACACGGAGATACAAAGCAGAAGAACGAGGGTGATGGCGAGCAGGGAGAAGATGAAGTGCAGGGGGGTAAACATGGTACCCGGAATTCGGTCGGCGGGAGGAAGAAAATCCTTGTGGGTAAAGAAATTTTTCAGTAGCTGCTCAAGTGTCCACATAAGTAATCTCTCCTGTTAAAATCTGTTAATCCGTGTATATTGTAGCACTCCCCGTTGGGTGAGTCAAGAGAAAAGACCAAATCGTAAGAATTTCGGCAGGAAAAGATTGTGCAAAAGGATAATTTTCCTGAATTGTGTTCCGCGCGCTTGACGAATGGCGAAAAATAGTGTATAATTAGAATACGCTTTGATACGACTGACGGATTTCGCGGATTACCGCGGGGGAGTGTCAAGGTTTGTTTGCCGACCGTCTGGGCGATTCAATGCGATGTATTGGATCGTCCTTTTTGTTTTATAAATTGACCGAATAGGAGAAGATAGAATGGAACATCAGAATTGGAATGGATTTAAAGCGGGCGTCTGGCAGGATGAGATCAACGTTCGTGATTTTATTCAGCAGAACTACCGTGCATACGAGGGAGACGCGGAGTTCCTTGCCGGTGCGACTCCCCGCACCGATGCCTTGATGAAAAAGGTGGAGTCTCTCTTTATGCTCGAGCGCCAGTACGGCGGCGTGCTGGATATTGACACGGCCACCGTTTCCTCGCTGACCAGCTATGCGCCCGGCTATCTGGATAAGGAGAACGAGCTGATCGTCGGTATGCAGACCAACCGACCGCTCAAGCGCGGCGTCAATCCGTTCGGCGGCATGCGCATGGTACGCCAGGCCTGCGAGGCTTACGGGTATAAGCTTTCCCGCAAGGTGGAAGAGGAATTCCGCTTCCGCACCACCCATAACGACGGTGTTTTCCGCGCCTATACCGACGAGATGCGTCAGGCGCGCAAGTGTCACGTCATCACCGGCCTGCCCGACGCCTACGGCCGCGGCCGCATCATCGGTGACTATCGCCGCGTTGCGCTCTACGGCATCGACAGACTGATTGAAGAGAAGAAAAAGGACAAGGCGGCGCTGGCCGACGGAGCCTTCAACACGGAGCAGATCCGTCTTGACGAGGAGCTGTATCAGCAGATTTCCTTCCTTGGCCATCTCAAGGAAATGGCCGCAATGTACGGCTATGATATCAGCGGCCCTGCCGCGAACGCCCGCGAGGCGATCCAGTGGACCTATTTTGCATACCTTGGCGCGATCAAGGAGCAGAACGGTGCGGCTATGTCGCTCGGCCGTGTTTCCACCTTCTTTGACATTTATATTGAGCGCGATCTGGCAAACGGTACGCTGACCGAATCGGGCGCACAGGAGTTGATGGACGATTTCGTCATCAAGCTGCGCATTGCCCGCCATCTGCGTACGCCTGAGTACAACGAGCTCTTCGGCGGCGACCCGATGTGGATTACCGAGGCGGTCGGCGGCATGGGCGAGGACGGCAGAACGCTGGTTACCCGAAACAGCTTCCGTATGCTCAACACCCTTTATACCCTCGGCTCCTCCCCCGAGCCGAACCTGACGGTGCTCTGGTCGACTGCACTGCCCGCAGGCTTCAAGGAATTCTGTGCCAAGGTGTCGGCCGATACCGATTCGATTCAGTATGAAAACGACGATCTCATGCGTCCCATTTACGGGGACGATTACGCCATTGCCTGCTGTGTTTCGGCCATGAAGCTCGGTCAGCAGATGCAGTTCTTCGGTGCGCGCTGCAATTTGGCCAAGCTTTTGCTGATCGCCATCAACGGCGGCTACGACACCACGTCGCAGATGCATATCGGCCCGCAGATGCCGGTGCTGGCGGGCGATCGCCTCGACTTTGACGAGGTCATGGCGCGCATGGACGTCTATATCGCATGGCTGAGCCACCTCTATGTCAACACGATGAACGTTATTCACTATATGCACGATAAGTACGCTTATGAGAAGACGCAGATGGCACTGCACGATACCGAGGTACATCGCTTCATGGCGTTCGGGATTGCCGGTCTTTCGGTGGTTGCCGACTCGCTGAGCGCCATCAAGTATGCAAGCGTTCTTCCGCAGAAGGATAGGGATGGCTTCATCGTCGGCTTCGAGACAGTGGGAGACTTCCCCAAATACGGCAACGACGACGATCGCGTTGACCTGATTGCCAAGGATATGTGCCACCGTATGATTAGCGAGCTGCGCAAGACCCCCACCTATCGCGGTGCGGAGCATACGCTGTCGGTGCTGACCATCACCTCGAACGTCATGTACGGTAAGAATACCGGCGCGACGCCAGACGGACGCCCTGCCTTCGCTCCCTTCGCCCCCGGTGCGAACCCGATGCACAACCGTGAGGAGAACGGCGCGCTGGCCTCGCTCAACTCGGTGGCCAAGATCAGCTACGACGACTGCCGCGACGGTATCTCGAATACCTTCTCCATTACCCCCGATGCACTCGGTCACACGGCAGACGTGCGCATCAAGAACCTCGTGCGGATACTCGACGGCTATTTTGCCAAGATGGCACACCACATCAATGTCAACGTGCTCAACCGCGAGACGCTGATGAAGGCCTACGAGAACCCTGAGGCATATCCCAATCTGACCATCCGCGTCTCGGGCTATGCGGTCAACTTCAACAAGCTTTCGCGTGAGCAGCAGCGTGAGGTTATCAGCCGCACCTTCCACGAATCGATGTGAGCGCGATGGAGGGACGAATCCATTCCATCCAGAGCATGGGTACGCTCGACGGCCCCGGCGTGCGCTTCGTGGTTTTCCTCAGCGGATGTCATCTGCGTTGCGGATGCTGTCATAATCCCGACACCTGGGATATGACGGCGGGTAAGCCCTATACGGCACGTGAGATCGTTGACCGTGCCCTGCGCTATCGCGAATATTTCGGTGAGGACGGGGGCATCACCCTCTCGGGCGGTGAGCCGCTTCTTCAGGCTGCGTTCGCCGCGGAGATTTTCTCCCTCTGCCATGCCGAGGGGATCAACACCTGCCTCGATACCTCGGGCAGTCTGCTCGGTGCCGATGTGTTTGCCCTGCTTGCCTCGACCGACCGCGTTCTGCTTGACGTCAAGTATACCGACGAGGATGCCTATCGGCGCTACGTCGGCTGCGGCATCGACGCGCCCCTGCGCTTTCTTGCCGAGCTTGATGCACGGCATATTCCGACCACCCTGCGGCAGGTCATTATCCCTACCCGCAACGACAGCCGTGAGAATATCGACGCCCTGCTCGCCATTGCCGAGCGCCACCCCTGCGTGGACGGCATTGAGCTTTTACCCTTCCGCAAAATCTGCACGGTCAAATACGACACGCTCGGGATCCCCTTCCCCTTCGCCGATCTTCCGACCCCGACGAAGGAATCGATGGAGGAGCTTCGCGCACGGCTGGGCAGCTATGCGCAAATATGAAAGCAAGCATTCCCCCTGACAGAAAAGCATCTGTCAGGGGGAATGCTTGCTTTTATGATGCCGCAGAGACGTGTCACTGTTCCGGGCGAGGGGTATTCATCCAATCGGACATATGGCCGGGCGGTGTGGTGGAGATATCCACCGTTCCGGGAGAGGTTATCTCGGCATTGCCTTCCCGCCGTGCATCAAGATAGGCCTCGATTGCGTGGTAATATTCCTGCGTTTCGCTCTCGGTCATGCCGAAGGTATAGCGCAGAAGCGTGCGATTGTCATCCTCGCTCAGCATCAGCAGGGTGACCTCGTTCCATACGAGCATGGATTCGGTCGGATAGTGCGTGATGACGAAGGTTTCCCCCTCATCGGTGGTGAAAACCATTTTGCGCCAAAAGAGCTCTTCCGCGGCATAGGGAACGGGCGGAGCGCCCGCATCGGGAAAACGGTAATCGGCAAAATAGGGCGAGGAAGGGACGGCCGCACGGCGGAAAAGGGCAAACAGTGCATCAAGCTCGGCTGAATCGTTCGTTTCACGCGGAGCGAGGGCACCTGCCTGCAGAGAAGGACCGGAATAGGCGACCGAAGCGGCCGATTCGGTCTCAGTGATCCCGAAGCGGGCGAACAGGTCGGCGGCAGTGTAGCCGGTTCCTGCATAATGCGAGAAGCGGCGGGTAATTCCATCCTCGCACCAATACAGGCCATCGCCGTTTGTGGAATTCACCGCATCGGCCGCCGCGGAGGGCAGGCGAATCATTACGGCTTCCTTGTCGGCAAGCCGCTGCGATTCGGCAGAATAGGCGTAATCCCAAACGAGACAGAGTTGCCACAGCTTTTCGGCAGTCGTATCATCAAGCCAATCCTCCGAGCCGCCCCAGACCGAGAAATCACCGCCGCGCTCAGCCGCGGCAAAATACAGGTACCGTTGTCCCTCGGAGAGCTGATCTGCCGGGGCAAGCTGCATTTGGGATAGCTCGTCTGTTTGTACGGTGAGACGGGCGCGGGAATAAAGACTGTTGTTCGATTGATAGCCGCCGTGCAGGCACAGCTGCATGTCATACGCCATAAAGGGTTTGCATTCCTCAAGCAAAATACAGTCTTCGGCATTGAGCGGAGCCCCGTAGATCCAGTCAAGATCATGCACCGCATAGCGGCGGAGCGAGGCGGTTTCATAGCAGAGCACGAGCAGCTCCCCCTTGCTCGAGAGGGGATCGAAGCAAAAAGAAAGAAACCGGGTGTTGCTGTCAAGCAGCAAATTTTCGGGCAGATTTGCGGCGGGAATGATTCCGCTCGAACCGCTTTCCTTTTCCTCCGGCGCGACGGTATCCGAGCCATCAATTGCCGCAGTCGGAGGTGCGGGCGGCAGATCGGTTGTCTGCGGCGGCTGAGGTGCGGAAACGCAGGCACAAAGCAAGATACTCGGAAGTATGATTCCGCACAGATATTTCAGAACACAATTGCATCGACGCATATTGACTCTCCTTGCCAAAAAAGTGATTAAAGTCAAGCATTCTGTATTGTCCCGAGCCTCATTGTTGATTATACCATATTTTCCCGCCTTTGACAAGACAAATCGGGGGCTTTTCTGTCTTGGCATCGACAGCGGAGCGAGCGGTGGGCGGTGTGAGGGGAATCTTTTTCGGACGAATCTTGCCATTTTGGCTCGGATTATGATATAATATGCGCAGAATACGAAAAGGAAAGACGGACGATGGATGTAAATTACAAAAATCAAAGACGCTATAAGACGGCAAAATATCCGATTCGACAGCCGTGGTATCTGACGTGGCTGATCTGGATTCTCTCGAAGATCGTGCTGATGGGGAAGGAGCATCGGGTGGAGAAGATCAATATGGAGGGCCTCAAGCCCCCCTATCTTCTGCTCAGCAATCATATGTCCTTCATCGACTTTGAGCTGGTGGCGCTCGGCACGCATCCGCACAGAGTCAACAACGTGGTTAATATCGACGGCTATTATCTTCGTCCCTGGCTGATGGAATGGATCGGAGCAATCTGCACGCGAAAGTTTACGCAGGATATTCATCTGGTCAAATCGATCAGGCGCGTTCTGCAGCGCGGGGACATTCTCTGTATGTATCCCGAGGCGCGCTATTCGCCCTGCGGCACGACCTCCTATCTGCCCGAATCACTCGGTATGCTGATCCGCATGAATCGCGTGCCGGTCGTCGCCGTGGTGCATCGGGGCAATTATCTGCACGCCCCATTCTGGAATTTCCGCCGCAAGCGCAAGGTGCCCCTCCACACCACCATGACGCAGATTCTGACACCCGAGCAGCTTGCGGAGATGTCGGTGGCCGAGATCAACGCGGCAGTGCGTGAGGCCCTCAGTTATGACGAGTACCGCTATCAGGCCGAGAACGGCATCCGCATCACCGAGCCCTTCCGCGCCGAGGGAATGCACAAGATTCTCTATCAGTGTCCGCATTGCATGACCGAGTCGAAGATGGCGTCGGCGGGAAGCGAGCTCTTCTGCACGGCCTGCGGAAAGCGCTGGACGCTTGGCGAGGACGGATCGCTGTCGGCGATTGCGGGGGAAACTGAATTTTCGCGTGTTCCCGATTGGTTTGCCTGGGAAAGGGAACAGGTACGCGGGCAGATTGCACGGGGCGAATACCGCTTCGCCGACGAGGTGGAGGTTTATTCCATGCCGCGGTGCTGGCGCTTTGAAGCGCTCGGCCGTGCGACGCTGACGCACGATCCGGAGGAAGGTTTTGTGCTCGCGGGTCATTACAACGGCCGCGGCTATCGTATTCAGCGCACCCCCATGCAGACCAACAGCCTGCATATAGAATACGATTTTCCGCACGTCAAGCCCTTTGACTGTATCGATATCTCCACCGAGGACGATTCCTTCTATTGCTTTCCGACCAAGGAAAACGTGGTGACCAAGCTGGCCTTTGCGGTGGAGGAGATTTATCAGATGCGGGAAGCCGAGGTGCGCCGCAGACGCGCGGCGGTGAAGCGCGAGCGGGAGGCGTGAGCGTCAGTGCGCTCGGCGCCGTGCGGCGGCATAGTACTTAATTTACCGAAATGAGGCATCCCCCGCCGTTCCCATTGAGAACGGCGGGGGATGCCATTTTTATTTGCTTTCGGCTTGCTTCTCCAGAATGTGACGGATTACCGTGCCGATGCTGTCTGCCATCCGCACGAAGCCCGCATCGTTGGGATGAATGCTGTCCACGACCGTATCGTACTGGTGCGGCATGGTGTTGAAGCTCATGCCGTCAATGAAGTACACGTTTTTGTCCCCGGCGGCGCGCGCCTTCAGATAGGAGGCCATGATCACGTCGCGGCGTTCGAGAATATGCTCCTGCATATGGGGGAGCGTCCAGTAATTCGGTCGCGTGATCATAACGTAGGGCAGATCGGGATTTTTCTCCCGGATGATTTCATAGAGCGGATAATGCGTTGCCGCAAGATGCTCTACGTTGGGGGCGTTGTGGTCGTAGTCGCAGACGAATATGCTCATCGGCAGGGTAGCCATCCAGCGTGCCAGCGGTGCCTCGCCCTTTGCCATGCCCGAGAATCCGATGTTGCGGAAATCCAGATTCAGCTCTCTGGAAATGATCGCGGGATAAATATAGCCGGGTCTCGTTGCCGCCGTACCGTGAACGATGGACGAGCCGTAGAACGTGATCGGTGCAAAGTCGCGGTAAGGCGTTGCCGCCTCCAGCGCCGCGCCGGGCTTCAGGCCGACCTCCACCTTCTCTACCACGGCGTGTACGGGGAAGTTGATGGTGTAGGAACGCATAACGCCGATGCCAAGCTCGGCAATTTGCTCATAGGAATCGGTCATCTCGTAGGGCATACGGTATTCCTTGAGGAAGCGGCTGCCGAACGGACCGTCCACATACAGATCAAAGCCGGCAGTCGAGATCAGGGTCAGATGCGACGAGCGGCCGACCGTCAAATACTTTACGCGAATGGCGATATACGGCGAATCGGTGGAGAAGCGCACACGGCCGCCTGCCGACTCACGGCTCAGTTTGTCGACTCCCACGCTCGTTGCCGCTGCCACATCAGCCGGAACACGGCGGAAGAAGGGCTCGGTGTACGGCTCGTAGAAGCCGTGCAGAGAAAAGGGAGCCGTGCGCACGTCGTGCCAGACGACCTCAACGTCACCGATGGTATCGTTGACAATCATGTTTTTATCAATGTTGATATAGGATTCCATAAAAGTTCCTCCGCTGTAAGTGTGTGTTTGAACAGGTTTATTATAGCACAAATTTCGCCTGTGTCAATAGACAGGGCGCAATTTGCGTATTTGGGGGTGCCCTTTAAAGCAGGGAACGGAAGTTTTTGATTCTGTGGAAGGTCGTGTAATTGGAATTGTGGTAGGTGTTGGCGGCGTTGCAGGCCGTGCGGCAGAGATAGAGAATGTCATCTCCCTCGATGAGAAAATCCACGTATTGGAAGCCAACCAGCTTCGGATCGTCATAGCGGCGGTCAATGAGATGCGTGCAAAGCTGCCAGGTTTTGAGATCCTCGGTACAGATGAGCGAGAGTAGGTTGCGGGAGGTCTCGGGATCGTCAAGTGCGTAGGAAACGATGGCAAGGTATTTGCCCGAGACGGGGTCGTATTCCAGGTTGAACTTGGACGCCGTTCCGGGAAAATCAGCGATCTCCGAAAGGGTCATTTCCTCCTCCGGCTTTTCCGGATCGTAATTGAGCACCAGAAGCTTGCGGTTGGCATAACGAAGAATGTCAAGCACGCGGCCGTCGGGAGCGAGAATGACGTTGCCCTCGATTCCGCCCCAGGTGCGCTCGGGCATTTTCTCGATATAATGACGGGGGTTGAAAAGCTCGGTGCAGACCCAGCTTCGGCTGTCAAGCAGATCAGCGTCGGCGGGTGCGGAAATGACAGCGTCACAGAAAATCTTCTGTGCCCACGCGCCATACTGCAGATCGGTCATGATCCGTCCGCCGTAGAGACGGACGGGCATCGGAGCGCGGTGCCAGCCGGGTTCCTTGGAATGGCAAGGACCGCGCAGGAGCGTAGTCGGTGCGGTCCAGGTCTTCCCGCCGTCATCCGAGCGGCCGATGAGCAGATCTCCATATTCGGTTGAGCAGGCGATCATATAGAGGCTGTCCCCGTGCAGGAACATCTTGCCCCAGAAGCAGGGGAAGAGCTCGGTCAGATGTGACCATGTTTGCCCGTCGTCGTCCGAAAAATAGATCAGCGTGAGATTTTGCGGTGCGGCTCCGGCAAAAAGATCCATCGAGGCAAGCAGTCTGCCGCTCGGTAGGCGAATGATGCAGGGGGAGCAGAGATAGCGGCCGGAAAAGGCGTATTCGGGATCGTCGGGATGCAGATAGGTGACGATCGTGCCGGGGACTTCCCCCGTGCGGACAAGACGTTCGGTGGAGGATACGCCGTCCTCCCGCTCAACGCGGAAGGTATAGTCGGTGTTGGGCAGGAGTCCGTTCACGCTGCCGTGCATTTCCGTAAGCGGAAGGATATGGCAGCTTTTTCCGTAGCGCAAACGCCAGATCAGGCGATAAGACGCCGCCTCTGCCGACGGATCAAGAAAATCAAAGGAAAAGCCGTCGGCCGAGGGGGCAATGCGGCAGATATAGGGTGCGGCCGCACGCTCGGTCAGATGTGCCGGCAGATAGTGTCGGCTGTTCCAGGCAGAATAGGTTTTCATCGGTGTGATTCTCCTTTGAGATTGAATGGAGGCGGTCAGTTCTTTTTGTCGGTAAATCCCTTGATATAGTTCTGCACGCCGGTCTCGCACTGCTTCTTGATGCCGTTGAATGCAACCGCAAAATTGGAGATTCCCACGTTGCCCATGGTGCGGAGCGTGCTGTCGCAGCTCAGATTCATGGCCATGGAGAGATCGATCGTTGCCGAGTTGAAGATGGTCTTCAGCATTGCGGTGCTGACCTCATCGGGAGCAAAGCGGAGCTGCATGGTTTTTTCAATGTGTGCGGGGTAGATGATTTCATACGAGCGGTACATCAGCTCGGCCAAGATGGCACAGGTCATGTCCATTTCGTAGTTGTTCTCGGGAATTCCTACGACAGAGGCGAGTTTGCAGTGCGTGATGCTGCTGTAGGTTTCCTGTGCTTCGTCAGCCTTCGGCATCGGGATGATACCGTATTCAACTCCCCATTCAGACAGGGCACGCATACCGTAGATCAAATGGGGATCGAAGAGTTGATTGTTAATAAAGAAGGGATCCGGGTCGTAGCGAAGCGAATCGGAGGAGCCGGTTTTGCCCATCGGCTGGCTGTGAAGCAGGCTCGCAATTTCGGAGAGCAGAGTCTCGTTTCGCTCGGTAATGCCGACGTATACGGGATAATCTTCCGAATTCTTTTCGATGAAGGTGCCGTTCATTCCGCAGAAGAAGGAGAGGAAGTGACCCGAATGAGCGACGATACCGTAGCGGTCGTTGCCGTCGAATTTGCCGTCGTTGTTGAGGTCTGCACCGACGTTGGTGCAAAGCTCCTTCATCCGTGCGAAGGTCCATTTGCCGTCGAGCACGAGCTGATTGAGGTCTTCAATTTCAAACTGCTCGGCCATCTTCTTATTGTAGGCCGTAATGGTCAAAGTATCGAAAATGCGCATATTCAGATAACTCGCAAGCAGATACTCTTCGCCGCCGATGGAGAGCTTCTCGCGGAGGTTCTGATAGTACCAGGGGGCGTCAAGGTCGAGGTAGGGGAGGTCGGCAACGTCTGCCAGCATTCCCTGTGAGGCGAGTGACATAATGTCACAGATACGGGTAGAGGCAAAATGAAAGTCGTTGTTTCCGGCGTTGATGGCGTTGGTGAAGGTAGAAAGGCTTTTAGACGTAGAAACCTGTGTGGTATCGAGGATAATGCCGTATTTTTCGGTGATCTGTGCGTTGCGCTTGAAGATGGCGTCGTTGAGTACGTCACCGCTGTTCTCTCCGTAGCGGATTTCGTTGTAAGGGAATTCTTCGTTTTCCTCCAGCGACATCACGCGAATGATTTTTCCGTTGAAATTCACATTTTCAATTACAGGGCCGGGATAGCCTGTTTCCTCGGGCAGAGTAGTCTCGGGAGAAGATTCCCCCGGCGCAGGCGCTGCCGTTGTAATTGCAGGCGTGATTACCGCTTCGTTTTTTTCCTCACCGCAGGCGGCAAGCAGACCGAGCAGCATAAGCAAGGAAAGAGCGGCGCTGAAAAGACATGTGGTGGTTTTCATGGCAATCTCCTTTGTGTGTGCAAGTTTATTGTTGGCGGTTGATTTGCGGATCCCCCGCAGATTTTCTGATTGTGCGTTCCTTTTTGGGGATGGCAGGGGGGATTCCGTATCCGCCCGTGTACGAACAGCTCTGATTTATCTTCCGTCGTAGCCTGCGGCGAGGAAGCCTCCGCTCTCACCGTCTGCGGTGTCGCTGACCCGGAAGGCGTAGAACTCACCCTCCTCGATGACGAAACGGATCGAGAATTCCTTGCCCTGAAGCTCACCGAGACTCCTTTCCTTACCGCATAGCGTCACACGGCAGAGCATCTTTGTGTGCTTATCTTGACAGCGGGGTCTCTATTTGGTATAATTGATACATCCTGTTGCTCTGCATGAGAAATAGCGTGGAATACTTGGGAAAAATGAAAAAACAGAATGATTTCGGCACTTTTGGCCGCAATACGGCTGAATACTGCTTTTATTTTAGCATATGACAGATAATTTTTCTATTGGATAATCATGACTGCATTTGTCAAAATCGTTACATTTGCCGGAGTCGTCTGTATCAAAGAGAGGAGAGGACGCTATGCTGCCATTTTTTCGGCACGTTGACCGGTCAGGAAATCAAACTGACGGTATTCTGAATCCCGTTGCCTATTCTCCGGAAAATACGCAGAGCATGCAGCTGATGTTTGGGGTTGCGCATCCCTATCCCCTGAGCTTTCGATTCTTCGGCTACGATCGATATCCACCGGGCAAAACCATTAACCGTGCGGGCCGTCCGTATATTATCCGCTATATGGTCGGTGGGCGCGGAACGTTTAATGGGGAGCCAATCTCGCGCGGATGCTGTTATATGAGCACGCCTGGCGTGCGGTTTTGTATTATCAGTGACGAGGATGACCCAATCGAGCATTACTGGTTTGACCTTTACGGTGCCAAAGCGTCCATTTATGCCGAGCGGGTGTTCGGCTCTCTGAATCCCGGAATTATTCAGCTCAACAACATGGATGCCTATGAAGCGCTCTTTGCCAATCTGCTGTTCGGTGACAGCAGAGGCAGGAATACCGCCACCTACTGCTACGGTTTCTTCTTCCAGCTGCTCTCCATGCACCAAAGTGAGCAGCCGCAGAAGGACTTCATTTCCAAATCCAGTGCGATGTATAACGATGCGGTGGCGTATATCGACGCGCATATCAATCGGCAAATCAAGGTCAGCGATCTTTGCGCGCATCTGCATATTGTGCCGAACTATCTTTATAAGCTGTTTATGCGATACGGTGGGGTCTCTCCGCAAACCCACATTATCGTGAGCAAAATGCAGACCGCCGCCACCCTGCTGCTTCAGCACGACGATTCGATCGCGGCAATCGGAGATATGGTCGGCTATCCCGATCAGGGGCAGTTCTCCAGATGCTTCCGCCGCGTATACGGTATGCCGCCCAGCGACTATCGTCGCCGTGCACGCGAACAGAACGGTCGGTCGGGACGGATACAAATGTAAAAACTCTCGCATCTTGCTTGACAGAGCGGGGCAAAAGCGGTAAAATAATAAGGTATATATCCGTTCGTGCGATTCAGCTGAACACAGGAAGGAAACAGACCAATGAAACAATTGCGCCGAATACTCTGTGCCGTACTGGCCATTCTGCTCTGCCTTGGGATGATGACCGGCTGCGGATCTGCGGGAGACACGGTAATGTCGCTCGGCAGACAGAGGATTACCATGAATATGTATATTTACTGGCTCTCCCGCTATAAAGCCGTGCATCTTTACGAATACGGCGGCAACACCGACAGCGCCGAATTCTGGGATATGGTCGTGGATGAAAACGGGCACACCCGCAACGAGATCTTCACCGCTTATATTCTCGACAATACCATGACGCGGCTGGCGGCACTTTATCTGTTTGATGAATACAAGCTTCACCTGCCCGAGTCCTCCGCGCGCGCCATTGACGCGGCAATAGACGGCCTCATTGAGGAGGCAGGCAGTGAACGGGCGCTCAACGAGCAGCTTTCCGCCTATGCAATCAATGCGGATATGCTGAGGGAGATTTTTACGCTGGAAGAGAAGGTTGCCTATCTGCAGGATTATCTGATTGCCGAAAACGGTCCTAGCCCGCTGACCGAGGCGTACAAAAATGCCTATTGCCGCGAGCAGTACGTACGGTTTAAGCATATTTTCATCAGCACGTCGGATGAATACGTGGTGGATGAGACGGGGGCGTACGTTACTGATGCAAACGGCAATCCCAAAACCCTTCCGCTTTCAGCGGCGGCACTTGCCGAGAAAAAGAAAAAGGCAGATGAACTTGAGGCAAAGCTGACGGGCGGAGAGGCGTTTGAGACGCTGATGCCCTTGTATAACGAGGATACAACAACCGCCGCAACCTATCCGAACGGCCTGTATATTACGCCTTATACCAATTACGTCACCGAGGTGAAGGATGCAATTTTCGGTATGGAGGCAGGGGAATGGCGCATGGTGGAAAGCAACCTCGGCTATCATTTTTTCATGCGGCTTGACGTTGAGGACGGTGCCTATGCCGATCCGCAGAACGCAGATTTTTTCTCTACCTTTGAGAGCGACGTGTCGACCGAGTGGTTTTTTGAGGTGATGAAGCCGTACAAGGATCAGATTACCATTAACTCCGAGCGGGTCAACGCATATTCCCTCAAAACCGTAAATCCCAACTACTACTATTGATTCCCCAAAATAAAGCCGGTACCGCACAGCAAGCTGCTGTGCGGTACCGGCTTTATTCTTCATTTTCTTTTTTCTCGTCGTCCGTTTGTTCTTTGCTCTCGCCGCTGCTTCTTGCCTGCGCCGAGCCGAGGCAGAGAAAGGTTGAACCGAGACAAAGCCACACGGTCCCGGTGGAATGATGATTTCCGCCGGAAAAGGTGATGATTGCCGCTAAGTAAAACAACGCTGCGGCCATGTAGAAAAGCGTTGAAGTGATTTTCGGTTTCTTCATTTTTTTCTCCTCGATCCGTTCTCACTTTGCGGACAGGGATGATTTACTGTCGAAGCTTCTGGGCGCGGATGTCGGTGCCGACGAAAAGAAGCGGCTGATACTCGCCGAAGATACGGCTGGTAATGCGATCCCAATAGCGCTCCCGCAGCTCCTTCTGATTGAGGTTGGTGCTGAGGATGGTGGACAGACCGCGATTGAGGCGGGTGTTGATGAGCGAGTAGAGGACGGAAACGGTAAACTGGTTGACCATTTCGGTACCAAGATCGTCGATGATGAGCAGATCACATTCGGTATAGCGCGCGGCGACATCTCCGTTCTCGTCCCGCCCGCTCTTGAAACGGTCGTATTCATAATCTGCCAGCATTCCGACGGCGGTTGTGTAGCAAACGTCGTAACCGCGCTCGATCACAACGCGGGCAACTGCGCTGGAGAGATGGGTTTTTCCCAGTCCCGTTCCGCCGAAGAGGGCAATGTTGCGGCATTTTCCTGCGGTAAATTCATGGGCAAAGCGGTAGAGGGTGTCGTAATTTTGCTGCATTCTGGCATAGTGGTCGGGATTTTTGCGGTAAAACTCAAGCGAAAAATTCTCAAAGGTCTGGGTCTGAATCAGCTGTCCCAGGCCGGAGGAATCAAAGCCGGCCAGAATCAGGGCTCGGCGCATACAGTCGCACATCCTTGTGTCAACGTATCCCGTGTCACCGCACTTCGGACAGGCATAGTGCACCTCGGTATAATCGGCAGGATAGCCGTGGGTGGTCAGAAAGGTGCGGCGCGCTTCCTGCAGCGTTTCGTTCTGGCGGCGCAGCTCGTCCATTCGCTCGACCGCCTGCGGACCGCCGCCGACAGCTGTGCGCAGGAGCGCAATTCCCACCTCGTGCATGGCGCGGTCGAGCTCGGCAATTTCGGGGAAGCGGCTTTGCATTTCCGCGCGTCTTGCCTCCGCCTCGGCGCGGGCGGTCAGGTATTTCGTTTCGTATTCCGCCTTGATGCGGCGGAAGTTTTCTCGGTTATAGCCCATACGGTTGCGTTACCTCCTTTCCTGCAGCTCAGGTTCCGCCGTAGCTGCGGCGGAGTGCATCTTCAAAAAATTCATTGGTATCAAAGCTGGACGTATTCGTACTCTCTCCCTGCGCCTTGGCGCGGGCATCCCGATCGGCCAGGATTTTCTCGGGGGTATCCAGTCCCTCCTCATGCCAGCGGCGAAGCACCGAATCGGCATAGGCCGTGGACGGCTTGCCGATTGCGTCGACGGTTACCTCGTAGGCGGCCGTGACGATGTCAAGCCCGAAGCCGTATTCCTCAATCCAGCGCAGGAATGCGGATTTTTCCTTTGCGGTCAGCGTGCGGCTGTCCGCGCCGAACAGACGGCGGAAGGCCGCAATCAGCCCTTCGTTTTCATCCCGACGGCGGAGATAGCGGTTGAGCGTATCGGCGTCGCGGATTCCCTCGTCCCAAAGGGAAATTGCCATTTTTTCGGCATAGCGGAGAGTTTTCTTTTCCTTACCCGCACACCAGGCAAGCAGGATGAGAATATATTCATTCTCGAGCGCCAGATAATCAAGCATCCCGAGGACGATATTGATTTCGGCGGTTGTGAACATCTTGCCGAAGGTTTGCTGGGCCGCATCCACGAGGGCTTTGGCCTCGGCGCGGGATTCGAGCAGATCGGTCAGCTGCTCGGTCGTATAGTGCGGCAGAGAAGCCTCCCGCTCCAGCTTTCGCTCGATGGGGGGCGCGGGGGGCGTGGGCGATGCGGCAGTATCCTCTGCCTCCTCACCCGAATCGGTTTCGATCAGGCCTGCGCCCTGCCAGAAGGCAAGCGCGCGGTCAAGCTCGGCGCGCGTCACGCCGGCATCGGCTGCGGCACGGTCGGCGTGCGCGCCGTAGTCTGCCCGCAGGAGAGGGTCTCCTGCCAGCACGAGAAGCAGATACGTATCAGTTTTGGTTGCTTTGCGCGCCCGTTCAAGCAGAGGATGGAGCGGGAGCACGACAACGTCCTGTCCGTAATTAATGGTCAGTTTCATGAATGATTCGGTCCTTTGGTGGGGATGGGATCAGCCGCGATCGGAGGCGTCACCCAGATTCAGCTCGTAGCAGAGGGTCATCAGGGAGTCGCCGAGATGAACGTTTTCCACACGGGTGTGATAGGCGGAGAGGTCAAGCTCGCGGCCGGTGAAATTCCAGATTCCGCGAATGCCGGCACGGGCGAGTCGGTCCGCAACCTCGATAGCGTTGGGCTTGGGGACGGTCAGAACGGCGATATCGGTCGGATGGAGCGAGAGGTAATCCTCCAGACTGTCCATTGACAGAATCTGCAGCTCGCCGACCTTGGTTCCGATCAGCTCGCTGTCAACGTCAAAGAGTGCCGTGGGGGTAATACCGCGCTTGGAAAACATCTCGTTGCGGCCGAGCGCACGGCCGAGGTTTCCTGCGCCGACGATGATGGCCTTAAAGCGGCGGTTGACGCCGAGGATTTCACTGATTTTTACATAGAGATACTTGACATTATAGCCGTAGCCCTGCTGGCCGAAGCCGCCGAAACAGTTGAAGTCCTGACGGACCTGCGAGGCCGTCACGTGCATCATGCGGGAAAGCTCGCTTGAGCTGATGCGGAGCTTGTCCTGGCGGATCAGCTCGCGGAGATAGCGGTAATAACGGGGCAGACGTTTAATGACGGCAGGGGAAACGCCCTCCCGCGCGGTTGCGGTCTGGTCGCCTTCTCTGCGGTCGGCGTCGTTGAGGTAGGTTTGATCAAAATTGCTCATCAAAGGCCTCCTTTTCGGTCTGAAAAAATCTTATACGGTGTGTTGGGAGAAAGAAACACGATGAAATTCGGCATATTGCTGAAATCCCGTTCGGGGGAAAAAATCGGTTCCGAGCAAAAATTCCTAAAGTTTTCCACAGCACGATTTGCGTTCGGTTTTCAACAGTTTCCACAGGGTTTTCCACAGAAATCCATAGTTTATCGGGCTTTTTCGGGGCGAATTTATCCCCATTAAGAGGGAAGTTTATCCCATGTTTGGAAAAGCGGGAGATTTTCCACAGCTTGTTGAAAACGCTGTGGAAAGCTTTTTGAAAAAAGTGTTTTTCGGTCGATTCGTGAAAACTGACGAATTTTCGCGCTTACGCGGAAATTTGCGAAAAAGTGCTTGACAAATTGGCGAAAATGTGAATCTTACCCGTCCGGTCAGTCACAGGCCGATGCATTGAGCGAGGTGTCGGCGCGAACGCCGGCGCGGAATTCATAATAAGCCTGTGCACCTACCATGGCGGCGTTATCTCCGCAGAGCGAGAGGGGGGGCATACAGAGCTTGATATTGCGCTTCCGGCACATATCGTCGAGTCCCGCACGCAGATGGGAATTCGCCGCAACACCGCCTGCCAGAACAAGCGTGCGCATCCCGGTCTGCTTGAGCGCAAGCGCGGTTTTCTTGACGATTGCCCGCACGATGGTATCGGTGTAGGAGGCGGCAAGATCGGCGGCACGTCCCGGTGCAAGGGCATCGGGTGAGGAGAGGATGGGGGTGCCGCGTTGGGCCTCGGCGTTGAGATAGTTGAGGGCGGCCGTTTTGAGGCCGCTGAAGGAAAAATCAAGATTATCGCCCGGGAGTGCGGGAGAGGGAAGCTTGACTGCGTTGGGGTCACCGAGGGTGGCAAGCTTATCCATGGCTGCACCGCCGGGATAGGGAAGGCCGATCACGCGGCCAACCTTGTCAAAGGCTTCTCCTGCCGCATCGTCCCGTGTCCCGCCAAGAATACGGTAGTCGGTATAATCCTCCACGGCGTAAAGGGTAGTGTGCCCGCCCGAGACGACGAGCGCGAGGAAGGGAGGCTCAAGCTCGGGGTGCGCCAGAAGAGCCGCGGCGACGTGCGCGCGGATATGGTTGACGGGAACGAGAGGAATGTGATTGGCGTAAGCTAAGGATTTGGCAAAATTCACGCCGACGAGCAGAGCGCCGATCAGGCCGGGAGAGGCGGTCACGCCGACGGCACCGATATCGGAAAGGGAACATCCGGCCTCGCTGAGGGCGTCCTTTGCCAGATTGGTAATCGCCTCAATATGGGCGCGGCTGGCAATTTCGGGAACGACACCGCCGTAAAGACGGTGTACGGCAATCTGCGAAGCAACCAGATTGGCGCGGACGGTACGCTTCGTATCGTTCATCTCAAGAATCGCCGCCGAGGTTTCGTCGCAGGAGCTTTCAAAGGCAAAAATCAGCATAAATTCAGTTCGGGTTTTCGCCTGGCGAAAACGTCTTTCTTTTCAAAAATTTCACCCCTTCGGGGGGACGGTCAGGCAATACTCAAGGGCGTCCTCACTGCCGTAAAAACGGGGACGGCGGCCGCATGGCGTAAATCCGCACGCGGCGTAAAGCGCCTGTGCGGGGAGATTGGATTCGCGTACGTCAAGGCGAACGGTAAGGGGGGCGTTGGCGGGGAGAAGAATTTCACACATCTCCTCGAGCAGCGCGCGGCCAATGCCGCGGCGGCGTGCAGCGGGAGAGACGGTGATGCGGGTAATTTCGGCTTCTGCCGGAAAATCCTGATCCGCTGGGAAGCAGATCCAGCCGACGTAGGCGAGGAGACCCCCGTCCTCTTCGGCACAGAGTCCGCCGTAGGGGGGGGCGAGCAGAAGAGAGAGACCCGCTTCGTTCCACGGGTCGGAAAATCCCGCCTGCTCAAGCGTGATAAGCGCGGGGATGTCGGCCGCAGTCAGTCCGCGGACGGTCATGCCGATTCTCCCGTAGCGTTTGCGGCGGTTTCTTCCTCGGTAATAATCTTTCCGTCGATATATTCCCGCAGCAGATCGCCCACCTCCACACAGCGGCCTGAGCCGCGGTCGTAGAGGTAACGGGCGTCACCGTAGTCGACGTAGATCAGGTTATAATAAACGCCGGGGTAGTGGGGAGAGGCAAATTTGAAGCGCAGATCGGCGTCCGGAACGGTGGCGGGATAGGGAACGTCATCCCCCTCGGTGTAGACGCGGACGACCTCTTCAATCACCGCGGGATCGGTAACCGTCTCAAACGCCCAGACCGATGCGCTTTGGACGCAGAGATAAATGGTATCGGGTGCAAAGCCGGCAAGGTCGGGCAGGGTAATATCGGAGGCGATCAGCATAGAACCGCTTCCGGTGTAGGCCTCGGAGAGCCATTTCGTGGGATCAAGTCCTTCCACCTCATAGAACACGACCTCAAGTGAACCGAGGTCGAAGGAAGCATATGCGTCTCCCAGTGCCTGCGGTTCGTAGCACATCGGTGCGGCGTCGTAGAGAACGCCGTTTGCCCTGTCAAGAAAAAGTCCGCTCTCGTCGGTGACGAGCTTTCTTGAGGGACCGCCGCTGCAGGCGCAGAAGAGCAGGGCAAGTGCCAGCGCGGATACCGCCAGCAATTTGCGGATAGGTTTGACTGCCATGGAATGCCTTTCTTCGGTCAATAGCCGAACTTGCCCGAGAGACTGTCGTCGTCGGTGATCCAGTCCTCGGTGGGAATAATGCGGTATTCGGTGGGGGTATCGCGGATAATTACCGTCTCGATTCCGGCGTTGATGATCTGCTTTTTGCACATCATGCAGGAGCAGGTCCCGGGCACGAGAGAGCCGTCGTTCGGCATGATACAGGTCATATACAGGGTAGCGCCCAGCATCTGATCGCGGGGAGCGGCGATAATGGCGTTTGCCTCGGCGTGTACCGAGCGGCAAAGCTCGTAGCGCTCTCCGCGCGGGATATTCAGCTCCTCACGCAGGCACCAGCCCAGGTCACAGCAGTTTTTGCGGCCGCGGGGGGCACCGTTATAGCCGGTCGAGACGATGACGTCGTTTTTGACGATAATCGCACCAAAGGCCTTGCGCAGGCAGGTGGAGCGCTCGGCTACCGTCTGGGCAATATCCAGATAATAGTTGATTTTGCTGATTCGTTCCATCATTAATACAGCCTTTCGTTCTTGGTCGTTATAAGGTTGCCGCGAATTCGCGGAGAAACGCGCGGAATTCCTCACCGATCTCGGGGTGCTCGACGGCACGCGTGACGTTGGCACACATCAGTCCCAGCTTTGAGCCGAGGTCAAAGCGCGTGCCCTCAAAGTCAACCGCCGTCATTCCTCTGTGCTGTGCCAGCACCTTCATGGCGTCGGTGAGCTGAATCTCACCGCCGGCTCCGGGCGGGGTATCGTCGAGAATATCGAAAATCTCGGGCGGCAGAAGAACGCGGCCGAGAATGGAGAGGTTAGTCCAGATCTGCTCGGGGCGGGGCTTTTCAATCATATCGGTCACGTGCCAATCGCGGTCGCTGCCGGGAATGGGCTCTGCCTTGAGCGAGCAATAGCGGGTGACAAGCTCGGTGGGCACCGGCTTGACGGCTGCGGCGCCTCGGCCGTAGCGATGGTATGCGTCGATGAGTTGTTTCACGACGGGCGTTTGGGAGAAAATCACGTCGTCACCGTACATCACGACGAAGGGCTCGTTCCCCACGAAGGTACGGGCGCAGGAGACGGCGTGGCCGAGTCCCTTGGTTTCCTTCTGGCGGATAAAGGTGATATTGACGCCGCTACCGATGGCGTGTAGCTCCTCCACCAGCGCGTGCTTACCCGAGGCGAGCAGCTTTTGATCGTATTCGGGAGAAAAGTCGAAATAATCCTCAATTGCGCCTTTTCCGCGTCCGGTAATGATCAGGATGTCGGTAATTCCGCTTGCGGCCGCCTCATCCACCAAATAGGAAAGGGCTGGACGGTCAACGATAGGAAGCATTTCCTTCGGAACGGCTTTGGCAATGGGCAGCATCCGCGTGCCGAGTCCGGCTGCGGGAATGACGGCTTTGGTAATAGATTTTGACATGGTAAAATTCTCCAGATTAGCAAAATTGGCTACAAGTATTATTATACGGCATCCCGCACGGGAAATCAAGGGGTTTCCGAAAAAATTCTCACTGTCGGTCAAATTTTCTCTTTTTTTGTCGATGGCAGAAAAAAGGTGGGGTGCTGCGCAGATTTGCACAGCACCCCGTCAAACGGTTATTCTTCAATACGGCGGATTGATTCGATCACCACGTCAACGCGCGGAATATCGCGGCGGTCGGTGGGAACGGTTGCGATGGCGTCAACCACCTCAAGTCCTTCGATGACGCGGCCGAAGGCGGCGTACTGGCTGTCCAGATGCGGTGCGTTCTCATGCATGATGAAGAACTGGGAGGACGCCGAGTCGGGAATCATGGTGCGGGCCATGGAAAGGACACCGCGGGTGTGCTTGATATCGTTCTGTGTGAAGCCGTTTGCGGCAAATTCGCCCTTGATCGAGGGTGCTTCCTTCTGCTTGAAGTTAACGTCATAGCCGCCGCCCTGGATCATAAAGCCTGCGATGATGCGGTGGAAAATCAGACCGTCAAAGAAATTGTGGTCGATGAGACCGAGGAAATTCTCAACCGTCAGCGGTGCCTTCTCGGGATAAAGCTCGGCCACCATCGTGCCGAAATCGCGTACTTTGATTTCAATTTTCATGATTATTTTCTCCTTGCATGGAATTTATATAAAGGCTCCCTCCGATGAAGGGGACAGGGAGATCGTATACAAGTTTTTCCGTCAGCGTGACTTTGCCCAGGCCTCAATGGCATCGGCGATGCGCTCGCTGGCATGGCCGTCTCCGTAGGGATTTACGGCGTGCGCCATGGCGGCGTGTGCGGCGGGATCGTCGAGCAGGCGGTTGGTTTCCGCCACGATAGCCTCCTCGTCCACACCGATAATCCTGACCGTGCCCGCTTCAACCGCTTCCGGACGTTCGGTTTCGGTGCGCAGGACGAGCACGGGAACACCGAGCGAGGGGGCTTCCTCCTGCAGACCGCCCGAGTCGGTCAGCACCAGCGTCGATTTGGCCAGCAGATTATGCATATCGCCAAGCCCGATCGGGTCGCAGAGCACGATGCGCTCGTGTCCCTCAAGCAGGGGGAAAACGGTGCCGCGGACGGCGGGAGAGAGATGAACGGGATAGATGACGGTGACGTCGGGATGCGCATCCGCGATGCGGCGAACGGCGCGGCAGATGGATGCGATGCCCTCGCCCTGATTCTCGCGGCGGTGGGCGGTGAGGGTAATATAACGCTTGCCGGGCGCATCAAAATCGATGGTGCGAAGGGTTTCGTCAACGAAGGTGTATCCGTCACGGACGGTATAAGCAAAGGCGTCAATGACGGTATTTCCGGTGACGTATACGCCCTTCTCGGTGCCCTCGGCGGCAAGGTTGGCGCGGTTTTGCTCGGTGGGGGCAAAATGCAGCTCGGCCAGCTGACCGACCAGACGGCGGTTCATTTCCTCAGGGAAGGGGGAGTAGGGGTCAAAGCTTCGCAGACCTGCCTCAACGTGTCCGACCGGGATTTGCGCGTAGAAGGCGGCGAGAGCGGCAACGAAGCAGGTTGAGGTGTCGCCGTGAACGAGGACGAGATCGGGTCTGTCCTTGGCGTAAACCTCGGCCATGCCGGCCAGAATATCGGCCGTAATGCTGTAGAGCGTTTGCGCGGGCTTCATGATATTAAGGTCGTAGTCAGCCTTCACCGAGAAAAGCTCGGTCACGCTGTCCAGCATCTCGCGGTGCTGTGCGGTGAGCGTAACGGTGGTACGCAGACCGGGACGGCGCTTCAGCTCGAGAACGAGCGGACACATTTTGATCGCGTCGGGGCGTGTGCCGAAGACACACATGACGTGCGGAATACGGTTCATGAGATATCCTTTCGGGTGTTAATTTTCCTGGCGGAGACCAAGCTCGGCGCGCACTGCCTCGATCTGCGGTGCGTAGGCGAGTGAAAAAAGCTCGTGCAGACGGTCGGTTTTTCCATCCACGTAAAGGGAGGCGAGCAGCACCTCAAAGCCCGTAGCGTAGCGGTACTCCTTCATGGTCGCACTTTTGGGGACGTTTGGGGTCGTATGGTTTCGGCCGTGGCGGAAGATGGCTTCCTCCTCCTCGGTCAGATAAGGCAGCAAGCGGCTTACCGCCTCTGCCTGCGCCGATGCACGCACAAAGCTGAGCGCAAAACGGTTGAGCCGCGCCGAAGAAGTGAAGCCGATTTCCACCAGCAGCTCGCGGACGTAAAGCTCACACACGGCATCCCCAAGATAGGCGAGCGCGGCGGAGGATAAGGACGAAGCGGGCATAGCGGCTCCTTTCGGCAAAATAATATCCATAATATCAACAGTATATCACATTCCTTCCCGAAAGTAAAGAGATTCTTTTTCTTTGCCTGAAGAAAAACGAAAAAATTCTCTTGACAAGTCATGGCTTGTATGGTATAATCTTTTTAATTTCTTGTTCAAAGGCATTGACGGAGAATTGCGGCGAATTAGGCGATTTCAGAGAACCGGCGGGTGGTGCGAGCCGGCAATCGACTCTCGGCGCATGTCGCTCCCGAGCCGGAGTGCAGAACGCCCCCTGCGGTGCAAGTAGAGCCTCCCGTGAAGCTGCGTAAAGGCCAAAGGACTTGTCTGAGTCCGAAGTGGCGTCGGCAGACGCAATTTGAGTGGTACCGCGGGTAATTTACCCGTCTCAAAGCAATCTTTGAGACGGGTTTTCTTTTTTGATTTTATTATCGGAGGATACGATTATGGCAAAAACGACTGCTCTGGCCTATAAGCTGGGGGAGATGGCGGCGAGAATCAGAGAGCTGCGTGAGATCGTGGGGCTTACCCCCGAGGAAATGGCGCGTAAGACGGCCGTTTCGGTGGAGGAGTATCTTCGCTGTGAGAGCGGTCGGGAAGACCTCAACTTCGCGTTTATCTATCGCTGTGCCCTGGCACTCGGCGTTGACGTAAACGATATTATCGAGGGTACCAGCCCGAACCTGAGTGCGTATACGGTAACCCGCCGCGGAAGCGGTCAGCGCATTGCCTCGGCACACGGGATGGAATATTTCAACCTGGCCCCCGCATTCAAAAACAAGATTTCCGAGCCCCTTTACGTGCGTGCCGCCTATACGCCCGAGGCCGAGACGACCGACATCGAGCTGACCACCCACTCGGGACAGGAGCTGGATATCGTCATCAGCGGTCACCTCAAGGTGCAGGTTGGCGAGCATACCGAGATACTCGGCGAGGGGGATACCATCTATTACGACAGCTCGACCCCGCACGGCATGATCGCCGTTGACGGTGAGGACTGTATTTTCTATGCAATCGTTCTGAATCCCACGGGTGAGGCCATTCCCGAGATCAGCGAGGAGACGGTGCACGATCTGCCCCAGCATAAGACGGCAAAGGTGCATACCGTGGAATCCGACCGTATCTGGAACGGCTTCATTCTGCCGACCGAGGACGAGGACGGCTCTCTCCGTGCGATTTCCTTTAAGAATGAGGACCGCTTCAATTTTGCCTACGACGTGGTGGATGCGCTGGCCGAGCGCAAGCCGGATAAGCTGGCCATGCTCCACATCGACCGGGAGAAGACCGAGCGCCGCATTACCTTCTATGAGATGAGCCGCCAGTCGAACCGCGCCGCCAACTATTTCAAGGCGCTCGGGATCAAGCGCGGCGACCGCGTCATGCTGGTGCTCAAGCGCAATTATCAGTTCTGGTATGCCATTCTCGGTCTGCATAAGCTGGGCGCCGTTGCCATTCCCGCAACCGATCAGCTCCTGGCGCACGACCTCGAATACCGCTTCAAGGCGGCCGGCGTGACGGCCATTCTCTGCACCGCCAATTCGGGTGTTGCCGAGCAGGTGGATATTGCCGCCGAGGGCTATCCTGAGTTGAAGGTGAAAATTCTCATCTGCGGAAGCCGTGAGGGATGGCACGATTTTGATGACGAGTTCACCATGTACTCCAGTCATTTCGACCGCGCCCCCGACGCCGCCTGCGGCAACGATCCGATGCTGATGTTCTTTACCTCGGGCACGACCGGATATCCCAAGATTGCCCGTCATAATTTTAAATATCCGCTCGGTCATTTCATCACCGCCAAATACTGGCACTGTGTCGACCCGGACGGTCTGCATCTGACCATTTCGGATACCGGCTGGGCAAAGGCGCTGTGGGGTAAGCTGTACGGACAGTGGCTCTGCGAGGCCGCCGTCTTCGTCTACGATTTTGACCGCTTCAACGCCGCCGATATTCTGCCCATGTTTGCCAAATACGGCGTGACTACCTTCTGCGCACCGCCGACCATGTACCGCTTCATGATCAAGGAAAACCTCGCCGATTACGATCTTTCCTCGATCAAGCACGCCACCATCGCGGGTGAGGCGCTCAATCCCGAGGTCTTCCATCAGTTCAAAAAGGCAACCGGTCTCTCGGTCATGGAGGGCTTCGGCCAGTCTGAGAGCACGGTGATGATCGGTAATTTGCACGGCATGACCCCGAAGGTCGGTTCGATGGGCAAGCCGGTTCCGCTCTACGACGTCGTGCTGGTAGACGGTGAGGGCAATCCCGTTCCCGTCGGTCAGACCGGCGAGATCTGCGTCCGCACCGAAAAGGGCAAGACCTGCGGCCTTTTCAACGGCTATTACCTCAACGACGAAAAGACCGACGAGGTCTGGCATGACGGCCTTTACCATACGGGCGATACCGCATGGTGTGATGAGGACGGCTATTTCTGGTACGTCGGCCGCGTGGACGATCTCATCAAGTCCTCGGGCTACCGCATCGGTCCGTTCGAGATCGAGAGCGTGATTATGGAGCTGCCCTACGTTCTTGAGTGCGGCGTATCGGCCGCACCCGATGAAATCCGCGGCCAGGTTGTCAAGGCTTCCATCGTTCTCGTCAAGGGCACCGAGCCGACGGACGAGCTCAAAAAGGAAATTCAGACCTACGTCAAGCAGCATACCGCACCTTATAAATATCCCCGTATCGTCGTCTTCCGCGATGAGCTGCCGAAGACCACGAGCGGAAAGATTATCCGCAATAAGCTTTGATCGGATAAGCCAAAAGCCTCCCTTAAAGGGAGGCTTTTGGCTTATCCGGGGAGGATTTATTCCGCCCACATTTCAGTGGAGAGATAGCGGTCACCCGTGTCGGGGAGGAGGGTGACGATCTGCTTGCCGACATTCTCGGGGCGGCGGGCGAGGGTGATGGCGGCGTGAAGTGCCGCACCGGAGGTGATTCCGCAGAGAATACCCTCGCGTCTGGCAAGCAGGCGGCCGGCCGCATAGGCGTCTTCCTCGGTGACGGGGAGAATTTCATCGATGAGTGTGCGGTCGAGCACGGCGGGGACGAAGTTTGCACCGATGCCCTGCAGGCCGTGCGGACCGACCTTGCCCGCGGAGAGCAGGGGCGAGGCGGCAGGCTCAACTGCGACGATTCGGATATCCGGCTTCCGGGCCTTGAGATATGCGCCGATTCCGCTCAGCGTGCCGCCGGTGCCGACGCCGCAGACGAAAATATCCACCTGTCCGTCGGTGTCTGCCCAGATTTCGGGTCCGGTTGCGGCACGGTGGGCGGCGGGATTGGCGGGATTGTCAAATTGTCCCGGGATGAAGCTGTTCGGGGTTTCGGCGGCAATTTGCTCAGCCCGAGCAATGGCGCCTGCCATGCCAAGCGCTCCCTCGGTGAGGACGAGCTCGGCACCGTATGCGCGAAGAAGTGCGCGCCGCTCTGCGCTCATGGTATCGGGCATAGTCAGCACGACGCGATAGCCTCTTGCCGCCGCAACGGCCGCGAGGCCGATACCGGTGTTGCCGCTGGTTGGTTCAATGATGACGGCCCCGGGGCCGATCAGACCGCGCGCCTCGGCATCGTCAAGCATGGCCAGAGCAATGCGGTCCTTGGCGCTTCCGGCGGGATTGAGATATTCGAGCTTTGCCGCAATTTTGGCGGGAAGCGAGAGATCGGCGGCGATGCCGTTGAGTGCCAGCAGCGGTGTATGGCCGATCAACTCGGTAATCGATTGATAAATTTGCATATGTACGCCCCCTTTGAATAGGCATATTATAGCACGCGGTCGGGCGGCTGTCAAGAAAAAGGCGAATACGGGAAAAATTTTGCCCGGGATTTATTTACTTCGAGGAATTTGTGTGGTAAAATACCCCTTGAAAACCGTGTGATGCACGAATATTTTGGAGGAGACTATGCAGCAGCTTCCGCGCGGCTATTATGCCGTACAAAGTGATTTTTCAGGCGCCCCAAAGGAAAGCTTTACCTTCCGCGGGGTAAGCTATGCCGTGACCGAGGGGGTTAATCTGTTTGCTACGCTGGCCGATGCCGTCTTTCATGCGGAAGAGACGCCCGAGACGGTGCTTGACGGCCTGCCCTACGATGATTTTTCGGTCCCCGTTATTCTCTGCTCGGCGGGTAAGCATATCAATAACCGCCGTATCACGAAATTCGTGATTGACCGCCCCGTGCTTTTTCTCGGTGAAGGTACAGGCATCAATCCCAATCTGCCGACCGGGAATCCGCTCGAACTTCCGCTCCTCAATCCGGCCCGCGCCGAGGGAGAATCGGTAATTCTCGGTGACTATTGGTGGGGTGATATGCTGGTGCAGGGAGACGTGAATTTCTACGGCTTTGACGGCTTCACCTTCGAGAATGCGCGCCTGCGTGATCTGCGGGAAGACGGCCCTGTGTGCGAGATTGTCTTCCGCAATATTATTGAGGCTGGCCCCTGCGGCAGACAGCTTTTCCGCATCGATCCGCCGAAGGCCGGCTCATCGATTTACCGCCGCTTGATTTTGCAGAATATCCGATCGGTCGGTTACGATGATTACGGCTACGGCGGCGTGTTTGCCCAGCTTTCGGCGCAGGAGGTCATTCTTGACGGCATCTGCTTTGCCGATACCGATCAGATTTTCGGCTTTTCGATGATGTCGCACAATACGCCGAACTGTCCGCCCAATGCGGAGAAGGCCGTCTATACCATTCGGAACTCCTATTTCCGCGGTCTGCGCGGAGAGGACGGTATCTCGACGGGATGCCGAAGAAACGGGGCGGTGGAGCTTTGCATCAGCGACTCTGTTTTCGTTGACGCTTCCCGCGAGAATGAGGCGGTGATCAATCCGCATCTTGCCAATGACCGCTGTTCGCTGACCCTTGCGCGCTGTACCTTCGTCGATACCCGCGAAAACGCATCGGCTGCCGTTGCCGTGTTCGGTGAGGGCAGGGCGATATCGGTAAGTGATTGTACCTTCCGCGGCTTTGCGGGCGAATGGATGGGACTTCCCGTACCGTCGGGCGATGCGCCGGCGTATATTGAGAACCGTTCCGCCGCATGGATGACCGAAACGGCAGACCCGCACCGTATTCTCGGTGAGGCGGAGGCCGATTTCGGTGAGCTCGATGAGCTGTACGCGGGAACGAAGGTCTATTACGGCGACCTTCACGTGCATACCGCCTGCGGCGGCACCAGCGACGGCGCCTTCCCGATGACCGAATGGCCGCGCGCGATGGAGGAAAAGCAGCTTGACTTTGCGGCGGTGGTTGACCATCGGCAGATGCGCGGCTTCTTCCTGCCCGAATGGGACGAGGAGCGTTTTATCATCGGCACCGAGCCTGCCGCCATTCTCTCGGCGCTCAACGCCTGTCGGCACAATCAGTGCGAGATTCATTTCAATATGCTTTTCCCGCACAAGTACGGCCTCGCCATGGTGCTGGCTAATTTCCCCGAATTCAAGTTTTCGGGGGATGAGCTGACCGGTACGTTCAGTTATCCCCACGTCCCGATCAGCCGCTTCCGCGAAATTTCCGATTACGTGCAGTCGATCGGTGGGATTATGGTGCATCCGCACCCCAAAACCATGCTTTCCTCCGACGATCCGCTTGACTATTATTTCGGCGAGCATATGTTCCTTGAAACCCTCTACGCCGGATATGCGAGCCACGCCTCGGCCAAGAACTACGACCTTTGGGTCAGTCTGCTTGCCCTCGGCCGTCACGTCTGGTCCTCCTGCGGCTCGGATACGCACGGTGCGGTCAACAACGGAACGGTGGCCACCTTCTATACCCGTGAGAAATCGGGACGTGCTTTCTTTGATCAGATGCATTCGGCTGATTTCACCTCGGGTGCCGTTGGCATCAAAATGTGCATTGACGGCAATCCCATGGGATCCGAGCTGGCCTATCGGGAGGGCATGCGCCTGACGCTCCGTTTGGATGATTTCTATCCGCCCGCATGGCGTGAGAACACCGCCTACGAGTTGCGCATTATTACCGATCGCGGTCTGGCCTATGCCTCGACCTATAACGGAAAGCTCCCGCAGGCAATTTCGCTTGCCGTTGCGCAGAGAGCCTTCTACCGTGCCGAGGTGTATGATCTGACCCACGGCTACCGTATCGCAATCGGCAATCCGATCTGGCTTGACGGCTGATGAATTGCCAAAAGGAAAACGCGCCGCATTTGCGGCGCGTTTTCCTTTTGGCATCAGCCTTCGATTTTTGATTTGAAGAATTCACCGATCTGCGCGATGGCGCGAAGGAATACGGGGATCAGCTCACGATGGACGGTGGCGACGTCCGTCTGGTTGAAGGTCTCAAAGCTGAGATCTCCCGAATAGCCGACAGCCTTCAGCTCGCGGCAGAAATCCTCCCAGCAGACCGTCCCCGTGTAGGGCATCATGTGCTGATCGCCCACTCCATCGTTGTCGTGGATATGGAGCGCCTTGATGCGGTGACCGAGAATCGGTATGTAGGCGCGGAAGCTGGTGTGGAGGAGATTGAGATGCCCCGTATCCAGGCAAAGACCGAAGCATTCGCGGCCGGCCTTTGCGTTGAGCGCATCAATCATCTCAACCGCTTCATAGGGATTGGCACAGGCGCCGGCAATCAGCATACCCTTCTGGGCGCGGGAGAAGAGATTCTCCAGGCAGACGGTTACGTTTGTTTTGACAACGACGTCGATTAAGCTCTCATACAGCTTGTAATTCAGCGCGCGAATGCTCTCGGGCGAGTTGGTCAGGTCGGCGTTCTGGAGTGAGATGCCGTGGATAATCAGATTCTTACAGCCGATCGCGTCGCAGAATTCAATGCATCTGCGGTAAATGCCGATCATGTAATCGAGCAGCTCGGGACGCTCGGGCAGATATGCAGGGAAAGGCGCGTGCGCCTGCGAGATTTCAAGCCCGTTTGCACGGATGATGGCAAGCTCGTCGGCATAGTGCGCAAGGCACGCCTCAAGCGACTGCTCAAAAATGCAGACGTTTTCCAGCACCTTGTTCTTGATCTCCTTGCGGTTAATGGCATGGTCGAGATTCCAGTCAATGGCGGTAAATCCTGTCTCGCGGATCATGGCGTATCCGATATCGTGACCGAGCTGATCGGCAACGTTTCCGCTTTGGACACAAATTTTCATGAGGGTAATTCTCCTTTACGGGATGTGTTCTTATATGTCAATCATAGCATACTTCCTGCCGAAAAGCAAGAGGTTAATCGAAAAAAGACAGGATGGGAAGCAAATATAATTGATTTGAAGAAAAAAGACGAATTGTGCGCCCGGGCCGAAAAGAAAGCGAGCGTTCTCTGCGGGACGCTCGCTTTTCTCTTAATCAGCGTATGCCGAGGTAATGCCGAAATATTCCTCCAGCGTTGTAAAGCCGCCGTTGCCGTCGTAGAGCTTTTGTGCCAGCTCCTTGCCCACGTAGCGGACGTGCCACGGCTCGTACATATAGCCGGTTACTTCCTCCTTGCCGTAGGGATAGCGAATCACGTAGCCGTATTCCGCACAATGTGTACGGATCCATGCGGCCTCGGGGGTCTGATCAAAGTCAAAGGCGGTGGAATTGAGGTCGATTGCCAGCCCCGACTGATGCTCCGAATGTCCTGCGCGTGCCGAATAGCGGTCTGCTGCCGCCTGTCCGTCGCGGGCAACGTATCCGTTGTAAATATAGCGCTGGTCGTAGTAAGAGCGGTAGTCGCTGATCGATTTGATGGTCAGTCCCTCTGCCGCGGCGGCCTGCTTCATGGTCCAATAGGCGTTCAGTGCCTCGGGGGTGAGGGATTTTTGCGGATAGTCGGCCGGAAGCGCGTAGGTTTTATTGACGATGAGGATACCGTCCACATAAGTCACGCCGTTGACTACCGTAATGGGGAAGCCCTTTGCCGTTTTTGTCGGATCGGTTGAAACGGGAGCGGCAGTGGTCACGGGAGCGGCAGTGGTCACGGGAGCGGCAGTGGTCACGGGAGCGGCAGTGGTCACGGGAGCGGCAGTGGTCACGGGAGCGGCAGTGGTCACGGGAGCGGCA
>JAZODX010000067.1:0-4019 GCA_045597265.1 Eubacteriales bacterium | reverse complement strand
CCTCCCTTCTCCCCGAGGAAAAGGAAGCCGCCGTTACCGCTGAAACCGCACGGCATACGACCGCCATGGTCGGAGACGGCATCAACGACGCGCCGGCCCTCACCCGTGCATCGGTCGGCATTGCCATCGGTGCGGGCACCGAGGTCGCCATCGACGCGGCCGACGTCGTGCTCACCCGCTCCACCCTCTGCGATGCCGTCAACGCCATTGCCCTTTCCCGCTCCACCTTTACCAATATTCGCCAGAATCTCTTCTGGGCGCTTTTCTATAACGCCATCGGCATTCCGCTGGCCGCGGGTGTGCTTATTCCTGCCTTTGACATCAGTCTCAACCCCATGTTTGCGGCCGCGGCCATGAGCCTTTCCTCGGTTTGTGTCGTGACCAATGCTCTGCGCCTGCGTACCTTCAAACCGAAAATCAACCCTGCCAAAAAAGAAAGAGAGGATACACAAATGTTCTTCGGAAAATCCAAAACCCAAACGATCACCCTGAGCGTCTCCGGTATGGCCTGCGGCCATTGTGCTGCCCGCGTCGAACAGGCCGTCGCCGCCCTCCGCGGCGCCTCCGCCAAGGTCGACCTTGGCGCCAAAACCGTTACCGTCGAAGCGCCCGAGAAAATCACCCGCGACGCCATTGTCAAGGCAATCGAGGACGCAGGGTATAAGGTGAACGGGTAAAAGACCGTGGGACGCTGTCCCACACCCTGCTCAGGGGACTTTTTGAAAAAAGTCCCCTGAGAACCCCCAAAACTTCCGTGAAATATTTTTTGAAAGTTTTCGCGGGATGGGTGTGGGGGAAGGAGGACTTTTCGGGAAGGCCCCCTTCCCCGCAGACCAATCACAATTTATTCTCTATGGAGGTACCACTCATGGCTGGATACAGACGCGCGCGGATCAATGACGCGATGCAGGCTGAGCTTTCGGCAATTTTCCGCGAGGTAAAGGATCCTCGCGTATCGGGGGCGTTTTTGACGGTCACGGCCTGTGACGTCACGCCCGATCTCAAGTTTGCGAAGGTATATTTTTCCTTCATGCAGGGTGAGGTGAAGGAGGTTATGCGCGGATTGAACGCGGCGGCACCTTACGTGCGACGTCGGGTAGCTGAATCGCTGAATCTGCGCATCACACCTGAGCTGACCTTCGTACACGACACGTCGATTGCGCACGGTGCGCACATTGCCTCACTGCTCAATCAGATCGAGCGCGAGAAGCCCGCGCAGGTAAGCGACGATGCGGAAGCTGACGGTTGAGGAAGCGGCCGCACGGCTGGCGGCGCTCCCGCAGGTGCGCATTCTCTTTCACGTCCGTCCCGATGCCGATGCGGTCGGCTCGGCCTTTGCGCTCCGTCACGCGCTGACGCGGCGCGGCTGTGACGCGTGGTGCATCTCGGCTGACGAGGTGCCCGAGCGCCTGCGCTTTCTGCTCTCGCTTGGCGGAACGGCAGTACAGCAGACGGTTCTGCCCGAGGGCGAACCTGCACGATTTGCCGACGCACCGGTGGTGGCGGTTGACACGGCTGCGCCGGCACAGGCGGGGGGGCTTGCCGACGAATTCCTTCCCCGCTGCGTGCTTATGATTGACCATCACGCAAACGGCGTGCCCTATGCCGACAATCACATCGAGCCCGACGCGGCGGCCACGGGAGAGGTGCTTCTGCCCATTCTCTCGGCACTTGCCGAGGACGGGCGACCCGACCCGTGCACGGCCGCCTGTCTGTTTGCCGCAATCGCGGCCGACTCGGGCTGCTTCAAATTCAATAACACCACCGCGGCGACCCATCGCGCCGCCGCAGAGCTGCTTGACTGCGGCATTGCATCGGTCATTGAGCCGGCAGAATTGCTTCGCCGCTTGTTTGATCAGAAGTCACCGGCTGTGCTCAAATGCGAGCGGTTAGCCTTAACTAACCTCGAGCTTTTCGACGGCGTACGGATTGCCGTTTCCTCGATTTCTCACGCTGAGCGGGAGACGAACGGACTGCGCGCCGAGGATGCCGATACGATGATTGATGCCATTCGCGTGCTTGCGGGCTGTGAGATCGCGGCCGTGCTCAAGCAGCTGGGGGACGAGCCACGCTGGCGCGTCTCGCTCCGCTCGACGCAGGCAGACGTTTCCACCGTTGCTGCCCGATTCGGTGGCGGCGGGCATATCCGCGCCGCCGGTTGCACAATCGATGCCGCTACCCGCGAGGAAGCGATTGCCCGCCTGACGGCAGAGCTGCTTTCGGCGAAATAAGAAAACAAAAAACGGAGTCCGCACAAGCGTGCTTGTGCGGACTCCGTTTTTGAATATCAGACGGTGCAGTCGGGACGGGAGGGGGCTTATGGCGCCGATGCGGCAGACGGACGTTATCTTCCTCAGAAAAAGTTTGATTTCCGGATCGCATACAGCAAAAGGGTGCCGCATACACCGGCCGAGATCACTTCACCGAGCCCGACGGTTAGCGTAAGCAAACCGACTGGCGTCATGTCGCCGTAAACGAGGCGAAGCACGTGCGGAACGATAAGGGTATTGGCCAGGATGGGGGGCAGAGCGGCCAGGGGGGCCGGTGCACGGCGGAGAGCACGGGTGCCGAGGGCGCCGAGCAGGGTGGCAAGTGTGCCGAACGCGATATCCCACGGGGCACAGCCGACCAGCAGGTTGGCCAACAGACAGCCCACCGTCAGCCCCGGAATGGCGGCTGACGTAAAAAAGGGCAGAACAGTCAGCGCCTCCGACAGCCTGAGCTGGACGGCGCCGCTGTCAAGCCCGAATATCCGCATGATATAGGTCAGGACAACGTAAAGCGCGGCAATCATCGCCGCATGGACGAGCGAACGGGTATGGTTGCGGGAAGAGGACATTTGCTTTCTCCTTTAGTTTTGTTTTAGGTGAGGAAGGTTTCGAACTCACCGATTGGCAACAGTATAGCACAAAGCGGTATTTTTGTCAAGCGCAAGGGAGGCGCCTTTTGTCAAAGGCGCCTCCCTTGTCGGAAAGGCCGTTATCCCGGCGTATCGGAAAAATTGATGGTTTCGAGCGTATACCAGGCCACGCCGTCCATCATACCGACGGCACTGTAGAGGATACCGTAATCCAGCAGATAACGATATTCCTCGCTCGATCCCGTTTCCTTATCGGTAAAGCGAAGCACGAGCATCCGTCCCTGCTCGCTCTCTTCGACGGCGGCGGAGCAATCTGCGAGTGGAGAGGCATCGGGGTTTTGCTCGTGTTCCCGAAGCATGGCGCAGAAGGTATCGGTATCGGGCAGCATGGCAATGGAGGAAAGCGGAAAATCCTCTCCCGGCGTGTATAGGCGCTGGTTGCCCTGCTTGTCGCGCACGGTGTAGATCTGCCCGTCAAAGGTGGCCGAGAGGTAAAGCTTTTGCGGGTCAATCAGTGCACTGTCAAAAATCAGCACCTGATAGCTTTCCCCGGTCCGTGAAAGCGAGATGCATTTCGTGTTTTCACGCGTTCCGTCGGCATAGGTCACGGTATAGACGTGGCGGTAGCTCTCAGCAAAGGGGAACTGCGCAAAGGCCTCGGTCAGGGAAATGGAATCAAGTAGGCGGGGGGGCTCGGTTTCGGGTCGGGCGAGATCGGCGAACAGCTCTGCATACTCGGCGTCATTGGGGTCTTCTCGGCTGATCTGCTCTCCGCGCAGGAGCTGAATGAAAAAATTGGAGATGCCGTCGGGGCGGATTCGGCTCAGACCCACGATGACGAGTGTGACGGGAATGGCCAGCAGAAGAATTGCCGCCAGCGACGTCGGCTTTGCATTCATTCCGTTTTTCTTCACGGCGGCACACCTCCCTGTTGCCCTTACGGGTGATTTTCTTCGTTTTGTTCGTCGGCCTCCGGCTTCTGCCCGGCAGGCGCGGTATCTTCGGGATCAATGATACCCGTTTGCTCGCGGGATGCGGGATTGCGCATTACGAGCGAGGTGAAATAAAAGAGTGCCAGTGCGCAGACGATGATCAGCGCGGTGGGGTAGAGATTGGGGCGGGTCAGCATGACGGCCGCGATGCCGAGCAGACCGCAGAT
>JAZODX010000066.1:0-2278 GCA_045597265.1 Eubacteriales bacterium | reverse complement strand
CTTGCCGTACTTCAGGGCGGTGTTGTGGATGATATACTTGATCATCATGGTTGCATCAGCCATGTGGACTACTTCACTCAGCTGAGGCTCGATCTCAAACTGACCGGAAGCGGCAACCTCGGGGTGATGATAGTTGATCTCGATACCGGCGTCCTTCATGTGCAGGCACATTTCACTGCGGCATTCGTAGGAGATATCAAAGGGCTTGGCGATGTGGTAGTTCTTCTGCTTCGGTACAACGACGCCGAGGCCCTCGACGGCGCTGTTCCAATAGGACTGCTTGGCATCAACCGTTGCGCTGATCTCGCGGCCGCTGATCTCCCAACCTGCGCGGTCAAAGAGATAGAATTCAAATTCGGGCAGAATCAGCATGGTATCCGCAACGCCGCTGTCCTTCATTTGCTGAACGGCAGCACGGATGATATTGCGCGGATATTGCGGGAGCGGGCGGTTTTCGGGTGTGTCAATGATCATGGCGTTGCCGGTCATGGACAGGGTCGGGATACTGCAGAAGGGGTCGATAACCGCAGTGTCGGGATCGGGAATGAAGACCATGTCGCTTTTCTCGACCACGGCGTAGCCGTAGTTCGAGGCGTCAAAGCCGATGCCGCTCTGCATGGTCTCCTCGGAAAAATTCTGCGCGGGGATGGTGACGTGACGGTACTGGCCGTTGATATCCACCATTTTGAAGTCGACCATTTGGATTCCGTTCTCACGGATCATGGCTAAAATATCTTGCACGTTTTTGCTCATAGCTTGCACCTCTGAAAAATAAATTAGACTACAGAATTATGATACATCATTTTATGGAAAATAACAATAGCTGAACAAAAAATTTTACATTTTTTCGCAAAATTCATCCGCTTGCTTGGCATGAAAAGTTTCGTGAATACCGCACGCGGCAAGAAAGTCGTCAATTACGGCGACGTACCTTGCCCGATCGGCAAGGAAGCTGATACCGTGCCCGGCTTGAGGGAAGGTTTCTCTTCGACAAAGAGCAGGGGCGGCATCGGCAATTTCCGCACTCATTGCACAGGGGACGAAACGGTCCTCCTCCCCGTGGATAAGGAGAATCGGGATGGCTGCGTGCCGAACCGCGTCTACGGGGGAGGCGGCGCGCAGACGGAATCCGCCCCACAGCCGTGCAGCGAGCCGAACGAAGGGCATGGCAAGTGCGGGCGGTATTCCGCGCTCGGCACAGACCAGGCGGATAATAGCCTCGGGGGAAGAATAGGGGCTGTCGGCAATGACCGCCTTGACCGTGTCGGGCAGAGGAAGTCCTGCCGCCATCAGCACCGTGGCGGCTCCCATGGAGACACCCGTGAGAATCACCGGCCGGTTACCAAAGCGCCGTTTTGCATATTCGATCCAGGCGAGACAATCATAGCGTTCAAGAATACCGAAGGCGACGGCCCGCCCTCCGCTCCTGCCTTGTGCGCGCTGATCGACCACGAGCGTGTTGTGTCCCGCCTCCCGCGCAATTTTGTTCCCACCGCAGAAGTCACGCAGTGCACTGCCGTGATAGCCGTGCATCTGAATCTGCAGAGGCGCGTTGTCGCTGACGTGATAATAACGACCGAACAGCGGCGTGCCGTCCCGTGCGGAAATGATAATCTCCTCATAAGGAATGGCAGCCATTTCTTTGATCAGTGCTTCCATCTGCGGCCGCTCGCGCTCGTACTGCTCTCCCTCGGGAAGTGCGGTGGGATCCAGACCGCGCGGCGGCGCGAAGGCTTGCGCAAACGCCCACCGTGCCGCCAGCAGCACGGCGGCTGCCAACAGCCCTGCCGTGCCAAAAAGGTACCAAAGCATAAATCAGCCTCCTTTTCATCCTGCTTATATGATACACGATAATCCTCGATTATGCAAGAGATGGAGCGGCTTTTTTTAAAAAAGGAAATGCCTTGCGCGGTATGATGAGCACGTGAGAAGTACCGAGGACGCACTCCCTCAGTCGCCTGCGGCGACAGTTCCCTCTTGGAGTGAGCCTTTCTCTCTTGAAAAAAAGTATAGGTTTATTGCCGCCTCCGCACAAGGCTCCCCCTCTGGGGGAGCTGTCACCGAAGGTGATATGTGGCTCCCTC
Organism: Eubacteriales bacterium; assembly: GCA_045597265.1. Taxonomy (GTDB): domain Bacteria; phylum Bacillota; class Clostridia; order Oscillospirales; family CAG-272; genus SIG693. The sequence continues at coordinate 194 of JAZODX010000066.1, read as the reverse complement.
TCCGTCACAGCTTCGCCGTGCCACCTTTCCCGAAGGGCGAGGCTTTGAGTAGTGGCAATAAAAGCATACTTTTATTTCCGGCGGGAACGTGACGCACAATTAGCCTTCCCCAGCGAAGATGGGCGCAAGCGCCACGAGATTGCAAGCAATCTCGGAGGTGGCACGGCGAAGCCGTGACGGATGAGGAGATCAAC
>JAZODX010000065.1:0-11987 GCA_045597265.1 Eubacteriales bacterium | reverse complement strand
GAATCTCAGCGGCCATAGCGGCAGAGTGGGTCATACCCGAGCAGCCGATGGTCTCAACGAGAGCTTCCTCGATGATGCCGTTCTTGACGTTGAGGGAAAGCTTGCAGGCGCCCTGCTGGGGAGCGCACCAACCCACACCGTGGGTGTAAGCGGAAATATCGGTAATTTCTTTTGCCTGAACCCACTTGCCTTCTTCCGGAATGGGAGCGGGACCGTGGTTGGGGCCTTTTGCGACGGTACACATTTTCGCGACTTCGGCGCTCATGGCGTACGCGCAGGTGTTTTCGTTGCTCATGTTTATGTCTCCTTTAATAAAATGATAGACGGTAGGTATCGGCGGGCAAGGCGGCCGATGGACGCGGGCGGCTCGGCCCGCGGAGGCTTACTTGATGACTTCGCCGTAGCAGAGGCCGAATGCGCAGGCGGCATTAGCTTCGTCGGTGTCGATGTGCATTGCGGCGGCGAACTTTTCGCTGACGCGAACGACAACGTCGTCAAAGACGAGCGAGCGGGCGGAATCGATCTTAACCTTAACGATCTGCTTATCAGCAACGCCGAACGCCTCAGCATCGGCGGGGGTGAAGTGAATGTGGCGCTTAGCGGCAATTACGCCCTCTGCGATATCCACCTCGCCGCAGGGACCGACGATTTTGCAGCCGGCAGAGCCTGCGATATCGCCGCTCTCACGGACGGGCGCGTCAACGCCGAGGGTACGGGCATCGCTGAGCGAAACCTCAACCTGGGTAGCGGGACGGGCAGGGCCGAGGATGATGACGTTGGGGATAGATTTCTTGGGGCCAACGAGGGTAACGCGCTCTTCGCACGCAAACTGACCGGGCTGGCTCAGATCCTTCTTGTGGGTCAGGGTAGCACCCTTGCCGAAGAGGATCTCAATGTGCTCCGCCGTCAGATGGACGTGGCGGGCAGAGGTTTCGACGAGAACCTTGTTTTCCATTGAAATAACTCCTTTTCCAGAAATAAATATTTCCATTCCCAACCATTATATCACATTTTTCGACCGATGTAAATGGGGAGAATGAAAATTTTTTGACAAATAAAATCGACAGGAGGAAAAAACAGCGGGGCGGTGCACAGATCTGTGCACCGCCCCTAAAAGGAGAGTTAATAATTGAGGAAGCCAAAATCCTGAAGGTCAAGGCCGATTTCCTGCAAGGATCTATCGACGAGAAGAAGCATTAGGTGAATCGCCTGAGCAGAGAGCTTGGTGTATGAGTTGCGCATGGAGTAATAAATGTTGGTCGATTGGTAAGTAAGCGTAGACGAAGTTCCGCTGAAGAGTGTACGGTAGAAATTTCCGGTCATTACATTATCGTCATCCGCGTAAAACCAGGTATAATTCTTGAGTGATTTGTCAAATTCGACTCCGACAAGGAATGAGCCAGAAGAACTTGTGTACAGCATTTCGAAAGAAAACTGAGCTTTGGACACATCATATACCAAAAGAGGGACACAGGTGGAGGAAGACGAAGTGGTTGAGTCAAGGAAAACCGTGTAATCTTTATCCTCGTAATCATAATCTCCGTTACTTGTAATATAGTCATACAGAATCGTGGCCGGGTCGCATTCGAGCGCGAAATATTCGGAAAAGGTCATGGCATTGCCGGGATTCATCTGATCAATTTCCATACAGGCAATGGCAAAATTCAGATTTTGCCCTTCGATATTGGTCATGGTGTTGATACCGATAACCTCGCCGTAGGTGTTGAAAAGCGGGCCACCTGAGTTGCCGTGTGAAATAGCAGCTTCGTGCTGAATATAATGCACGCCGTCAATCACGCGATCGGGGGAGGCTACGATTCCGGTTGAGAAAGAGAGCGTATATCCTTCCGAGCTGCCGAGCGCATATACGGTTGAACCGCCGTGGACGCTCTCCGTTTGCAGATAGAGCGGCGAGAAGCCGGTACCGCTGATTTGCAGAACTGCAATATCCTTTTCCTTGTCGTAGGAAAGAATCTTGGTTACCGAATATTCACGATTGCCCAACTTGACGGTGGCAGAATAGGCGTTTTCAATTACATGGTAGTTGGTCAGAAGACGACCGTCCTCCGAAATGACAAACACGGTGCCGAGCGAAAGCCCGCTGCCGTTTTTTCTATAGGTTTTGATTTCGCCAACACTCTTTTCGCCCATGGCGTAAATCTCTTCCGCGGAGAGAATTGGGGCCTCGTATTCCTCATCGTGCGATTCTCCGCAAACGGTACAGCGAAGATTTACCGTGCCCATCTTTGTGCTGGTAGCACGAACGGTTACCGTTTTCTCATAGCTGTGCCCGAGGGGGTCACCGTCGGTTACGGCACAGCGGGTACAGGTCATGGGAAGCAGACAGGTCGCCTCTGCAAAATCGTGCCCGAGGGGGTCACCGTCGGTTGCTTCACAGCGGGTACAGGTCATGGGAAGGACGCAGGTCGCGTCTGCAAAATCATGGCCGAGGGGGTCGCCGTCGGTGCCGTCACAGCGGGTACAGGTCATGGGAAGCAGGCAGGTCGCGTCGGCATAACTATGGCCGAGTGCCTGTCCGTCGGTTGCGGCGCAGCGGGTGCAGGTGCGGGGAAGGACGCAGGTGGCGTCGGCGTAGGCGTGGCCGAGGGGCTCCCCTTCGGTTTCCTCGCAGAGCGTACAGGTTTTCGGCAGAAGGCAGTCTGCCTCCCGCCATTCGTGCTCGCAGGCGCAGCTGCTGAGAACGATCGGAATGATCAGAAGAAGGACGAGGGTGAGTGCGGGTACGAATCTTTTTTTCATGAATTTTCTCCTTTTGCCGGGGTTTTGGGTGATAGTTCTATAATATAGGACGGAAAAAAAGGGGAAAAAGTTTTATTTTGGCCAAAATTTGTTCAAAAACGTCGAAAAACAGCCGTTTAAAATTTTTTGCCGACAGAAAAAGCACTTGACAAAAGGCGCTATTCACGATAGAATATACATACAGAGTATGCCGTCCCGCGCGGCAAAGAAAGGATCGAATTACCATGAATGAAGAACTGATGGATTACCAATACTATACCCTGACCGATGAGGACGGCAACGAGTCCGATTTCGAGCTGCTGGCCTCCGCTGAGATTGACGGCGTCGTTTACTATGCGCTCGTTCCCGCAGAGGAAACCGACAACGAGTACGCAGAGTACGTGGTTCTCCGCCTGGAAAAGGATGAGAACGGCGAGGACGTCCTCGTTACCATTGAGGATGACGAGGAATTTGACCGCGTAGCCGATTTCTTTGATGACGAGCTCGCAAAGGAAGTCGATTACGACGCAGGTGAGGCACCCCAGGCGTAAGCCGCGGGACGCGCGATAAACGGAATAAAACGCACAGGGTATCCTGCTTGGTGCGTGATGAGACGAATATTCGGAACCTACAACAGATAATTGGAGTCTGACTTCTTTGCCGGGGATGCAGACCTCCCCCGCCTTCCTCTTTTGACGAAGATCCGGGGACGTTGGGAGCACAAACGCAGAGAGAGGACACCCCCTTGCTTAGGCAGGGTTTCCATCTTCGCTCACACGGCCCGGCGGGAGCTTTGTTTTTTGTATTTTTGCCGTCTGAGCGGCGTGAAGAAAAAGATTTCCCTTGGCGCACCTGTGATAACGCAGGTGCGCCATTCTTTTTTACCACTCAACCTCAGGTTGCGTTTTTCTCAAAAAACAAGTTATTGTTTTTTTATACGGATATGCTATAATGATGGTATAAACGAAGTTATCCGGGAGGTTTTTCATGACGATAGGTGAGAGAATCAAAGGGTTACGAAAGCGAAACGGTATGACACAGGAAAATCTTGCAGAATATCTTTGCGTGTCATATCAAGCGGTTTCAAAATGGGAATGCGGGTTAACGAATCCGGATCTTTCTCTGATCACTCCACTCACAAAGCTGTTCCGCGTCAGCGCAGACGAGCTGCTTGGAATAACGGATGCAGACCATGATCGGGCAAGAGAAAAATATAATTCCGCCATGCAAAAATACAGAAATAACGAAGACCCTAATCGTAGTTATTGGTGGGCAAAAGAAGCCGCCTATGCATATCCCGAAGATTATCACTATCTGGAGTGGTTGGCGTTTGCGGAGTATCAACTCGCATTTGACGAGAGCAAATCGAAAAATCCAAGCCGTGACTTTTTCAATGAACTGATTGAAAATTCTTTGCGTCGTTACGAAAGCATCATTGAAGAATGTACCGACCCGGATATTTATGCAAAAGCAGTATTGGGAAAAATAACGGTATTGCGCTTTTTGGAGCGAATTGAGGAAGCCGATTGGAGCGCAGAGTTTGAATATCCGGATAAGAATATAAAAACCGCAGCGCAAGCGCTATCTTTATTTGAAGAAGGACAGACCTTGTTAAGATATTTGGAGAACGAAAGCAAGTAATTCCCGCCTTGTCTCGCGCGGGGCATCGCTTTCGTATCCACGAAAAAAAGGACAGAGAGGAAAAATCTCTGTCCTTTTGTCGCAGTGGCGATTCACGAATCGCCACTGTCGTTATATCGGGAAAACCCGTTTTACGGCAAACAACCCTTGGAAATTCTTTTTTACTATGCAGTCAGGCAAAGACACCGGCCAGGCGGAGGAGGTAGGCGGAGAGGAAAATGGTGAAGGCGGAGGCAATGGCCGTCCAGACGACGAGCTGTCCGGCGAGGGTGGTGTCGTTGTCCATTTCCTGTGCCATCGGCGCGCTGGAGATGGCAACGGGGGTAGCAAAGAGCGAGACGAGGGTGGCGAATTGTGCGGCATCAAAGACGTCGCCGAAGAGCAGATAAGCCATGCCGAGGCCAAGGAGAGGGGTCACCAGGGCGCGCATCAGGGTGCCGAAGACAATCTCACGGCCCAGATTCTTGACGGCAGAAAATTCAAACCGGGCGCCGAGCACGAGGAGGGCCAGGGGGGTACTCATGGCGGAGAGATAGTTGAGCACGGTATAGATCGGGCCAAGGTCGGAGAGGGAGAAGGAGACGCCGCGGTTCTCGAACATTTGGCGGAGGAGAAGGGCGACGAGTCCTGCGGCGATGCTTTGAATGAGTGGGTTTTTGACGATATCAAGAAGAATTTTCTTGACGCTCGGGCGTTTTCCGCCGCGGAAGATGGAAAGGCTGACGACGGCCAGGGCGTTGAAAAGCGGGACGATGGGGGCGGAGATGAGTGCCGTTGCCGCAATGCCGCTCTCACCGCCGAGAGCCTCGGCCAGCGGAATGCCGATCAGCGCCATATTCGAGCGGAAGGAAACCTGCAGAAGGGGGCCCCGTCGGTCGGGATGGCGGGTGACGAGCATGACGAGCGGAATGGCGAGAAAGAAGATCACCAAAATGGCGGCGACGGCGTAGAGGATATAGCCGATCTCGACGCCTTTCTCAACGTCAATTTTGAAAATATTAAGGAAAAGGGTAACCGGGAGAAACAGATGAAAGACGAGTTTATTTCCTGCGCGGGCAAAATCCTCGCTCATCAGGCCGGTGCGGCGGAGCAGATAGCCGATCGCCACCGTCAGAATGATGGGAGAGACCGCGTTGAGCGCGAACCACAGGGAATCCATGAAACAACCTCTTTTCTGTGTGAGGATATGGACGGTACGTTTTTTTTTATTATAGCATAAAACCGGCGCCTCGACAAGACGCGGGGAAAAATTTTTATGCAAGCACATAAGTTGCGGTATCGGCCGACGGATAGAGAGGATATACATACCGCGCAGACCGCCTCATCCGTCACGGCTTCGCAGTGCCCCCACGGCTCGTTACATTCGCTTCGGGGAACCCCTGCCGCCGTGCCGCCTTTCCTTTCGGGGAAGGCTTGGTGTCGGTCTGTTTGCAAATTGCAAAAAAAATTGGATTTTTTCGCAAAACCCCTTGCATGAAAGCAAAACTTGTGCTATACTAACTGTAGTATATATAATGTAGAGTAGAAGAGTGGGTTTTGACAACCCACTCTTCCTTGTTGAAACGACGTTTTTTTATCGGGAAAGGAAGGGGATTGCGTGAAAAAATCCGCGAAAAACATTGCGTCGACCGTACACGAGTTGATTGCACCCACCGCCGAAGCGCTGGATCTGATTCTCTGGGACGTTGAGTACGTCAAGGAGGGCACCGAATGGTATCTGCGGGTGACCATCGATACCGAGGAGGGTGTGACCATTGACGACTGCGAGCGGATGCACCGTGCGATCGACCCTCTGCTCGATGAGGCTGATCCGATTGAGAACAGCTATCATCTCGAGGTTTCCTCGCCCGGTCTTGAGCGGGAGCTGAAGAACGATTTCCATCTTGCCGCCTGTGTCGGTGAGCCGGTTGAGGTTCGCCTTTTTGCCCCGCAGGAGGGGGCCAAGGTCTGGAACGGTATTCTCGCCCCCGTCGAGGACGGCAAAATCTGCATTGATACTCCCGACGGCACGCGTGCCTTTGACCGCGCCGCCGTCGCCCACGTCCGCACCGTTTGGGATTTCTCGGGCGGCATCGGCGATTTCGACGACGAATGAGCGTCTGAACCATCAGAAAAAAATTAACACATAGAGAAAAACCGAAAGGAAAAAAGCCATGAACAAGGAGTTCTTCGTCGCCCTTGACCTGCTGGAAAAGGATAAGGGCATCCCCAAGGAATACATGCTGGAGAAAATCGAGGCCGCTCTGCTCTCCGCATACAAGAAGGAGCAGGGCAACAACACCAACGTCCGCATCGTGCTTGATCCCGTCAAGGAGGACGTTCGTGTCTATCAGCAGCGCACCGTCGTTGAGGTTGTGGAAAACCCCGTTACCGAGATTGCGCTTGAGGACGCACAGAAGATTGCCAAGCGCTACGTGCTCGGCTCGATCGTGGAGACCGAGCTGAAGACCAAAAACTTCCGCCGCCTGTCGGCAACCGCCGCAAAGCAGGTCATCATCCAGGCGATCCGCGAGAAGGAGCGCACGATGGCCATTGAGGTTTACGAGAGCAAGCGCGAGGAAATCATCACGGCAACCGTTCTCAAGATTGACGATTCGGACGGAGCCGTCGTGCTGGCCACCGGTACCTCAAACGCCGTTCTGCCCAAGTCCGAGCAGATCCCCGGTGAGGTCTTCCATATGGACGACCGCGTGAAGGTTTTCATTTCCGAGGTGATCAAGAACAAAGAACAGCGCGGACCGCTGGTTACCCTTTCGCGTACCCACGCGGGGCTGGTCAAGCGCCTGTTTGAGCTGGAGATTCCCGAGATTCAGGATGGCATCGTGTTGGTCAAGGGCTGTGCCCGTGAGGCGGGCTCGCGCACCAAGATTGCCGTAATGAGCCGCGATCCCGACGTCGATCCGGTCGGCGCCTGCATCGGTAACCACGGTATGCGTATCCAGAGCATTCTCGACGAGATTCGCGGTGAGAAGATCGATATCGTCAAGTACAGCGAGGACCCTGCCGAGTTTGTCGCCGCCGCGCTCGCTCCCGCACAGGTAAAGTCGGTTACCATTGACGGCGACCGCTCCTGCCGCGTTATCGTTGATCCCGATCAGCTTTCTTTGGCGATCGGTAAGGTTGGTCAGAACGCGCGCCTGGCTGCGCACCTGACCGGATACAAGATCGATATCAAGTCGGAATAAGACCGACGCCGAAAAAGCTTTTGGAGGTGAGTCCGGATGAACAATCAGCCGAAGAAGGTGCGCAAGATTCCCGAGCGACAATGCATGGGCTGTAACGAGAAGCGCCCGAAGGCAGAGCTGCTGCGCGTGGTGCGTGCACCGGATGGCAGCGTTTCCCTTGATTTTACCGGAAAGAAATCGGGGCGCGGTGCGTATATCTGCCGGGACGCTGCCTGCCTGCGCCGCGCGCGCAAGACGGGGCGGCTGGGCAGAAGCCTTGAATGTGAAATTCCCGACGCCGTCTTTGCCGCCATGGAGGAGGAACTGGAAAGCCATGCCGACGACTGATAAGCTGCTTGGTATGATCGGGCTGTGTGCCCGGGCCGGACGGCTGATCTGCGGCGTTCCGCTCATCTGCGACGCTATGCGCAGAGGGGCTCGCGGAAAGCTTCCCTGTCTCGTGCTTGAGGCTGCCGACACCTCCGCCAATACCCATAAACGAGTCACCGACCGTTGTGCCTATTACGCCACCGAGACGGTGCGCATTCCGGTCAGCGGCGACGCGTTGGCCCATGCCGTGGGACACAGCGGTGTCCTCGGTGCGGTTGCTGTCACCGACCCGAAAATGGCCGATGCCGTTCGTGCAATCCTTGCACAGTCGAAAAACTCTGCGCAGCCTGCGCTTGAATAGATTATGCCCGTTCGTGGGTAAATTCCGAAGAAAGGATGCTGCTTCCACAGTGCAGCAAGGTGAAATACAATATGGCACAAAATCCCCAGTATCGCGTTAATCAGATCGCAAAGGATCTCAGCATAAAGAGCAAGACGATCATTGATCTGCTTGCCGAACATAAAATTGAAGTCAAAACCCAGACGACGCTGGAGGGCCACGAGTTCAACGTTATGTTCGATCAGCTGACCCGTCAGCACCAGATCGAGGGCATTGACGATTATCTGGACGGAAAGACCAAGATTGCGTCCAAGAAGCCCAAGCCCGAGCCCAAGGCAGAGCCTAAGCCCGAGCCCAAGGCAGAGCCTAAGCCCGAGCCCAAGGCAGAGCCTAAGCCCGAGCCCAAGCCCGAGCCCAAGCCCGAGCCCAAGCCCGAGCCCAAGGCAGAGCCTAAGCCCGAGCCCAAGGCAGAGCCTAAGCCCGAGCCCAAGGTTGAGCCTAAGCCCGAGCCCAAGCCCCAGGCCAAGACTGAGCCTCAGCCTGCCGATCGTCCGCAGGGTCAGCAAAACGATCGTTTCGGCGGTCAGAACCGCCAGCCCGGCCAGGGCCAGTACGGCCAGCGCCCGCAGGGTCAGCAGAACGATCGCTTCGGCGGTCAGAACCGTCAGCCCGGCCAGGGTCAGTACGGCCAGCGCCCGCAGGGTCAGCAGAACGATCGCTTCGGCGGTCAGAACCGTCAGCCCGGCCAGGGTCAGTACAGCCAGCGCCCGCAGGGTCAGCAGAACGATCGCTTCGGCGGTCAGGGCCGTCAGCCCGGTCAGGGCCAATACGGACAGGGACGCCCGCAGGGTCAGCGCCCGCAGAACGATCGCTTCGGCGGCCGCGATGACCGCCAGCAGTCTGCACCCAAGCCGAAGTTCCAGCCGCAGGCAATCGTCCGCGGACAGACCCCCAAGGGAACCGAATCCAAGGTCAAGACCGGTGCAACCCGTGTGGTTGACACCCGCACCACGGTGGTTGACCTCTCCAAATATGACGAGCGTCTGGACCACTACGTACCCGAAGGTGCACGCGACAACACCCGAGGCGACCGCCAGAAGCTCAAGAAGCAGAACCGCAACGACGCATCGGCCAAGGAGCGCGCCGCAATGGATAAGCTCCGCCGCAAGGAGGCCATGAAGGCTAAGCAGCAGCCCCTTCAGATTGCCCTCCCCGAGGAGATCACCGTCGGTGATCTCGCCGCCCGTCTGAAGGTGACGGCAGGCGAGGTCATCAAGCGCCTGATGAAGCTGGGCGTGATGGCAACCGTTAATCAGGTTGTCGATTACGATACGGCGTACCTGATCGGTGACGAGCTCGGCGCGATTATCTCGCGCGAGGTCGTCGTTACCATTGAGGAGCGCCTCTTCGACGAGAGCGAGGACAGCGAAGAAAACCTCGTTCCCCGCAGCCCCGTTGTCTGCGTTATGGGTCACGTTGACCACGGTAAGACCTCTCTACTGGACGCTATCCGTCACGCCAACGTCACCGCAGGCGAGGCAGGTGGTATTACCCAGCACATCGGTGCATATCGCGTTAAGGTTGGCGACAAGGAGCTGACCTTCCTCGACACGCCCGGCCACGAGGCCTTTACCGCCATGCGTGCGCGCGGTGCACAGTCTACCGATATTGCCATTCTCGTCGTTGCCGCCGACGACGGTATCATGCCCCAGACGGTTGAGGCAATTAACCACGCCAAGGCCGCCGGCATTGAAATCGTCGTAGCCATCAACAAGATGGATAAGCCGACCGCAAATCCCGATCTGGTCAAGCAGGCGCTGACCAACTATAGCCTCGTTCCCGAGGAATGGGGTGGAGACGTTATCTGCTGCCCCGTATCCGCACTGACCCGGCAGGGTCTGGACGAACTGCTTGAGAACGTTCTCCTGGTTGCCGAGATGAAGGAGCTGAAGGCCAACCCCAACCGCCGCGCGAAGGGTCTGGTGATCGAGGCGAAGCTGGACAAAGGCCGCGGTCCGGTTGCCACCGTGCTCGTCCAGAACGGTACCCTCCATGCGGGTGACATCGTTATTGCCGGTACGGCCGTCGGCCGCGTCCGCGCCATGACCGACCACAACGGACACCAGCTCAAGGAGGCAGGCCCCTCCGTGCCGGTCGAGATCATCGGTCTTGCCGAGGTTCCGCAGGCAGGTGACGAGTTCAATGCGGTTGAGGACGAGCGCATGGCGCGTACCCTCGCCGAGCAGCGTAAGGACAAGGCAAAGGAAGAGGTCTTCAAGGCCAACGCCCGCGCCAACCTCGACGATCTGTTCAGCCAGATCAAGGAGGGTGTCAAGGAGCTGTCGATTATCGTTAAGGCTGACGTCGGCGGTTCTGCTGAGGCCGTCAAGGCATCGCTTGAGAAGATCTCCAATGAAGAGGTTAAGGTTCGCGTAATTCACTCGGCCGTCGGCGGTATCACCGAGGGCGATGTTATGCTCGCCGCCGCCTCCAACGCCATCATCGTCGGCTTCAACGTCCGTCCCGACAAGGCCGCCGTTGATTCTGCCGAGCGTCAGGGCGTTGACGTCCGCACCTACCGTATCATCTACGAGTGCATTGAGGAAATTACCGCCGCCATGAAGGGTATGCTGGCGCCGCAGTTCCGCGAGGTCGTTCTCGGCCGCGCTGAGGTTCGCCAGACCATTCACGTGCCCAATGTCGGTACGATTGCCGGTTCCTACGTACAGGACGGTAAGGTTGCCCGCAACGCACAGATTCGCGTTGTCCGTGACGGCATCGTGATTTACGAGGATAAGATTTCCTCGCTCAAGCGCTTCAAGGACGACGCCCGCGAGGTTGCCGCCGGCTTTGAGTGCGGTATCGGCCTTGAAAAGTTTAACGATATCAAGGAAGGCGATATTCTCGAACCCTTCATCATGGAAGAGATCGAGCGCTGAGCCGATTCTCGATCAACCGATAACGCTCGGAAAGGAGGGGTGTTCCCATGCTGCATGAAAAATCCTGCGGCGCAGTGGTTCTGCGTCGGGACGGAGAAGATATGTACGTTTTGCTGATTCGGCATAGAAAGGGCGGACACCGCTCCTTCCCGAAGGGGCACGTGGAGCGCGGCGAGAGTGAACGCCGTACCGCCGAGCGCGAGGTGCTCGAGGAGACGGGGGCGGTCATTCAGATTCGCGAACGCTTCCGCGTGCCGATTCGCTATTCACCGATGCCCGGTGTGGAAAAGGAGGTCGTCTACTTCCTTGCCTTCACCGATGAGCCGGCCATTCGCCCCCGCCCGGGGGAGATCGCCGAGGTCGAGTGGGTAAACGTCAATATCGCCGAACACGCACTTTCCCATGAAAACGATCGCATGGTCTTCCGCTCTGCCCGCAGATATCTGCGCAGAGTGGGAAAGGCTGAGTGAGAAAATGCGTGGGAGAGGAAGGGAGGAGCCTTTTGAAAAAGGCTCCTCCCTTCCTCGTCTGTGCGGATTCTCCGCACAGACTTCACCTACCCTCCGCGAAAACTTTCTGACACGCCAAAGAGGTTAGTTGCGGCTAACCTATGGGCACGTGAATTCTGAGAATTTCCCTGTTGGAAAGTTTTCGCAGGAGGTGGGTGAAATGAATCGCCGCAGGCGATTCATGAGGGAGGAGGACACCTTTTTCAAAAGGCGTCCTCCTCCCTCGTCCAATCCCATGTCGGTACGTACACTTCCCCGATCGCTTCGGCGGATTGCATATATCCGTCAAAGGGGGCGGCGGCCGCGACGGCGGTGTTGTATTCGA
>JAZODX010000064.1:0-16381 GCA_045597265.1 Eubacteriales bacterium | reverse complement strand
GCATCAACCATATGGGCTGGCTGCTCGATATCCGTGACCGTGACGGCAATGATCTCTATCCCGAGATTCGCCGCCGCGCAAAGGAAAAGAATGCCACAGAGAAGCACAAGGACATGGTGCGCTTTGACTATATTGATAAGTTTGGCTACTACTGCACCGAATCGAGTGAACATAATGCAGAGTACAACTATCTCTACATCAAGGAAAACCGTCCCGACCTGATCGAGAAGTTCAATATTCCGCTCGATGAGTATCCGCGCCGCTGCATCCGCCAGATTGCCAACTGGAAGAAGCAGAAGGAAGAGTTGATGGCGGGCGGACAGATTACGCATGAACGCTCGAAGGAATATGCGTCCCGCATTATGGAGGCGATGATTACCGACGTACCGTATAAGATCGGCGGCAACGTGATCAACAATGGTCTGATCTCCAATCTGCCCCCCGAGGCTTGCGTCGAGGTCGCTTGCATGGTCGACAACGCGGGAATCCATCCCACCTACGTGGGTGCACTTCCGCCCCAGCTTGCCGCGATGAACATGACCAACATCAATGTACAGCTGCTGACCATTGCCGCCGCGCATGAGAAGAGCATGGAGCACGTTTATCATGCCGCAATGCTCGATCCGCATACGGGAAGCCAGCTTTCCACCGATGAGATTGTCGCCATGTGTGACGAGCTTCGCGCTGCCCACGAGGCCGCAGGCCATCCGATTTTCTGATAATAAAAGAAGCTTTCGCTTAGTGTGAAAGCTTCTTTTTTTTTCTGTCGGTCAGTTCTTGATGAGAGAATAGTTTCCGCTGCGCAGGACGTCGGTAAGATCCTCGGGGGTTTGGATTTTTGCTTCGGTGATGATTCCCCCCCGTGCGAGGGCTCCCTCCTCGTGAAAGTCGGAGCCTGAGGTCATACCCTTGCCGTAGTGCGTGGCAAAGGTATTGGCAAGCTCGTTGCGGAAGGCGTCGGTGCCGCCGTTGTGCACTTCGATGCCCCAGATCGGTGCGGGATCGCGCACCGTCATGCCGTTGCGGAAGGGATGTGCGTGCACGACGCAGGCATTGGACGGAAGCAGGGGGAGCAGCTCGTCAAGGCCGCGCAGACGGTGCATGAGGGGAGTGCGATAGAAGAACGCCTCGTCAAGACCGTAAATCAAATAATCGTTGATGGAATCGGTAAAGCGCACCTCGGCGCCCGGAAGCACGGTGAAGCCAAGCTTCTCTCCTTCCTCGCGCGCGGCGTAATAGCCGCGAAGCCAGCGCTCGACGGTGCGGCGGTGATCCGCGCCCTCCAGCTCATCGGCAAACCAATCGTGGAAAAGGGCAAAGCTGTGGTCGGTAATCACCACGCCGTCGTATCCCGCGTCGCGGTACATACGGACGATGCCGGCGCCTCCGACGCGGGCAACCTTGTCGTTTTCGGCTGTGTGGACGTGCAATTCATATTTATACATAACGGTACCTCTTTTCTGTGCAGGAAGGGATAGCGCAGTGGAGGGCGGCGGGTCGATGCCCCGGTCTATTTCCGCCTTCCATTCCTCTGCATCGTTTAGCTGTGGCGATTTTTTTTCAGGCGTTGAGCATTTCATCATAGGCACGGAAGCGTGCGTAGCATTCGGTATAGTCGGCGCCGGAGGGGGTATACGTCCGGCCGATTTCGATCATTGCGCAGGCGGCTTCAACCGAAGGAAAGGCGCCCGTGCCGACAGCGGCCAGAATGGCACTGCCAAGGCAGGCGGTTTCGGTGTTTTTCAGGGTTACCAGCTTTTTGCCCGTCATGTCCGACTTGATCTGACACCAGAGCGGACTGGTTGCACCGCCGCCCATTGCGCGAATTTCCTCGGCGTCGAGGCTGAGATATTCAAGGTTTGAGCGAAGCATACAGGCGATTGATTCCATGACGCTTCTCACGAAATGCGCGCGGCCGTGCTCGGTGGTAAGGCCGGTAAAGCTGCCTCGCGCGTCGGGATTGTATTTGGGCATGGTAGATCCGCAGAGATAGGGCAGGAAGGTAACGCCGTCACTGCCGGGAGCAACTTCTTTGGCAATTTCGTCAAGCTCACGGAAGGAGAAGCTTTCGCAAAGCGCATTTTTGAACCATTTCAGCGCCATGCCTGCCGTGGGCGACCAGGAGAGCAGACAGTATTTTCCGTCGTAGTTATAGTGGCAGGGCACGATGCTCGTCGGATCGTAAGGGGGAATGGCAGCGTAGGGGGTGAAGATGACCATGGTGGTGCCCGTCATCACGCTGACGATGCCCGGCTTAACGATGCCCGCACCGATCGCGCCGGCAACCTGATCCATTGCACCGGTAGACACCTTAATGCCGTTGTAATCACCGACATACACGCCGCTGTCAAGCAGCTCAGGCAGCATTTCGCGGCCGACGCCGATGAAATCGAGCATCTCGGTCCACCAGGTACTGCGGCGAATATCAAAATAGATGGTAGAGGACTGCAGGGTCTTTTCGGTGATGAAGCGGCCGGTCATCCGATAGAGAATGTAATCCTCAAGCAGGAAAATCTTCTTGGTTTTTGCCCATACCTCGGGCTCGTTGCGTTTGACCCAGAGTAGCTTGCAGGCGGGCCAGGTTGCCGTTACCTCGGGCTGTCCCGTGATTTCGTATACCGTCTGACGGCCGAAGTGCGCTTCAATCATTTGCGCCTCCTCGGTTGCGCGGTTGTCCAGCCAGACGATGGCGCGGCGGACGGGGACGCCGTTCTCGTCGGTCAGAATCAGCGTTTCGCATTGCGTATCGATAGCCAGGGCGTCGATTTGCAGCTCGGCTCTGATTTTCTCGATTTCCCCCGAGACGATTTCCCAATATTTCTCTGCTTCAAACTCGACTCTGTCCCCCTTCGATTCAAGGGTATAGTCTGCCGTCAGCTTTATTTTTTCATTGAGCGCCTCGTCAAATACAGCGGTTTTGACCGAGGTCGTTCCCATATCGATTCCCATGAAATTCATGCGCGGTATCCTCATTTCTGTATGATCTGACAGCATTATTTTACCACAGCAAAGCGAAACAGTCAATCATGGGCAGGGAGTTTTTTATTTTTTTCGTGGGAAATACGTGGAAAAGAACGGACGAAAACGGGATACCGTGCCGATTTGCGCGGTATCCCGTTTGGTGTTATTCAGTTGTGTTATGGTTGGGACAGGTATGCACTAAATCCGCTTGAAAAATGCTTTTCTCCGTCTGCCGTCACCCAAAGTGCCTCGACGTCAGGCAGGCGTTCGACCAGGGCAAGTCCCTCTTTGAGGGGCATACAGAAGAGGGCAGTGGAGAGCGCGTCCCCCATGGCGGAGTTTTGGCATATGACCGAAACCGATAGATAGCCCTCAGCAGGAAGCAAGGTAGACGGATCAATAATATGGTGGTAATTCTTTCCGCCGACCGTGTAGAAGCGCTGATAGGATCCGCTTGTCACGACCGATTCTCCCGACAGCGATAAATAAACGAGATGTGCTGTGTCGGATTCGGTGTCCGGGTTTTCAATTCCCACCAGCCATTCCTCTCCGTTCGGCTTACCGCCGACCGTGCGTACGTTTCCGCCGACGTTGATCACATAGCCCGAAATTCCCTGCTCCTCAAGGAAGCGTGCCGCCATTTCCACGGCGTAGCCCTTGGCGATTGCCCCGACGTCCAGCGTCATGCGGGGATCTGCCAGCCAAACGGTTGAAGTTTCCTCGTCGATGATCAGCTTCTGTATATCGGTATGCTCCGCGGCCTCGCGAAGTATTTCCATCGGGGGAAGCTCGGCCGCCCAAGGCTCGTCAAGTCCCGCCGTGCGGTAGTCGTGCCAGATAGAGAGAACACTTCCCATTGCCACGTTGAGTTGACCGTCGGTGAGGAGATACATCTCTTTGGCGTAAAGGAGCATATCCATAATCCGTGCATCGACGCTGACAACGGGATGCGCGCCGTCCTGCAGTTCATTGACCGTGCAGAGGTTCTCCGTCCCGTCAAAGCGGTGGTAGATGGTATACAGGCGGTGGTATTCTCCCAGCAGATCGAGAATTTTGTCACTTATCCGATCAAATTCCGCGCGGTCGGCGGCGTAGCCGGTGATTGAGGTCGCCGTATCAAAATAGTCAAGAGAGTAGGCGGTGTATTTTGTCGTTTTCTGCTTGCAGGAGGTGCACAGCGAGGAAAGGGTAAGGATGCAGAAGGCCAAAAGAAGGGAAAGCCAACGATTCTTATTCATGCATTTCTCCGTAAAAGTAAGGGTGCCGCACGGAACTGCGCGGCACCCTCTTTAAAAATCAAAGGAATCAGCCGATTTTCGATGCGGCCTTGACGAAGCCGTTGATGCTGATTGTGCAGCCGGCAGCCTGAAGATCGGGATTTCCATAGGTGTCCTCGGTCATCAGTCCGCTGATTTCCGATGCGGTCTTGCCGATGCAGGCTGCATCGAATGCCGCTGCCTGCTCGTACCACTCCTTGGCAGAGCCGCCGTAGGCCTTCATGCCGTAGCCGTCGCCCTTTTCCTTCTTGGAGAGAACCGCTGCTGCAGCGTCAAAGGTCGACTTGCCTACCGTATCAAAGCCAAAGCTTACTTCAACGCAGTCACTGGTTGCCGCGGTGATCTTGCCCTCAGCGTTGAGAGCAGCGGCAAAGAAGGTGGTTTCCACCTTGTTTGAGCCGGGCTTATCTTCGGTTGCGTCGGTGGTAGTCTGAGCGGTGGAAATGCCCAGCTTCAGGGTGTCATTTTTCGTTGCGGTGGAGGCGGCTGCATTTTGCACTGCCTTTTCCACGGCGTTTGCAAATTCTGCGATATCGATGGTACAGCCGGCGGTAATTACCTCGTCGGTTCCCTTTGCGCCATCCGCAACGAGAGCTTTGACCTCAGCGGCCGTTTTGCCGACGATCAGTGCGCAGAAAGCATCAGCCTGTGCATACCATTCTTTAGCGGCACCGCCGTATGCAACCATATTGTAGTCGTTGCCGGCTTCGTATTTGGTGACGAAGGAATCATTTGCAACGGCCTTGCCGTCTGCCGTGTAGCCGACCTTGTTGTCAGCGCAGTCGATAAAGGCCTTGACGATCTTACCCGCGTCATCAACGAGAACAGCGGCGGCCGTCAGCGTAGCCTGCCCCTGACCTGCTTTATCCTCGCTCGCATCGGTTGCCGATACGGAGGTGTATACGCCGAGACCGAGCTTGAGCGCGGGTTCTGTTTTTTGGCAGGAAGTGAGCGTGAAAAGGGAGAGAACCATCATGGACACAAGGAGAAGCGAGAGAAGCTTTTTCATGGTTTTGACCGTGACTTTCGCTGTGCGAAAGTTTCCTTTCTTATGGAATGGGGACAGGTTAGCTTTTGTGACGCTTTACCGGGAAGGGGAAGCCAATCACAAAGCGTTTTCCCCTTTATTGTGCATGATTCGGTTCACAATCATACACAAGAGGATTATATCATATGGAAATAATACCTGTCAATATGCTGTGGGGGAATAAAAATCAGGATCGAAAAAATTTTTTGCCCGGGATACGCTTGATCAGTATTGCCCCGCCGATGCCGACGGCAATTCCGGAGAGTGTTCCGGTCACGGTGAGGACGAGCAGATAAAACGCAATTTGCGGAGTTTCCAGCAGAAGCATGGCAACCAGAATCTGGCCGAGATTATGCATGACGCCGCCGGCCACACTGACGCCAACCGGTGAGAAGAGGTCCGTTCTTTTCAGAATGCCCATGAGGGCAAGGCTGAGCAGAGCTCCGGCCGTGCTGTACGCAAGGGTCATGGCATTGCCGAACAAAAGGGTGGAAAGGCCAAGCCTCACGAAGGACACCAGTGCTGCAGATCTGAGGTCGGCTGTGTACAGAACGTACAGGATGACAACATTGGGCAGACCGATCTTAATTCCCGGCACGGCGACGAAAAGGGGCGGGAGCAAAAATTCCACGTAGGATAAGAGAAGTGCCAATGCGGCGGTAAGGCCGAAAAAGGCATTTTTTCGTGTTTTCGTTTGTCCGTTTTTCACCTTGTTCCCCCTTACGCAATGATATCAGGTTGATTTCGGTTTTGTGTATGAACCTCAATCACCACCTTGTTTGGCAGGCAAATAATGCTCTCGCCGTCGTGCGAAACGGGGCGGTGGGCGGCACATATGCCGTCGGGACAGCTTGCGCGGCTGACGTAGGCGCTTCCGTCCGCAATGATCAGCAGATTGTATCGGTCTCCGCTGCGGATTTCCACCGATCTGTTTTCAGCGAGCGAATATTCTCCGTACAGTCGTCCGTCTACGGTGACGGTGACCGTGTCGCCGGGGGTGCGGAGGAGAAAGAGGAGGAGTGCCGCGACGAGCACGAGGCAGAGCAGAGCGGCAATCAGGAGAATATCGTGCTTTGTCCCTTTTCCGAACGGTGAGATTTTGCTTTTTTTTTCTTTGTACATATGCATCGGAATCAGAGGCGGAAATTCTCGGGAAGATCGGGGAAGGTTTCTCTGACCAGGCATCCCGTCGGACAGCTGTCTGCGCAAACGCCGCACCCCGTACACTTCGTATAGTCGACAACCGCGCAATTGTCAATGACGCTGATTGCACCCGAAGGGCAGACCTTTTCGCATTTTTTGCATCCGATGCAGGCGTTTTGGCAATACTTGCGTGCGTCAGCCCCCTTATCGTGGCTGCTGCAGTAAACTACGATTGCCGCTTCCTGCGGAATCATGGAAATGATGTTTCTGGGACATTCCTTTGCGCACATGCCGCAGCCGACGCAGCGGCTGGTGTCAACTCTGGCGACTCCCTGCTCAATGCGGATGGCATGGGAGACACAGACGTTCGCGCAGTCACCGCAGCCGAGGCAGCCATAGCTGCAGCCCTTATGCCCGCCGTAAATCATGGCGCGTGCCTTGCAGGAGGCAATGCCCTCGTAGATAGCTTTTTCCGTGGTTACGGAGCAGATGCCGTTGCAATGTACGAAGGCAACCACGTCGGTGGGCTCTTCTACCTCGACGCCGAGAATTTCGCCCAGATCCTTCGCGGTGGCTTCAGCGCCCGGAATGCAGAGATTGGGCTTTGCCCGGCCGGCGGCAAGCGCCTGGGCGTAGTCGTTGCAGCCCTTGAAGCCGCAGGCACCGCAGTTGATCCCCGGGAGAACCTCGCGGATCTGCTTTTCCTTTTCGTCCTCCTCGATGCCGAAGAAATGAATAAACAGGGCAAGGAGTATACCGAGCAGAAGGCCGACCGAAACGACGACGGCAAATGCGGTTAATACATCAATGAACATATATACCTCCTCATGCAAAGAGCTTATCCACGATTCCCGCAAGACCCATGAACGCAAGCGAGATGAAGGATGCGGCAATCAGGGTAATGGAAACACCGCGGAAGCTGCCTGGAACCTCGGTCTCGTCAATGCGGGAGCGCAGGCCGGAAAAGAGGATCATGGCAAGCAAGAATCCAAGTCCGCATCCGAGCGAGCTGACCATCGATTCGACGAAGGAGTAAGCGTCGGTGATATTGTTGATTGCTACGCCGAGCACTGCGCAGTTGGTGGTAATCAGCGGCAGGTAAACGCCGAGCCCTTGGTGAAGTGCGGGGGAGAAGCGCTTGAGAATAATTTCGAGAATCTGTACCAGTGAAGCGATGATCAGAATAAAGACGATGGTCTGCAGGTAAGCAAGACCAAAGCGGTCGAGAATGAAATGCTGGATCGGCCAGGTAACCAGGGTGGCAAGCAGCATGACTACGGTAACCGAGACGCCCATGCCGACAGCCTGGTTGAGCTTTTTGGAAACCCCAAGGAAGGGGCATATGCCCAAGAAGCGGCTCAGAACGTAGTTGTTGACCAAAACCGAGGACAAGAGAATAACGATAAGGGACTTAAAGCCTTCCATCATTTATGCACCCTCCTTTCCGTCCGCACAGGCGGCGCTGCAGTGTCCGGCACCGGGGCAACCTGCACAGGAAAATTCTTTCTTTTTCGGGCTCTTGCCGGCGGTCAGCGCCGAGACCAATGCGATCAGGAGACCGTAAACGACCATGCCGCCGGGAGCCTTGACTAAAAATTCGATTTTGTAATCGGTGAGGAAGGGAATTGCCATTCCCGCAAAGCTGGCGGCGCCGAGCACCTCGCGAACGGTAGCCATCGCACAGAGCGCGAGGGTGAATCCGATACCCATGCCGAGGCCGTCAAGTGCAGATTTTCCAACCGAATTTTTGCCCGCAAACATCTCGGCACGGCCGAGAATGATGCAATTGACGACGATCAGCGCCAGATAGACGCCGAGCATATCGTACAGCTCGGGCAGAAATGCGTGAACGAACATCTGCACGCTGGTCACAAAGCCAGCGATAATGACGATATAGCAGGGAATGCGGACGTTATCGGGGATGACCTTGCGCAGCAGGGAAATCAGGACGTTGGAGCAGATCAGTACCATCAGGGTGGCAATGCCCATGCCGAAGGCGCCGAAGACGTTGGTTGTGGTGGCGAGGGTGGGGCAGGTGCCGAGAATCAGCACGAGAACGGGATTTTCCCTGAGAATACCGTTTAAGAGAATGGAAAGACAGCTGTTCTTTTTCATTTCGTATTGCCCTCCTCGAGAATTTTTACTGCATTAAAGGCACGAAGGATTGCTTTTTTGTAGCCGTCGGTCGTCATGGTTGCGCCGCTGATGGCGTCAATATCCGCGTAGGTTTCCTCGGTCTTGCCGACAAACTGGCGATAGAAGGATGCCTCGGCACAGGCCGATCCGATGCCGTCCGTCTCGGCTTCCGAGAGGGTGAGGCAGTCAATGATTCTGCCGGAGGAGGTCATGGAGACGCGGAGATAGATATATTCGCCCGAAGCGGGATGATATTCGTTTCCGCCCGTAATGCCGTAGCCTGCCGCCTTGATTTCGAGAATATAGTTTCCGCTTGCGGTACGTTTTGCGGAAACGAGCTGCGTCGGCAGGTCCGTATAGGCGGAGAGATCGAGGTCGGCGGTCACGGTGGCATTCACCGTTTCCATGGCGGCTTTTGCGGCTTGCGCAACCTCATCGGCACAGGCCGTGAGGACGTTCCCGCCGACGTCAACGGCGATAAACTGCTCTCCGATTACGCAGACTGCGCCCGACTGATTGTCGGCCGTGTAGATGGCGTCGATTCCTTCAATCACTTCGACGAAGAAGTGGCGGGTAAACCTTCCTTCTGCCGCAGGAAGGGCGGCGGAGAGGTGATCGGCGAGAATTTCCGCCTCGGTGCGCAGATCAACCGATCCGCCGCCGAGAATAACGACGGTATTCAGGGCATCCCTGACTGCCGCGCGATATGCGGCCGTCGTTTTGGTTGCACCCGAAACGGTGTCTACGCTGTCGATGTCCCCGAGTCCCTTTCCGATCACGGCGGAGGAGAAGGACTCAGCGGCCGTTCCGCCGATGGCGGGGGTTTCCGCAGAAGCGATCAGCTTGGTGCCGACGACCGTGCCGTCGGCCGCAATTCCGCACATGAGTACCATGCCGGGCGCATATCCCGTCGTGCTCAGGCGAATCACGTGTCCGCCGTTCTCGGCGCGGTAAACCTCGGACACGGTTTGCGGGAGGGTGTAGGCGGAGAGGTCAACCGACGTAAAGCCCTGTCCGTCGGGAAGAACCTCAAGCAGCGCCGCATTGGCCTTGTCCCGGTCAGCCCGGGCAATGATGGGGGCGGTGAGAGAATTGGTCAGAGCAAGAAGAATCGAGACGGTTGCACAGATGCAAACCAGCACCAAAATACTTTTTATCAGTTTTTTCATGCCTTCGTTCCTCCGAAAATTTTCCGAGCGGTCAGCTTCTCAATATAGGGATTGAGTATGTTCATGAACAGGATGGCAAAGGAAACGCCTTCGGGATAGATGCCGAAATAGCGAATCATAAAGGTGAGCAGACCGGCGCCGAGACCGAAAATGATTTTTCCCCATGCGGTGGCAGGGGAGGTGACGTAATCGGTTGCCATGAAAATTGCACCGATCAGAAGACCGCCCGAGAGTGTCCAGGCAAGCGCCATCATCGGATCAAAGCCCTCCATGAACAGGGAGAGCAGGAATACGCTTCCCACGAAGGAGACGGGGATATGCCAGGTGATGATCCGGCGGATCAGGAGATAGATCAGACCGAGCAGAAGCGCGATGGCACAGGTCTCGCCGATCGCACCGCCGGTGGTGCCGAGCAGAAGCGCCTTCAGCTCGGGCATATTTCCCTCAGCCAGCTCGGCCAGAGGGGTTGCGCCCGAGGTGACGTCCACGATAACGGGCATCGGCTGAATTGCCATGCTGCCGAATGCGACGAGCATAAAAATTCTTGCCGTAATGGCGGGGTTGACCAGGTTGAAGCCAATACCGCCGAAGAGACATTTCACAAGCAGAATGGCAAACGCACTTCCGATAACGCACTGCCAGATCGGAATATTGACGGGAAGATTGAGGGCGAGGAGCAGGCCGGTAACCGCGGCACTCAGGTCTCCCACCGTCTGATCTTTTTTTGTGATGCGATTGAAGAGTGCTTCGAGAAGCACGCAGGATGCCATGCAGACCGCAATGACGAGAAGTGAACGCAGACCGAAAATGACGGTGCCTGCGATTGCCGCTGGCAGCAGGGCAAGCAGAACGTCGCGCATAATTGACGATGTGGATCTTCCGCTGTGAATATGCGGGGAAGCGGACAAATGCAGCATGTTATCCATTTCGCGATGCCTCCTTGAGTAACTGTTTGGAGAGTTGATTGGTTTGTACGAGCGGACGGTTTGCAGGGCAGATAAAGCTGCAGCAGCCGCAAAGCATGCAGGTGTCAACCGACAGGCGTTTCAGCGCCTCGGTGTCCTTCTTCTTATATGCAAGCAAAATCTGTGCGGGAGCCAGTCCGAAGGGGCAGGCGTTGGTGCAGGCGCCGCAGCGAATGCAGGCGGTGGTTTTGGGCTGCTTTGCCTCCTTTGGCGTGAGGGCAATCACCGCGTTGGTATTTTTTAAGACCGGCACGCTGAGATTGGGTACGGTGACACCCATCATGGGGCCGCCGTAAATGACCTTTTGCGGCTCCTCCGTAAAGCCGCCGCAGAAGGCGAATACATCCTCAAGCGGCGTACCGATCGGCACGATGACGTTTTGCGGACGGCTGACCGCGCCGCCGTCGACCGTAATGCATTTTTCCACGAGGGGCATACCCGTTTTCAGATAAGAGCCGATTGCGGCAACGGTCGTGCAGTTGCAGACGATACATCCGACGTCGATGGGAAGCTTACCCGTAGGGATGACCTTTTTTACCGTATGGTATACCAGCACCTTCTCGCCGCCCTGCGGATAAATCTGCGGCAGGACCATTACCTCAATCCCATCCATGCGGGCGGCCATTGCCTGCATGGACGCAATGGCGGATTTTTTGTTGCTCTCGATTCCGATGACGATGCGCTTGAGAGAAAAGTGGGTTTGCAGCAGACGAAGCGCGTATTCCATGTCATCGCTCCGCTCGGTCATCGTCAGCGAGTCGCTGGTAATATAGGGCTCACACTCGGCGCCGTTGACGATCAGCACCTCCACGCGCTCGGGGGCAACATTCCATTTGACGTGGGTCGGGAAGCCTGCGCCGCCGAGACCGACGACGCCGCTTTCGCGGATTGCCCGTATCAGCTCCTCCCGTCCGTTGACGGTAGGCGGTTCGATGGCTTCATCGGGGGTCATGGCGCCGTCCGATGCAATGGTGACGGCAGGGACGGTATTGCCCGAGGAAAGCTGAATATTGGAGATCTTGGTTACTTTACCGGAAACGCTGGAATGAATCGGGGAGGAGACGGCACCGGAGGCTTCGCCGATCAGCGTACCGACGTGGACGGTATCGCCGATCTTCACCGTCGGTACGGCAGGGGCGCCGATATGCATCAGCATGGGAATGGTAACGGTTTTCAGGTCGGACAAACGCGCGGCAGTCCCGTCGGCGGTGTTTTTTCTATGTGGGACGTGAACGCCGTGTAAGAAAAAAGACATTTGTTTTCTCCCTTTCTATTTTGTGTTATTTGAATGCTTTTCTTCATTTGCCTTGATATTTTATTATAGCATTTATATAGCCGCGTGTCAATACAAAGCGATACGTATATCTTTCCCGGCCGTCAAGC
This sequence comes from Eubacteriales bacterium, assembly GCA_045597265.1. Taxonomy (GTDB): domain Bacteria; phylum Bacillota; class Clostridia; order Oscillospirales; family CAG-272; genus SIG693. Next base: position 4,320 of record JAZODX010000064.1, on the reverse strand, counting down.
TTATATTTCCTGTATATGCATATTGACAAATCGCAAAGAAAAGGGTAAAATGCATATATACGGGATCTGTTGCCGGGAATTGGAGAAAAGGATGGTCAAAGAATGAACGTTTTACATCGGTTTATTGAAATGATTCTGCCCTATATGATTTCCGTTTTGGAGATCGTCGGTATTATCGTCGTATTTTGGTCGGGAATTTATGGCTTCTGGCAGTATTTTCAGAATACCTTCATGAAGAAAAAATATGATCTGCAGACCAATCTTGCCAAAGGCCTGGCCATGGGTCTTGAATTCAAAATGGCCGCGGAAATTCTCCGCACGGTACTGATTCAAAGTCTGGACGAGCTGTATATGCTCGGGGCTGTCATCCTGCTTCGCGCTCTGCTCAGTCTGTTGATTCATTACGAGATCAAGCAGCCGAAAAAGGAAAAACGGGCGGTGGACAAGGACGAACGGGAATCTGAATAAAAATAATCCGAACCGTTCCTCTCGCGAGGGGCGGTTCGGATTTTTATTTTGCGGAAATGGCTGCCCGAGTGTCGGGGAGAAGGAAATCAACGGATGACGGCTTCGGGATTGCCTTCGGTGTTATGACGGCGCAAAGCCGAAAAGACGGAATTCTTCGCATCCGTGCGTGGATAGTGGAATGAAGCGCAACCGTTTGATTCTCCATGCAACCGTATGTCGGACGAGTCTCTGGCGATTATCGGTGATATGCAGAGCAGCTTGTTCTCCGTTTTCTGCGATCCCCTCGATACGGTATTCCTTGATGAGCGTTTTCGGCAGCTTGAATTCGGGCTGATCAAGCGGATAATTGCAGGGCATATTGTGGTATCTTCTGTTCATGTCGTTATCAAAGACCAGACGTATCTTGCGGACGTCGGTATCTCGATCAAAGGTGTATTCGACCGTGTCTCCCGCTCTGCCGACCCAGCAGTTTTCTTCTCTCCGTTCGATACCGTTTCTGATGACGTCTGCGGTGCAGCTTGCCGTTTCCGCGAGGACGGAAACAGCTCTTGTGTGCCGTGGAATATAACAGTCATCCTGCATCAGCGTCTGCTGAAGTCGGGCGATATCTACCGCTTCCACTGTGCATCCGTCATGGATCGCCTGTGCAACCGCCGTGCCGAGTGCCTGCCCGAGAATTGCGCAGGTTGCCATCACGCGTGAGGAAGAGAGTGCGGCGTGCGTGACGCTGATGTTTCTTCCCGCAAACACAAGGTTTTCGACGTTTTGGGAAATCATACAGCGGAGTGGAAGTCCCCGGGGCTGGGGCGCGGGGTGGTGTATGGTCGGATAGCTTGACGAATGATGGAATCCCGCGGGGAAGTGGTCGTCCATAGACCACCCTCCGTATGCTACTACGTCATCAAAGTGCCCCGAGGCTCTTACGTCATTTTCGGTAACGATATATTTCCCGACGTAACGTCGGCTCTCTCGCTTCCCGGGAAGAAAGCCTATCCATTCAAGCTCCCAATTCTCTACGTCATAGTCACCGTGATTCTTCATGTGATCCCATACGCCGCAGCAGATTTTTAACAGTTCGTCCCAGCAGCGGTCGGTGTCGTGTATACAGTCCCATTCGCCGCCGAGCTCTATCCACCAGAAGTTATCGTTTTCCGGTGGGGCTTATAAGGAAGATCATCGTCGCTTTCGTAGCTGTATGCCCAGGACGGCGGGGTGAATTCCACCTTATGGTCAGTCTCCCGTATCTGAAACAGACAGCTCATGCCCATGGTCTTGCTGTCTGCAGTATCCGGTGGGATCGTCTCTCCGAAATCCGCCTTTGCCTTTTGGTAGAGCACGCTGTCCCAAAGCGGATATTTGAGTGAGGGATTCTGATAAAAGTTTTCTAAGAATATCTCCTCGATAATTCCACCCTCGCGAATATCCTTTACCGGTCCCCATCCCGTGACGTAAGCGCCGCCTATCCACATCCGGATCTCGCTTGAGGCGTTTCCGCCAAGCACCGGGCGGTCATGAACGAGGATCACCTTGATTCCGCAGCGCGCTGCCGCAATTGCCGTACAGAGGCCCGCCATGCCGCCGCCTACCACGCAAAGATCCGTTTGATATTGTAGTGTTCTCATCGTTATTCCCTTCGATTTCTCGTCATTGCGTGAATTTTTTTTCAATATTACATTTAATATCGTTTTATGTTACAATAAAATTGTCAAGATTTCCTTGGTTATTTTATTTTGGTTCTTCAAAAAACAACAATGCGGAGGAGCTATGATGCAAAGGATCATCGACGATATTCATCATTACGTGGAGTTCTTGGAGAGAATCGGATATAAGATATCGTTAAGTCTGGACAGAGCCCTTTTCACGCAGCATTTCTATCAACTGTTAAAATACGATATTCACGATCATGCAATTTGTGATTATTTAAAGCTTAATCCGAGCACGGCAGGGAGATGTGTTTTGCATAAGCAAAAGCTACTGCGTCAAAATCTGATACACCCGTATTATGCCTGCTGTTATGCCGGAGTTGAGGAGTTTTTGATTCCTGTCAGAGAGGATGACCTTCTGCTCGGTTGTATTTTCGTTTCCGGATACCGCGGACGGTTGAAGAGTGCCTTGCGGTTGATGAAGCGGGTATCCGTGCTTTGCGACGAACGCTTTCCCGCAGTTTACGGGGAGCTTTCCGAGAATGTCCCGACGATGGAGAAGGTGCTTTCCTTCACGAAGCCGCTTGCTTACATGCTGGTCGAGCTTTACCGACGCGCGCAGGCAGAGCGTGCAGAAAAGCCATCTGCACAAAACAGTATATATCCGCGTGCCCTGCAGATCATCTACGAAAACGTCGGCGACCCCATTACGGGCGAGAAATTGGCGGAGAGGATGAATTATTCGGTATCTTATCTGCGCTACATTTTTCAAAAAGAAGGGAATGTCCCGCTGCAGGCAAAGATCAATCAGATCAGAATAGAGAAGGCGGAGCGTCTTTTGCGCGGAACAACGATGAGCGTAACCGATATTGCATTTTCGGTGGGATTTGCGGATTCCAACTATTTTTCCTATGCCTTCAAAAAGCAGGTCGGCCTTTCGCCTCTTGCCTATCGAAGATCATTTAAGGAAAGAAACAAAGACTGATATATTTATAATGAAACAATCCACCCGCTGCGGGTGGATTGTTTTTCGGCAGGAGACGGCGCGCCTTGCGGGTGCGTTCGGACGTTAAACGTGTCTTTTGAAATTTCCGAAAATTTCGTTTACCTTTTCAAAGCTTGCAAAGGTATCGGGATAACTTTTGATGATTTTCATCATTTCACCGATCTGTCGCTTGTTGATGATACAGACCAGCATATATTTATCGGTGTCCGAATACATTCCGTGTACTTGGATTTTCGTGACGCCGTGACGCAGGCGGGCCATCAGGTCTTCGGATAGCTTATCGGGATAATTGGTCACGATCTCAAATTTGTATCCGTTTTTGATTCCGCTCAATCCGTGGTCTACGATGATGTTTGCAATAAACAGATTCAGCAGGGTACAGATAACGGGAGTGATTCTCATTCCGTATACAAAGAACGCAATCAGCACCACGCCGGTATCCATGATGAAGGACACATACGCGATATTCATTTCGGGCTTCATTTTTTTGATCAGTGCAGAGATGCCGTACGTACCGCCGCTGGCACCAAATCGCTTAAGCATCAGGGAAAAACCGAAGCCGGAGATTACTCCCGTAGCAATGCAGGCGAAAACAATATTGAAGTCCTCCTGACTGTTTGCCAGACTGTAGGTTTGGGCGCCGATCACTTCATAAAAACGGGGAATAAAGGATTGAACGAGCATATACAGACTCAGAAAAAAACCAAGTTTCTTATTGATAAAGATGCTGACTAAGATAAAAATCGGCAAATTAAACGCAATCATTAAGATTGACCAGCTGACCCTGTTTTCCAGTAAATAGTGTGTAATCGTGGCCAGGCCCCCGACACCGCCGGGGGCAAATCCGTTGCTGTTTTGGAAGAAATAATATGCGCTGCCGACGATAATTCCGGCTGTCAGCGTACACAGGACGTCGAATATCAGATTTTTTGCGTCTCTTTGACTCTTCATGCGTGATCTCTCCTATGTAATCCTTTTTCGGGTCATTCATATTGTAATATGAATTTGATTTTTTGTCAACAGAACGGAAAAAGCCTTGAAAACCAAAGGTTTTCAAGGCTTTTTGGTGCGGGTAAGAGGACTTGAACCTCCACGAAGTTGCCCCCACTAGAACCTGAATCTAGCGCGTCTGCCAATTCCGCCATACCCGCGTTGGTGCGAGAAACGGGACTTGAACCCGTACGGTGTGAACCACACGCCCCT
>JAZODX010000063.1:0-19633 GCA_045597265.1 Eubacteriales bacterium | reverse complement strand
TACCACGTTGATCTCCTCATCCGTCACGGCTTCGCCGTGCCACCTCCGAGATTGCTTGCAATCTCGTGGCGCTTGCGCCCATCTTCGCTGGGGAAGGCTAATTGTGCGTCACGTTCCCGCCGGAAATAAAAGTATACCTTTCTTGTCGGATCTATAGATTTCCGGAAGGATCTGTGCTATAATGGAAAAAAGTGCACGGATGTTTTGTGCAAGCAGGGGGCCGTACACAGCCCAAATAAAATCAACTAAAGGAGAACGCCCATGTACCGTATCATGTTCGTCTGCCATGGCAACATTTGCCGCAGTCCAATGGCCGAGATCGTCTTCCGCAGTCTGGCCGAAAGGGAAGGCTGGGGAGACCGTGTTTTCGTGGCCTCCTCTGCCACCAGCACCGAGGAAATCTGCCGGGGCATCGGGAATCCCGTCTACCCGCCGGCCGTCCGCGAGCTGGCAAAGCACGGGCATTCGGCCGGCGAAAAGCGCGCCGTACAGCTGAAGTTAGCCGACTATAACTCCTATGATCTTTTCATCGGTATGGACAGTGCAAACATCCGCAATATGCACCGTATTCTCGGCGGTGACCCCGACGGAAAAATCCGCCTTCTCATGGATTATACCGGACGCGGCGGCGACGTGGCAGACCCCTGGTACAGCGGCCAATTCGACATCGCCTACCGTGACATCGAAGCAGGCTGCCGCGCGCTGTTTGCCGCACTCAAGCGGGAAGAAGCGTAAAAAAGCCGCAAACGCACGCGCTTGCGGCACTTTACAATTTTTCGCATTTGTGATATACTATATCCGTTAAACCCAACCGAAAGGGGTGTACCGATGAAAATTTTAATGCCTACCATGTCGATGGATATCGGCGGTGCGGAGACGCACGTGCTGGAGCTTTCCCGCGCGATGGTTCGGGCCGGCTGTTCGGTGACGGTCGTCTCCTGCGGCGGTGCATATCTGCCTGCATTGGAGGCCGCCGGTGTGCGCCACGTTACGCTGCCGCTCAATACCAAGCGTCCGTGGGCGATGGTTCGCGCTTATCTCGGCCTGCGCAAGCTTTTGCGGCAGGAGAAATTTGACATCGTACACGCGCACGCCCGCATCCCGGCCTTCCTCTGCGGAATGCTCCATCGCCGGATGGGCTTTCGCTTCGTGACTACCGTACACGCGCGCTTCAAGGTCAACGCGTGGCTGCGCTCGGCCTCCGAGTGGGGCGAGCGTACCATCGCCATCAGCGATGACCTCAAGCAGTATCTTATTGACGAATACGGGCTTTGCCCCGACAATATCAGCACGACCATCAACGGCATCGATATGGATCGCTTCTCGCCCGCCGCGGTGCAGGCACCCGAAACGAAAGCACTGGCCGAGGAAATCGGTCTGCGCGCGGGAAGCCGCCGCCTCGTTTTCGTGAGCCGCCTCGATGCCGACTGTTCGGCGGTGGCCGATCAGCTGATCGAAATTGCGCCCGCTCTCTGTGAGAAGCACGGTGACGTCGAAATCATTCTCGTCGGCGGCGGCAGCGAATTTGACCGCATCCGTGCGGCAGCCGATGCGCTGAACCGCTCGCTCGGTCGTCCCGTAATCCATCCCATCGGCCGACGCACCGACGTCGACCGCTGTATTGCTCTTGGGGATATTTTCGTCGGCGTCTCCCGCGCCACCCTTGAGGCAATGGCCATCGGCAAGCCGGTCGTGGTAGCGGGCAACGAGGGCTGGCTCGGTGCGCTGACCGAGGAGAATCTTGCCGATGCCATGGCGACCAACTTCACCTGCCGCGGGCTTGCACTCCCCCGTGCCGAATGGCTGCAGCGCGATCTTGATCTGCTGCTTACCAAGTGCGACGACGAGCTGCGCGCCATCGGCGAGGCGCACCGCGCGCTGACCGCCGCGTACTATTCGGCCGACCGCATGGCGGCCGACTGCCTTGCCGTTTACCGTACGCTCTCGCCCTACACGCCCTATCGCCGCGGAGAGGTGATCATCAGCGGCTACTACGGCTTCGGCAATCTGGGAGACGACAGCCTGCTCTCCTGTATGCTGGCAAGCCTGCGTGAAGCCGAGCCCGATCTGCGGGTTACGGTTCTCGCCAAGAATCCCCGCGCGATGCGGGAGCGCTTTGCGGTTCGCTGTATCAGCCGCACCAATCTGCCCGCCATCGCGCGAGAGATGCGCAGTGCGCGGCTGCTGATTTCGGGCGGCGGCTCTTTGCTCCAGGACAACACGAGCACGAAATCTCTGCTTTATTATCTTTCCATCATCGCGCTTGCCCGCCGCTTCCGTCTGCCCGTTATGCTCTATGCAAACGGTATCGGCCCCCTCTATCGCCCGAAAAACCGCGCCCGTGCCGCCCACGCGCTTGCGCGCATCGAGCGGATCACCCTGCGCGACCCCGCGTCTCTGCGCGAGCTTGAGGCGCTCGGTATCAAGCCGGACGCGCGTATTTCGCTGACCGCAGACCCCGCCTTCACGCTCCGCCCCGCCCCTGACGCACGGATCAATTATCTGCTTGCCCGCACCGATTATCGCGCAGAGCGGCAATATTTTGCCATCTCGCTTCGCGCGTGGCATATGCTCGGCGCGGCCGACGGTATGCTTGACGAGCGCGCCTTTGAGGAGGAGATTGCCCGCGCCGTGGAGCTGATCTCCCGCGAGACGGGAATGCTTCCCATCTTCATTCCGATGCAGGAGGAGCTCGACGCGGCTATCTGCCGCCGCTTGCTGGCACGCGCACCCGAAGGAAGCCTTCTGCTCGCCGACCTGACAGCGCCCGAGCTCTGCGCCCTCCTTCCCCGCCTGCACGTCGCGGTCGGTATGCGCCTGCATATGCTCATTTACGCAACCCATATGCATATTCCCGCCATCGGAATTTCGTACGACCCGAAGGTGGACGCCTTTCTCGCCTACGCAGGTCAGCCTGCGCCGATCATTCCCGACCACGCCTTTGCCGAGGAGCTGGCCGAGCGTGTTGTCCGCGCCTGCGCCTGTCCCAATACCGAAGCACTCGTCGCGCGGGATGCCGAGCTTGCGGCACTCGCCAGAGCGAACGCGAATCTGGCCATCGAGCTGCGCCGATCGGTTTGAGCGGCAAGAGATAAAGCCAAAGACAATTTTGAAAATTGTCTTTGGCTTTTTTCGTTAAGCGTCCCGTCAGGTGCACGGGCGGAGCGAGCCGTCCGTCTCGACGATATCCGCGCCCCAGGCGACAGCCTCGTCAAGCTCCTCGGGGCGGCTGAGCAGCCAGAGACCGACGCGCCCGGCGTAGCGGTGAGCCATGGCGCAGAGCTCGGCCGAGGCGGCGGGGGTCTTTGCCCACTCGGTGTGGCGGTTGTGGTAGCGGAGCCAGACGGTCAGCTGATCCTTGCCGACGATTGAGGAAACCTCGGCAAGCGTCTCCTCGCTGATATCGCCGTCGTAATGAATCTGTACGGTGGGGAAGCGGTCAAGCACGCGGCGGATAAACGCGGTTTTGCTTGCCGTGAAGCCGATATCATCGACGGCACCCATCTTTTCTACCGTGGAGAAAAAGATCTCCTGATGTGCCTCGGGATGGGTCTGCATGATATTGTCGAACTTGAGCGGAATCTTCTGCTCCATGGCGAAGGCAAGCACCTCCTCCAGGGTCGGAATCATCACGCCGCGGAACTGCTCGCCCATATACAGACCGTAATCGTATGCGCGCGCCTCTTCCAGCGTGAGTGAAAGAATCGGCGTTTCCGCCGAGAGCATGCTGCCGTCCGCACGGCGAGCGGTCGCGTTGACGGTTTTGTTGTGCAGAATCACGCATCGGTTATCTGCCGTAAAGCGCGGGTCAAGCTCAATCATACCGTAGCCGAGGGCTTTTGCCGCCGCAAAAGCAGCCATCGTGTTCTGCGGATATTCGTTTGCCACGCCGCGATGTGCTTCGAGAATACAGGACATACGTTTTTTCCTCCCGGAGTTGTTTTTTCTATTTTAGCACGTTCCCGTTCGATTTTCAAGATTTACCGGCGTTTTGAACGAAAAACGAAACAGGGGCTGCCGCATCAACGATACGGCAGCCCCCGGCTCAATGTCCGAATTCTCCCATTGCGATTCCGCCAACCAGTGCCTGCATCTGCGCCTTGGAGGAAACGGTGCGCGCACGGTCAAGAACGGCACGCTGATCCCGCGCATCCATCAGTGCAAAGTTGCGCATGGCGTCGTTGTTCTGGGCCAGCATCATGGCCAGACCAATCGGCATACTCCGGTCAAAATACTCGTTCATGGATACCCTTCCTTTCGCGGAACATCTCCCGCGCAAATAGTATGGGCTGTGCTGACCGACAAAAACCGCAGTATTTTCTGGGCGGAATGGAAATACGAATCGGAAAATGAGGCGGCAGACGGCAGTCGCACTTGCGCTCCGCCCGCCGCGGACGGCGATCCGACCGAGCGCCGCCCGATCCGACCGTCGTACCGATAGTTTCTCCCGCACGGTGCCGTCCATGCACGCCAAAATCCGGAAAAATCGCTTTCTTTGCTTTACAAATCTCCGAAAATATTGTAAAATAGATGCATCAACCCGAATGAAGGAGCTTCTATGCGCTGCTTTACGTTTCTTTGCCGTACTGCCGTTCTCCTGCTACTCCTCGCCGCCCTGCTGCTGACCGCCTGTGCGGACGAGCCGGTCAGCCAGGGAATGCTTACCGCTGACGGCCTGACCTTTATCGTTTCTACCATGACCGACGAAAAGACGGGGGAGGTTTCGGTCACCGTTTCCATGACCAACGGAACGGCCGACACGCTTTATCTTTCCGCGCCCGAGCGGGAGTCGGCGGACGGAGTGGGGACGGCCGATTATCTTCGGATGACCCTTGACGGCGCGCCGAGCGATCGGGACGGGCTTAAAGAGAGTGGTCTGACCCGCTGGCTCAATCTCGACACCCGTGAAACTCATACCGAAACCTGCCGCTTTACGGCAGAGCTGCCCGCCGTACTGACCGTAACCGTTCTCCGCTCCCCCACCTACAGCGGAGAATATACCGAGACCGCAATCACCCTTCCCCTACGTGCCGAATAACGAAGAGAGGCTGTCGCCTGTGCGACAGCCTCTCTTCGTTATGGTGTGATGTCCTCCGCCGAAAGCAGGCGAAGTTCAACGTTCTGCGCGGCACTGCAAACCGTAAGCGCATATTCCTCATCCGGCACGAGGAAGGACAGGAAGACCTCCTCCTCATCCCCTTCCTCGCGCAGAATCCGTCCGCGCACGGGATCAACGGTGAAGGAAGAGAGGGGCTTTGCCAGGCCGCAGCCCAGATATTTCACATAGCTCTCCTTTGCCGTCCAGAGCCGTGCGAAGCGGAGCGGACGCTCTGCTTCCCCGGCCGCGCAGAGATATTCCTGCTCGTGCGGTGAAAAATAGCGTCGGGCAAGTGCCGCGTGATCCGTCTCGGGGGAGATCTGCTCAACGTCAACGCCGAGGGGGGAGTGCCCGTATCCGATCACGACCCATCTGCCGCTGTGTGACAGATTGAATTCCGGCGCCCCGCAGCCGATAAGCCTCGGCTTGCCATGCGCGTCTCTTCCGATCACGATATCTCCGTCGAAGCCCATCCGACGTGCGGCTCTCTCGGCAAGGATGCCCGCCGCCAGACAGCGCCGTGCGTCTGCCGCATTCCGATAGCGCTTTGCCCGCTGCCGCCTCTCCTCGGGCGCCAGCCGCCACAGCAGCGCATCGTCAAGTCCCCCGGGGGAGAGACAATCCACGAAGACCGTCCCCTGCTTCTCTCTCACTTCTCGATCACCAATCCCTTGCCCTGCGTATGGGCGGACCAGATAATCTTTCTGGGGCATTTTTCCACACACTTGTCACAGCCCGTGCACTTGGCGTAATCGATTGAGGCAACGAAGTCGTTGACCGTGATTGCGCCCGCCTCACAGGCCTTTTCGCACAGCTTGCAGCTGATACAGCCGACGTCGCAGTTCTTTCGTGTCACCGCACCCTTGTCCACCGACTTGCAACCCACCCAGTGACGGCTGTCGAAGGGGATCAGCTCAATGAGGTGCTTCGGGCAGGCGGCGGTACACACGCCGCAGCCGGCACACTTGCGGTAATCCACGACCGCAACCCCCTCGACCACCGAAATGGCTTCAAAGGGACAACGGGAAACGCAGGTGCCGAGGCCGATACAGCCGTTGGGGCAAAGCTTGTCGCCGCCCCCCAGCTTGGCCGCCGCAATGCAGTCCTGCGCGCCCTCGTATACGTATTTTTTCTTAGCGTATTCGGCTGTACCCGAGCACATCACCTGCGCCCGCATCCGTACCGCTTCACCAACCTCAATGCCGAGCACGCCGCCGATCGCGCGGGCGGTCTCGTTTCCGCCAACCGAGCAGGCGGTCGGCTTTGCCTCTCCCGCCACAATCGCCTCAGCCAGTGCCGTACAGCCCGAATATCCGCAGCCACCGCAGTTGGCACCTGGCAGACATTCCTCAACGCGCGCAATTCGCTCGTCCCGTTTCACGGCAAAGATTCGGGAAGCAAAGGCCAGAACTGCGCCGAAAAACAGACCCAGCGCGGCAAAAACGCCGACGGGAATCAAAATATCCATGAGCATTTTCATCCGTTTCGCCTCCCGTCAAAAGCTGATTCCGGAGAAGCCCGAGAAGGCCATTGCCAGCAGGCCTGCCGCAATCAGCGTCAGCGGGAAGCCGCGGAAGGCACGGGGAGGATCGGCAAACTGCAGGCGAACGCGTATGCCTGCAAAAATCACGATGGCCATCGTAAATCCGATGGCGGCCGCGAAGCCGTAGGCCACCGAAGCCCCGAAGCTGAAGCCCTCCTGAATATTGACCAGTGCCGCACCGAGCACGGCACAGTTGGTGGTGATCAGGGGCAGATAAATGCCGAGCGCCGAATAGAGCGCAGGCAGGAATTTGCGCAGGAACATCTCAATAAACTGCACCAGTGCCGCAATGACGAGAATGAAGGCAATGGTTTTGAGATAGGCAAGCCGGAGCGGAACCAGAATCAGATAATATACCGCCCAGGTTGCCGCGCCGGAGAGGGTCATGACGAAGGTAACCGCCATGCCCATACCGAGCGCCGTATCCGGCTTTTCGGATACGCCGAGGAAGGGACAGCAGCCGTAGAACTTCGAGAAAATAAAGTTTTCAATGAGTACGGCGCTGAACATCAGCAGCAATATGTCAACAAAGCTCATGCATCTGCCTCCTCTCCGGGATCGGTCTCGCGAAGCTTTCGTTTGTCCTCACGCGTGTTGGTGATCTTCTGCACTGCCGCAATGATGCATCCGAGCGTCAGGAACGCACCGGGGGGCAGGATGAAAATAATGGCAGGCTTAAAGCCCTCCCCGAACAGCGGAATTCCACAGAAGCAGCCGGCGCCGAGAAGCTCGCGCACCGTGGCAATCAGAATCAAGGCAAAGGTGAAGCCGAGTCCCATCGCAAAGCCGTCCACCATTGAAGCTAAGGGGCCGTTCTTTGACGCAAAGGCTTCCGCCCGCGCCAGAATGATACAGTTGACCACGATGAGCGGAATGAAGAGGCCGAGCGCACGGTCAAGCGCGGGCAAAAAGGCCTTCATCAGCAGCTCAACCGACGTAACGAAGCCCGAGATGATGACGATATACGCCGCAATCCGCACCTGCTTCGGAATAAATTTGCGCAGAAGCGAGATAAACAGATTTGAGCAGACGAGCACTGCCGTCGCCGCAAGACCCATGCCGACGGCGTTGGTCACCGACGTGGTCGTGGCCAGCGTCGGACACATACCGAGCAGCTGAACCAGCGTGGGGTTGTTGTCAAGCAGACCCGATTTGAGCTGGGAGAGATATCCCTTCAGTCGTTCGCTCATTCGTACTCACCTCCGTCCACGTCTTCCATCCATTCGTCCCATTCGCCGTAATCGTCCCATTCGCCGAACGGGTCGAATTCCTCCTCTTCAACGACTGGGGTCAGGTATTCTTCCACCAGACCTGCCTCGACCAGGGCGGCGGTTGCCGCGTTGACACCGGCCAGCACGGCCTTTGAGGAGATCGTTGCACCTGCGAGCGCGTCGATTTCCGCACCGAGTGCGAGTCGGCTGCCGTGTCCGGTATATTGGCCGAGATAGGCGGGATCGTCTGCCTTTGCGCCGAAGCCCGGCGTTTCCGCGTGGGAGACGATTTCCACGCCGATGAGCCTGCCGTCGGTGCCGACACCGACCATCATGCTGATGGCACCGCCGAAGCCGTTCGACTCCAGATTGACGCAGTATCCCGCGTCGGCAACGGCATATACGGCGTTCGTTCCCGCAAGGGGATCGATTTCATTCATGACGGCGTCCTCGCCGAAAATCCGCATGACGGCTGCCTGTTTTTCGCGCTCGGCCGCCTCGGCGATAATATCCGCCGTGACGGCGTTGACGAAGGAAACCACCATCGCCACCACCGCGCAGATCAGGAGCAGAGAACCGCCGATCCGCACGAAGTCGTTCATTTCGCGCTTTCGCTTCGGGTGTGTTTCCCGCCCGGCGTCAAGCAAAATCTCCGCTGAGGTTTCATAAACTTCCACGGGCTCCTCCATATCGACGGTCTCGGCGTCGACGGTTTCGGACGACTCCGCCGTTTCCTCGGGAAGAAGGAGTTCTTTTTCGTTAAGCGGCACGTTTTCCACCTCCAAACCGACGGGGTCTGGTGTATCGGTCAAGATACCAGACCAGGGCGTTCATGATCAGAATCGAGAAGGATACGCCTTCGGGATATCCGCCGAAATAGCGGATGAAAACGGTCAGCAGCCCACAGCCGACGCCGAAAATCAGCCGCCCGACCGTCGTGACGGGGGAGGTCACGTAATCGGTCGCCATGAAAATGGCGCCGAGCAGAAGCCCGCCCGAGAAGACCTGCGCCAGCATGAAATCAAGTGCGACGTTGCCCTGCGGGAAGAAGAAGGTGAGCAGAGCCACCGTCCCCACGTAGGCGACGGGAATATGCCAGGTGATGACCCGACGGAGCAGGAGATATACGAAGCCGGCCAGGAGCAGGATCGAGGACACCTCACCGATTGAGCCGCCCACGTGACCGAAGAGCAGATCGGTCAGCGAGGCTTCGGGCAGAACGCCGCTCTTGAGTGCGGCAAGCGGGGTGGCCGAGGAAACGGCGTCCACGCCGTCATTTTTAACAACGAAATCAAAGAGCCCGAGCCGTTCACCGGGGGGGGTGAAAAAGCGCATATCGGCGGGCCAGGCAAATAAGAAGGCGCGCGCCGCGAGTGCGGGATTCATAAAGTTCTTGCCAATGCCGCCGAACAGCTGCTTGACGACCACGATGGCAAAAACGGCGCCGATCCCGGCGATGGGCAGCGAAATGGTGGCGGGCAGATTCAGTGCGAGCAGAAGCCCCGTCAGGGCCGCCGAGCAGTCGGATATGGTAATCGGACGGTGAAGAAGCTTCTGGGTTATCGCCTCGGCCGCAACCGCACTGAGCATACAGACGGCAATCACCCAGAGGACGCGGAGTCCGAAGACGTATACCCCCCAGAGGGAGGCGGGCAGCAGTGCAAGCATGACGTCCAGCATGACGCTGCGGGTGGTATCGGGATGCTTGATATGGGGAGAAGGCGAGACGGTAAGGAGCTCGGGCATCTGCGGTGTCGACGATTCGGGTTTTTCCGGGCTTACGATAATGTTTTCGTCCATTTACTTCTCCTCCTTCTTTTTTTCTTCATACGGTGCATCTGCCTTTGCCGCCTCGGCACGGGCCTTTGCCGCGGCCGCCTCGGCGTTGATTGCTCCCTTGGCCACGCGGATGTACTGAACGATCTGCACGTGTCCGGGACAGTTATAGGAACAGGTGGCACATTCCACGCAGGAGAGCGCGCCGAAGTCCTCTGCCTCCGCCCAGCGGCCGGCCTTGGCGTAGAGCGCGATATAGTTGGGCATCAGATGCATGGGGCAGTTTTTTACACAGCGTCCGCAATGCAGGCAGGCCTCGGGCAGCCCCGTTTTCGGCTCTGCCTGCGCGGAGAGCAGGAGAATGGCCGAGGTTCCCTTGGTGACGGGGGTCGTCGGATCCCATTGCGCGATGCCCATCATCGGACCGCCGAAAATCATCTTGCGCGGCATGCGCCTGAGGCCGCCGCAGGCGGCGATGACGTCGGATGCAGACGTACCGATCGGCACGAGCAGATTTTTCGGATGCTTTACACAGTCTCCGTCCACCGTAACGATCCGTTCAATCAGCGGAAGACCGTAGGCGAAGGCCGAGAAGACTGCCGCACAGGTTTCGGCGTTGAAGACCACGCAGCCGACGTCGGCGGGAAGCTTGCCGGCGGGAAGCTCGCGCCCCGTCAGCGCATAAATCAGCTGGCGCTCGTCGCCCTGCGGATACTTGGTTTTGAGCACGCGGATGCGGAAGAGATCGTTTCCGGCCACAAGCGATTCGAGCAGATTGATGGCGTCCAGCTTATTGTCCTCAACAGCGATATCGGCCTGACGCAGACCGAGCGCGCGCAGAAGAATCTTCGTTCCGTTGATCACCGCTGCGGGATTTTCCAGAAGCAGACGGTGGTTCGCGGTAATATACGGCTCACACTCCGCACAGTTGACGATCAGGCGCTCAACCTTGCCCAGCGCCGACTGAATCTTGGCGTAGGTCGGGAAGGTCGCACCGCCCATGCCCGAAATTCCGGCACGGCGAACGATTTCCACGATTTCCTCGGCTGAGGTTTCGGAAAGCTTCTTTTCGTGCGGTGTAATGCCGGGGTCAAGGGTCATTTTTCCATCGCTTTCGATCACGACGTGGACGGTCTGCCGTCCTGCCGCGTCGGTTCGGGGATCCAGCGCCGTGACCGTACCCGACACGCTTGCGTGCACGGGACAGCCCAGCCCCTTTTCCACCGCACCAATCAGCTGACCGCGATAAACGTAGTCTCCAACCTTAACCTGCGGTTGGCAGGGTGCGCCGATATGCTGTGCCATCGGAATGGACACCCGCTCGAGTGTAGCCATCGGCTCGATGGCGGTGCGGCGGGTATTTTTGTGTTCTGCGACGTGAGCGCCGCCGCGAAACGTATAGGACAAAAGTTTCACCTCACTCAGGATATACCGTCAGATCTTTTCATATAAGGTCATTATACACGATGAATTTGCATTTTGCAATGTCTTTGCTTTTTTTTGTTCAAAATAAAAAAATAACAATAATATTTTCCTGTTTTTTCCACGCAAAAAGACGAAACAATCTGCTTCCGTGGGAGCTTTTCTCCCACGGGGAATGTGGTTTTTTGTTGACACAACACGCCGGATGGTGGAATTATTTTGATAAGTATGGCTTTTCCGAAAAAAGCAAAGGAAACCGCGCATAAACCCAAAAAAAGATTGACAAAATCCCCCCGATCTTGTATAATAAGTTTATCCATTTTTATTATTAGGAGGAAACACATGAAACGCATCACCATGATCCGCGTTCTGGCTCTGCTGATGACTCTGCTCATGGCCCTGCCGCTCGTTGCATGCGGTGACAGCGGAGCAGGTAAGGACACGACTGCTGCCCCCACCGATACCACCGCCCCCACCGAGACCCAGCCCGGCGCAGAAACCGCAGACCCCACCGTGGACGCAAACGGATTTAAACTTGACACCCTCGATCCTACCCTTGACTTCGGCGGTGAGACCTTCACTACTCTGTACTGGGAAGACCGCGAGCACGAGGAGTTCTTCGTCGAGGAAATGACCGGTGAGAACGTCAACGACGCGCTCTACACCCGTAACGAGGCCGTTCAGAAGAGAATGAACGTCAAGCTCGACTGGATCGGCACCAAGGGTAACGGTGACCTCGTCAACGTTGCCAACTACGTATCGGTTGTCCGCAAGAGTAACGACGCAGGTGACCAGGCGTACGATATGCTGGCCGCTTACTCGCTCTCGACCGCAGCCTGCGCGCAGAACGGTCTGACCATGGACCTGCTTGAGCTCGATCACCTCAATTTTGACATGCCCTGGTGGCCTTCCAAGCTGATCGAGCAGGCAACCATCCATGACAAACTCTACTTCGCATCGGGCGATATCTCGGCAAACGTTATCTACATGATGTACGGCTGCTTCTTCAACAAGAACCTTCTTGAAGACTACGAGCTTGAGTCGCCCTACGACCTTGTTCTCAACGACCAGTGGACCAACGCGAAGATGTTTGAGATGGCTACCGGTATTTACGAGGACCTCAACGGTGACGGCGTCAAGAACATCGGCGACCAGTTCGGCTTCTACGCCACCAACCTCCATGCAGACGCATTCCTGTGGGGCTCGGGTACCACCGTTATCATCAACGACGGCGAGAACGGTCTGATCCTCAATCCCGCATACAGTAGCGAGCGTACGCAGAGCGTGCTTGAGCAGTTCTGCACCTTCATGTACGAGACCAACGACGGTATCTTTACCGCCGGAAACGACACCGGTCCCTTCTCGACCAACCAGGTCCTTTTCTACTATGACCGCGTACGTCTGGCAACCCGTACCGAGATCCGTGACAATGAAGACCTCGACTTCGGTATCGTGCCGATCCCGAAGTTTGATGACTCCCAGGAGACCTACTCCTGCATCATGGGTAACCCCCACACCCTCTACGCTATCCCGCTCAAGCAGGACAATGCTGAGATGTCCGCCGCCGTTATGGAGTGCATGGCATCCGAGTCCTACCGTCAGGTAACGCCTGAGCTGTTCGGTATTACCCTGCAGATCAAGTACGCTAAGGACGAGGTTACCAGCCAGATGCTCGAGATCATCCGCGACAACGTCGTATTTGACCTCGGCCGTCTCTTCTACGCCTCCATCGACGGTCTGACCACCCTCGCATGGCAGGATTCGGTCAGAAACAACAATCCGAACTGGATCTCCACGCTGAAGCGTCAGATGAGAGTTATTGATACCCGTATCAAGAAGCTCAACGAGTCCTTCGAATAATTCACCCGTTACATCACGCCGAGAGGAATTTTCCTCTCGGCGTTTCTTTTTTTCATAAAACCCTTGCCAAACAGGAAAATTTGTGCTATACTGTCAAAGTTCGCGTTTTCTTTACGCGGCAATTTTTCTGTGTGAGGTAATTGCGCCATGCAGACACACGTCAAGGTTGGTCATCCCCGACACGTCCATCCCCCGCGTCTTCATTTCCCCCATCAAATTACGGATTTTATCCACAAGAACGCCGTTCTCGTCATTGCACTGACTGCGGCGCTTTCCTCCTCTCTTCTCGTGCCGCCGGACAGCGCTTATCTTTCCTATTTTGACTTTAAAACGCTGACCTGTCTCTTCTGTACGCTGGCGGTAATCTGTGCGCTGAAAAATATCCATTTCTTTACCATTCTTGCACGAAAGATCGTTCGCTGTGCAGGAAACACACGGTCTGCGGTTCTGGCACTCGTCTGCATCACCTTCATAGGCTCCATGCTGATTGCCAACGACATGGCATTGCTGACCTTCCTGCCGCTCGGCTATCTCGTTCTCTCCAGTACGGGCCGTGAAAAATATATGGCTCTGACCTTCATCCTGCAAAATATCGCCGCAAATCTCGGCGGCATGCTCACGCCTTTCGGCAACCCGCAGAACCTTTACCTCTACTCCCGCTTCAACATTCCAAACGGTGAATTCATGCGTATCATGGCAATTCCCTTCGCCGTTTCGATTGTTCTGATTTTTGCCATCTGCTTCTTTATTCCGCGCGAACCGCTGACGGTAAAAACCGAAGAGGAACGTCTGCCCGTCGGCCGTACCGTAATTTATCTTTTACTCTTCGCTTCATCTATCCTGATTGTCTTCGGCTTAATTCCCTACCCCGCGGGACTTCTGCTGACCCTTGTTCTTCTTCCCCTTGATCGTGATGCACTGAAGAAGGTTGACTATCCTCTTCTTCTCACCTTCGTTTGTTTTTTCATCTTCGCGGGCAATATGTCGCGCATTGAGATCGTTCGTGATCTTTTTTCTGCTCTTCTGGAAAAAAGCACACTCCTTACCGCCGTCATCTCCTGTCAATGCATCAGTAACGTGCCGTCGGCGATTCTGCTCTCACAGTTTACCGAAAATTATCCGGCTCTGCTCATTGGCGTCAATATCGGCGGCGCCGGCACCCTCATTGCCTCTCTGGCAAGTTTGATCACCTTCCGCACCTATACCACGCATTATCCCGAAAAAGCACGCGCATATATCGGTCTCTTTACCCTCTTGAACTTCGGCTTCCTCGCCGTTCTGACCGTCATTTCCTGCTTCTTAGTATAAATCGGATTTGCCGATTCTGCCGAACAGATAAAATCCGGGCTGCATTAGCGTGATACTCCGTTAAGAGTATCACGCTAATGCAGCCCGGATTTTTTTCAAGCAGACCGAAGAACAGGAGCCTCACACCTCTTCGCCCAGACCGCGCAGAAAGAGGAATGCAACCAAGACCAAAACGAGGCATGCAACCGCTCCGGGAAAAAGGGCTACCGTTCCGCATTCAATACTGCCGGCAACGCCGAGCATCATCAAAAAAGCTCCGCCGCCCAATACGATCTTCGATACGATGCGTACCTCGATCAAAGAAAAGAAATAACTGATACAAGCACCGAGAAGCCAGAGCCATTCACCCAGGCTGTGACGCTCTGTTTTCTTTGCGGTATTGATATGCGCATTCATCATTCTATTCATCAGGAATTCCTCCGTTTTTCTTGTTTTGGAAATTTCTTGACTCAATTATAGCATATTTTTTGTCGTTTGTCAAGTATTTTATTCCGATTTTGGAATTATTTTTTAAAAAATTTCGATTCATTAAAAATATTTTTTCCGAATTGGGAAAAAAGTTTGCAAAAGCCCTTTACAAATCATCGGAAATATGATAAACTATTTTCAACAACGGAAAACGAGGTGGGTTTTGAATGAATTACGTTTCACGCATCAAGGCACGCAAGAGCGAGCTTGGCATGACCAACGAGCAGCTGGCTGCTGCAAGCGGTGTTCCGATGGGCACCTTGAGTAAGCTGTTGGCCGGAATGAACGATTCCCCAAAGCTCGGCAATCTGGTTGCGATCTGTCAAACGCTCGGCCTGTCTCTTGACTTTGCCGTTTACGGCAAGCCGGAGAACACCCACAACTGTACCCTCTCCCCCGAGGAGATCACCTTACTTGAACAGTTCCGTACACTGGATGCGCGCGGCCGTGAAACGGTCTGCACGCTGATAGATAAGGAGCTCTCCTTCACGTCGGCTGTACCCGTTGGGCAGCCTGCCGAAGCACCGGCTTCCGCTCACCGCGCCGTTCGCCTGACCTCTCCGGCGATCAAGCGCGCCACCCGTACTCTTCCCCTTTACGATCTTCCCGTTTCTGCCGGTACCGGCGCATATCTGGATGAACCCACTGCCCGCCGCATCTCCGTTCCCGCAGAGGCAGACGCTGCTGCAGACTTCGTTTTGCGTATCAGCGGCAACAGCATGGAGCCCCGCTATCATGACCGCGATCTCCTGCTCATCGAGCGTACCGAGCAGGTGGCAGAGGGAGAAATCGGGATCTTTATTCTCGACGGCGAGGGATACGTCAAGGTATGGGGCGGCGATCGCCTGATTTCGCTCAACCCCGACTATGCTCCGATTCCGATTCCTCCGTCCAGTACCTTCTCCTGCTGCGGACGTGTAGTCGGGCGCATGAAATCCAAGCAAAAATAAGAATTTACGGGGCATCCAAAGCACACGGTGCCCCATGTTTTTTATCGAAGCAAGCCGAAAAAATCCCCCTCCAAAAATCAAAAAAGCTCTTTACAAAAAGGCGAAATTGTGATATACTATTTAGGTAATGATTTCCGCCTTTAGCTCAGCTGGATAGAGTACCGGATTCCGATTCCGATGGTCGCAGGTTCGAATCCTGTAGGGCGGGCCAAAAATCGACAAGCTTCAACAGAAGCTTGTCGATTTTTCTTTTTCAATATTCACGATTCGGGAAAGGAGTCTGCTATGCAATACCTTGACAGCTTTACACTTGCGTCGGCAAAGGAGGAGGACGCTTTTCTTCTTTCTTATCCATATCAACTGGAGATGCAATGCTATTCGCATCAAAACGTTTATCCCTTTAAGCTCTTCCCGCAAAAGCAGATCGGACGGCTTACGTTTGCTCCGATTACCATTTTCTACGGCGGGAACGGCTCGGGCAAATCTACCCTGCTTAATTTGATTGCGGAGAAATTATCGCTTTCCCGCTCGGCCCCCTTTAATCATACTCCCTTTTATACCGATTACCTGCGCTTTTGCCGATATACCGTAACGCACGGCAAGCCCGTCCCGCGCGGAAGCAGGCTTATCTCCAGCGATGACGTTTTTGACTACATGCTTGATCTGCGCGCAATCAACGACGGGATTGCCGGACGAAGAGAGGCTTTGTTTGCCGAATACGAACGCATGACTGATCCGACCGCACCCGCATTTCAGATGCGCAGTCTCGACGATTATGACGAGCTGAAACGGCACAACGACGCCAGACGAAAGACCAAGTCGGCCTACGTTACCCCACGTCTTGGCGCCCCCGAGCGTCCCGCACAATCCAACGGAGAGAGCGCCTTTGCTTTTTTTACCCATCAGATCGTTGGAAATGCGCTCTATTTACTTGATGAGCCCGAAAACAGCCTGTCTGCCGTTCGCCAGGCGGAATTGGCCGCTTTTCTCGCTGATTCTGCGCGATTCTTCGGCTGCCAGTTCATCATCTCTACCCATTCTCCCTTTCTGCTTTCCATGCATGAAGCGAAAATCTATGATCTTGACACCTCCCCCGTTATCGAGCGGCGGTGGACGGAGCTTGAAAACGTCCGGGCTTACCGAGAGCTGTTCGTGCGACACGAAAAAGCCTTTGCAGAAGTCAAAACCGACTAAACTCCCGCCGGCCGTCTCCCTTACGACAGAAAAAAGAACGAAGCAGAGAAATTTCTCTTTACAAACGGCCAAAAATGGAGTATAATAATAATCGACAAAAACCACCAAGATAAAGGAGTATGGTTTAGAACATGAAAAAGTTGTATGAAGGCAAGACGAAAGACGTTTACGCACTTGAGAACGGCAACGTTCTGCTGAAGTTCAAGGACGATTGCACCGGTAAAGACGGCGTGTTTGATCCCGGAGAAAATGCGGTTGGTCTCACCATTGAGGGCATCGGCCGCGCAAATCTCGAAACCTCAATTCACTATTTTGAGCTACTCAAGAAGGCCGGCATCAAGACCCATTACGTTGCCGCCAATATTGAGGAGGCAACCATGGAGGTGCTCCCCGCAGAGTGCTTCGGTAAGGCACAGGGCGGCAACGGCCTTGAGGTTATCTGCCGCTTGGTTGCAACCGGCAGCTTCATGCGCCGTTACGGCGAATACATCAAGGACGGCACTCCTCTCGAAGGCGGCTACGTCGAATGTACCTTCAAGAACGACGAGAAGGGTGATCCGCTGGTAACCGGCGAAGGCCTCGCCGCGCTTGGCGTGATGACCCCTGCCATGTTTGAGAGCATGAAGGAGCAGACCCTCAAGATCACCAAGATCGTTGCCGATGACCTCAAGTCTATCGGTCTTGATCTGTGGGATATCAAGTTCGAGTTTGGTTACAACAACGGTGAGGTTATCCTCATCGACGAAATTGCCTCCGGCAATATGCGCGTTTACCGCGGCAGCGAGATCGTTGATCCCGTCAAGCTGACCGAACTGATTCTCAACCGCTGAAGTGCGGATAAAATGACGGTGTCAGTTAGGGACTCATCCTAAAGAACTCTTTTTCAAGAATACGGTATATCTCGAAAGAGACGTACCGTATTTTTGTATTTATAACTACAAATGCCGTGCTTATCAAAAAACGAAGAATTTTAACAATTCCTCGTTTTTCTCTATCGGCAGATCGTGTATTTTATTGAATTTCAGAAATCCCCTTATGCGTACGGTTTTTCGCGCGTTCCCTTTTCATTCCATGTAATGGCGGTCAATAAATTATTCTACATTTGACAGAAAGCTCGGGAATCGGTTTGTCGAAAACGCAAACATCGATATCATTTACCGATGCCAGGCGGTAAAGGGATCTCTGTCCGAATTTTTCACTGTCACACAGAAAAACACTGCATTTGGCATTTTTCAGCATAAGCTCACGTATGTGGTTTTCCTCGGGAATCGGATCGTAGATATATCCTTCAGCATCAAGACTTTGCGAAGAAAAGAAAAGGATATCGGGATTAAGCTTGACGATAGCACTGTACGCCTGCTCGCCCGAAAGCACCACCGATTGATTGACCGATGCCCCGCCAATGCAGTGCGTCTTTATGCCGTAATTGACCGCATTTATCGCGGTCTGCATATTATTGGTAAACAGTATCATATCATTGAACTTCGCGATATGCGGCACCATAAAGCCGGCGGTCGATGATCCATCGAGCATAACGGTTTGACCGTCGTGCAGGAGCACCGACGCACTTTTGGCTATCTTTCTTTTTTCGGCGATATTCTTTTCCATTCTGCTGTTAAGCGGTACCGCGTGATTAAGCTCGCGGAAAATGGAAGCGCCGCCGTGAGTACGCCGTATAAGCGACAGATTCTGCAATCTTGCAAGATCACGTCGAATGCTTGACGATGAGGTATAAGTCAGACGCGAAAGCATCTCAACGCTCATAAATCCGTTCTCATCGAGCAAGGCGAGTATTTGCTGTTGTCTTTTGGAAATGCTCATTTCTTTATCCTTTTTGCGCGTTTTATTATTTCGTATGCGCATTTACCGAATATTGCGCCGCATATTGCATTTATTTCGATCACAGGCTATAATTATTATACTGATTTTCAAACTTTAGTCAATACTTTTTATTCACACAAAGGAGAACATAATGAAAATTTTTATTGATACGGCTAACGTTGATGAAATAAGACGTGCAAACGAGCTCGGCGTTATCTGCGGAGTTACCACAAACCCCTCGCTTATTGCACGTGAGGGACGCGATTTTATTGAGGTGATAAAGGAAATATGCCAGATCGTAGACGGTCCCATCAGTGCAGAGGTAGTCTCTCTCAAGGCAGACGAGATGGTAGCGGAGGCTTGCGAGCTCTACGAAAAAATCGGAAGCAAAAACACTGTCATTAAGATCCCGATGTGCACAGAGGGGCTTAAAGCGACCAAGCGCCTGACCGAGCTGGGAATAAAGACCAATGTGACGCTCGTTTTCTCTACTGCGCAAGCTCTTTTGGCTGCAAGAGCGGGCGCAACCTACGTCAGTCCCTTCGTCGGCAGACTTGACGACATTGGTGATAACGGAATATCCTTAGTCAAGGATATTGCCGATATTTTCAGATACTACGACATCAAGACCGAGATAATCGCTGCTTCTATTCGTACCTCCGCCCACGTCACCGACGCGGCAAGAGCGGGAAGCGACATCGCAACCGTGCCGTATAAGGTTATCGACAGTATGATCGCTCACCCCCTTACCACGGCAGGAATCGAGCGCTTCCTCGCTGATTGGGCAACGGTTGATAACAAGTAAAAGCAATAATAAAGTCCCTTTTCAAGATAAGTGTTTCTGAATGTATCTTCGGCAGTTTCACCAAGCGTTGATGAAAACAGACGAATATGATAGAATGGACCAAAAGGAAAATAAGAATTTGCAGGTGAGATAATGATTATTTTGATTACCGGAGCATCGCATACAGGAAAAACAGTT
>JAZODX010000062.1:0-15727 GCA_045597265.1 Eubacteriales bacterium | reverse complement strand
CTTTTGACATTAAGATATCAAAAGCCCATGCGGTTACCTTCCGGGAGGTAGAAAAGAGCCTCCCTTGTGTAAAGGGAGGTGGCACGCGATAGCGTGACGGAGGGATTGTAAAAGTTAGATTTGACTCCAAAACAATCCCTCAGTCGCTTCGCGACAGCTCCCTTTACACAAGGGAGCCTTTGGTTTGTGCGAACTTTTCGTATAGCAAAATAACCGTAATTTTGTTGTAGTCTTTAGTTAATACAGACGAAGCGCTGCATTTGTGGACACAAACGCAAAATACGGCATACCTCTTTCGAGATATGCCGTATTTCCAAAAACTGTCCTTTAGAGTGCAACCCTATCGGCACATCCTTTTTTGTTTATTTCTTCAGCTCACTCTCGAGCACTTCGATCAGCGCACCGATAACGCCCTCGTCATTGGTCGCGGGGGAAAGATCGGCAATCTCGCGGATCATGGGCAGAGCGTTGGTCGGGCAAACGGCAACGTCGGCTGCCTGCAGCATCTGATAGTCATTCTCATAGTCACCGACGGCGTAGATGACGGGCGCCTTGCCTTCGACGGTGCAGCGTGCCTTGAGACGCGCGAGCATTGCAGCCTTTGAGCAATGGTAATCCTGGAACTCAAGGAAGGTAGGCTGGGATTTGACGATATTGAAGCGCTCGGGCCATCTCTTCTCCACCTCGGCCCGGAAAGCATCCAGGCATTCCGGCTCAGCACGGAATACTACCTTATACCATTCTGCCGTCGGGAATTCATCAACCGAAGCCACCGTCACCTTCTCGGAAACCATGTGCAGATCGTCATAAATGAGGCCCTCCATGCGCGGGGTGAGGAAACCGCCCGACGTGGAAACGCGGATACCGATCTCGGGATATTCGCTGACGCAAAGACGAAGGGCGTCAAGCACGAGGGTTGCGTCAAGATAATTCGCCTCTACCACCTCACCGGCAGAAAGATCGTACAGATACGCTCCGTTCGACATGATGCCGGGAACGTTGGTAATCTCTCGCGCAATCGGCATGGTGCGAAGAACGGTACCGTGCATACGGCCGGTTGCGAAGGTGAATCGACCACCCTCACGGATAAACGTACGAAGTGCGGTGATATTCCGCTCTACGATTTGTTTATTGCCGTCAACGAAGGTGCCGTCAATATCGGATACAATCAGAATGTGGTCAAAAATGCCCATGGGAATCTCCTTTTTTGAGCCGCTCAGGGTGTCATGCGGCGTAATTTGTCAAGCGTTGCGATAAAATCGTCGGGCAGAGGTGCCGAGAAGCACATCGGCTCGCCGCTTCGCGGATGGGTGAAGTGCAGCTCACGTGCGTGCAGGCACTGCCCGTGAATCAATTCGGGATGCAGGCGGGAAAAGCGTGTTTTGTCCCCGCCGTAAACGGGGTCGCCGAGAAGCGGATGTCCAAGGGACGCCATGTGCACGCGGATCTGATGTGTCCGCCCGGTTTCGAGACGGCACTGCAGATAGGTAAAGCCCGGATATCGCTCAAGAACGCGGTAGTGCGTAATCGCCTCCCGAGCGGTGGGTGAGCCGTGCAGAACGGCCATGCGCTTGCGGTCGGTCGGATGCCGCCCGATGGGGGCGTTGACCGTTCCCTCCTCTTCGCGCAGACTGCCGACGGCAATGGCTTCGTACACGCGTGAGATCGCGTGATCCTTGAGTCCGGCGGCCAGCGTCAGGTGCGCCTCGTCGTGCTTGGCCACGACCAGAAGTCCGCTCGTGTCCTTATCGATACGGTGCACGATCCCCGGGCGTATCACGCCGCCTACGCCAGAGAGCGAGTCGCCGCAATGCCAGAGCAGTGCATTGACCAGCGTTCCGTCCGGATTTCCCGCGGCGGGATGGACGACCATCCCCGAGGGCTTGTTGACGACGATGATATCCCCGTCCTCATAGACGATATCAAGCGGAATCTCCTGGGGCTGCGCCTCGGCAGGAACGGGATCGGGAACGTCCGCCTCGATCACCTCGCCCCCCCGCAGAAGCAGACGCTTCTGTGCGGCACGGCCGTCCACGCGGACGTTTCCCTCTTCAATCAACCGCACGGCGGCCGATCTCGTCAGGGACATTGCCTCGCCGAGCCACACGTCAAGCCGCGTTCCCGCAGCAGCCGCATCAACCGTCAGCTTCTGCGTCATCATGCGTATCGGCCTCCGCGTCTGCTTTTTTTTCACGTGCTTCCTTTCGCGCGGCGAGAATAAGCGCGAGAAACATCAGCCCCACGCCAACGCAGACGAAGGAATCTGCGACATTGAACACCGCAAAATCAATCAGGGTAAAATCAATGAAATCGACAACGTAACCGAGACGGATACGGTCGATCATATTGCCGATGCCGCCGCCCGTGATAGCAGCAAGTGCAACGGTACTGAGGCGGTCGTGCGGCTTTCCCCAGAAGAAATAGGCAATCAGCGCGACGATCGCAATACTGGAGATCGTCATGAACACCCAGCGGTGATCCTTAAAGCTGCCAAAGGCCGCACCCGTGTTTTCCACGTAAGTAAAATGCAGAACGTCCCGCCAGAGCGGAAAGGACTCCGCGCCCTTGAGATGAACCACCGCCAGCCATTTGGTCAGCTGGTCAAGCCCGATTGAACCGAGGATAATGAGAATCCAACAGAGCATACATACCTCCTATGGAAAGTTTTCGCGGGGGCGTGGGGGAGCCTTTTACAAAAGGCTCCCCCACAAATATATTCTCGCAATTACTCAATTGCAGCGCGGCAGCGATCGCAGAGGTGACCGCCGTCTGCCGTTTCGGCAGCATCGGTGCTGTAAATCCAGCAGCGGTCGCAGCGATGACCGTCAGCCTGCTCGACCAGCACGCCCGAGATCCCCTCGGTAACGCATTCGGTGAATGCCCCCTCAGCTACGGCGTCGGTCGTAACGGTAACGCCCGAAACGATGAAGAGGGTCTTCAGCTCGTCACCGAAGCTGCGGAGCAGCGCGGCAATTTCCTCGCTACAGCAGATGGTGATTTTGGCATCGAGCGACTTACCGATCTTCTTCTCGGCGCGGGCAAGCTCAAGTGCCTTCATCACGTCGTCGCGCAGAGCGAAGAGACGGTTGTAGTGCTCGGCCACGTCTGCAAAAGGTGCGGACGCGTCGTATGCAGGCATTCTGTTGAGCAGCACGCTGCGGCGATCCTCGTCTGCGGTGTGCGGCATTGCCTGCCAGATTTCCTCTACGGTATGTGCCAGCAGAGGAGCGAGCAGTCGGGTCAGCGTGGTCAGCACGCGGAACATTGCGGTCTGCCCTGCACGGCGGGCGGCCGAATCGGCACGCTCGGTGTAGAGACGGTCCTTGGTGATGTCAATATAAAGCTTCGACAGCTCAACCGTACAGAAGTTATTGACTTCGTGATAGATCACGTGGAACTCATAACGGTCGTACGCCTCAACGCAGGTCTTGACCAACTCATTGAGGGATGCCAGCACCCACTTATCGATATCAAGCAGTGCGTCATCGGCAACCATATCGGTGTCGGGATTGAAATCGTTCAGATTTGCCATCAGGATGCGCGCAGTATTGCGGAGCTTGCGGTATGCATCCGACAGCTGGCGGAAGATCTGATCCGAAACGCGGACGTCAACGCGGTAGTCGCTCGATGCAACCCACAGACGGACAAGATCGGCGCCGTACTTCACGATCATCTCCTCGGGAGCGATCGAGTTGCCCAGCGACTTATGCATCGCCTTGCCCTCGCCGTCAACAACCCAGCCGTGGGTCAAAACGGTCTTGAAGGGCGCTCCCTCTCCCTTTGCCGCAACGGCGGTCAAAAGCGAGGACTGGAACCAACCGCGGTACTGGTCTGCACCCTCAAGGTACAGATCGGCAGGCCAACGCTGGCCGGTCTCTCCGCCAAGGACAGAGAAGTGGCTCGAGCCGGAGTCAAACCAACCGTCAAGGGTATCGGTTTCCTTTTCGAAGTGTACGCCGCCGCAATGCGGGCAAACGAAGCCTGCGGGAAGCAGATCCTTCGCATCACGCTGATACCAGACGTTGGAGCCGCACTCAGCAAAGGCGGCGGACACGGTTTCGATCGTCTCATCGGTGCAAACCGGCTTACCGCAGTCGGCACAGTAGAAGACAGGGATCGGCAGCCCCCAGTGACGCTGACGGGAGATACACCAGTCGGCACGCTCACGCACCATCGAAATGATGCGGTCACCGCCCCATGCGGGCAGCCATTCAACCGACTTGCAAGCCTCTGCGGCCTCTTCCTTGAAGGCATCTACCGAGCAGAACCACTGCGGCGTTGCGCGGAAGATAATAGGATTCTTGCAGCGCCAGCAGTGCGGATAGGTATGCGAGATGGGCTCGGATGCAAAGAGTGCACCCGTCTCGGTCAGATCGTCCAGAATCGCCTTGTTCGATTCCTCGTAGAAGAGTCCGGCGAACTTGCCTGCCTCCTCGGTCTGATAACCGCGATCATCCACCGGAACAACGATATCAATGTTGTACTTGCGGCAAATCATATAGTCATCGGCACCGAAGCCGGGTGCCGTGTGTACGCAGCCGGTACCGCTGTCCATCGTAACGTATTCCGCGTTGAGCAGAACGCTCTCACGGTCAAGGAAGGGGTGCTTTGCCTTCATATATTCAAAGGCAGAGCCGGGCATGGTGGCCAGAACGGTATAGTTCTCGATGCCGCCTGCCTGCATGGTCTTCTCGCAGAGCGCCTCGGCCACGATATACCGTTTGCCGTCGGCTTCAACCAAAACGTAGCTCTCGCGGGGATGAACGGCGATGGCCAGGTTACCGGGCAGCGTCCAGGTCGTGGTGGTCCAGATGATGAAATAGGTATCCTTGAGATCACCGTACTGTGCAAGCTTGCCGTGGTCGTCGGTAACGGCGAACTTGACGTAGATCGACGTGCAGGGATCTTCCTTATATTCGATCTCAGCCTCAGCCAGAGCTGTCTCATCGTGCGGGCACCAGTATACGGGCTTGAGGCCCTTATAGATATAGCCCTTCTTGAACATTTCACCGAACACCTTGACCTCACGCGCCTCAAACGCGGGATCCATGGTCAGGTACGGATTCTTCCAGTCGGCAACAACGCCCAGACGAACGAACTGGTTGCGCTGAACGTCTACGAATTTCTGTGCAAACGCATGGCACGCATCGCGAAATTCGGGAATGGACATCTTCTTGCGGTCAAGCTTGGACTGCTTGATGATGGCGCTCTCGATCGGCATACCGTGGTTGTCCCAGCCGGGCGTAAAGGGCACGCGGTAACCCGCCATGCTCTTGTACTTATTGATAAAATCCTTGAGGATCTTATTCATCGCGGTACCCATATGAATATTGTTATTCGAGAAGGGGGGGCCGTCGTGCAGAATGAAATCGGGGCAGCCTTCGTTCTTCTTCAGCATCTCGTGATAGAGATCAATCTCCTCCCAATACTTGAGCGTTTCGGGCTCACGCGTGGGAAGATTACCCCGCATCGGAAATTCGGTTACGGGGAGGTTAAGGGTGCTTGTGTAGTCCTGTGCCATCAGACATAGTCTCCTTTACGGTCATGGGCATTTCTGCCGATAATATTATTTAGGTAATGATTGAATCCTTTATTTGAGCCGCGAGCCAATTTCCTCAAGCGAGCGGCGCACGGCGGAAAAGCTGTGGGTCTGTGCGCCCGACGTTTTGGGAACGTCGCGGGTCACCTTCAAATCAATGGGGCTCGCCGTGCGGTAAACCCTGTCCACGCGGCTGGCTCCCTCTGCGGGGGAAACGGGTGACTCGGCTGCCTTCCGCGTCGGCGAATCATCCGAGAAAATCACGGCAAACTCCGGTTCAAGTGCAGGCTCGGGCGGCATAACCGGCGGAGGAAGCTGCTCAAGCTCAAGCGAAATTTCCTCTTCCGTCGGTGCAGATACCGCTTCGGCTTCTGCCGCCGATTCTGCGACAGTCTTCTCCTCCGCGTCAACCAGCGCCGCAGCCATCATGGAACGGCGCACGCGCGGAATCGGCTTCTTCGGGGAAGCCGCCGTCTCTTCCTTTTTCTCAGCCGGCCGTTCAGCGGGAGAGGGGGGCGGAGACGCGGGATCGGCCGCACCGGCAAGCGCATCAAGTGCCGCGATCTGATCGCGGTAGAGGGCAGAGGCGCGGTCGGCCAACTCATTCGTACGGCGGCAAAGTGCGGCATAACGCCTTTGTTCAAGCGCGCATCGCTCGGCATAATCGGCAAGCTCACGCTCAAGCGCAGCCGTGCGCTCGGCTCTGATTCGTGCCGCCTCGGTCTCAGCGTCGGCAATGATCTGCTCAGCGGACTTGCGTGCATCGGCGATCAGTCCGCCGGCATCGCCCACCTTTTCCTTCAGCGCGGCAAGCTCCCCTGACAGGCGATCGTTTTCTGCTGTCAGCCAGTCATTTGCATCCGCAAATTCGGCATTCGCCGCTTCAAGATCCGCGCCGTAGGAAACAAGCATTTCCACTGCCTCATCAACCTCAGCGGCATTATATCCGCGCAAGGAACGGGAAAATTCGCCCCTGAATTCGGTAATACTGTTCACATAAACACCTGCCCTTCCGCATGGATGTGATCAAGGATAAGCTTCGGTACCGTTATCTGCTTATATAAACTGCTCTGCCCGCAGGCGCAGTCTTCCCCGTTTGGTCGTACCGTCAAACGAGCGGACCGCAAAGCGTCCGTAGCCGCGCAAAGAGAGCATATCTCCCTCGTGCACGTCAGCATCAATTCGGGAAACCGAGATAAAATTCAATTCAACCTCGCCGACGCGAATCATCGCCTGCGCCTTCTCACGGCTGAGATTGGTCAGTGCCGCCACCACGCAGTCAAGCCGCGGTGAAGCGATCGTGTCGGTAATCGGTCTGGTAGCTCGAGCAGGCAGCGCTTCCGTCCCGTCATCCGGAGAAACGCGCACCTTATCGGAGCCAACCCGTTCAAGCGCGGTCACCAGATATTCGGCAATGCGTGCATCGCAGAAAACGACGGCCGAGTATGCATCAACAACGACGACGTCTCCCAGCGCAGAGCGCTCAAGGCCAAGCGCCAGAATCGAGCCGAGATAATCCCGATGGTTCAGCGTGCGGAAGCCGCTTCCGCTGATACGCAGACGCGTCAAGGCAGCGTCGATCTCCTCGCCGAAGATCGGACGGAGCAGTGCAAGCCACCCCTCAGCATTGTTCTCTTCGGGCTCTCCCACGTAGTCGGGGACGAAAAAGATTCGTTTCCGTTCCGCATCCTCCCAACCGCCAAAGGAAAAGCGTGCAGCGCCGATGGGAATCAAGCGGGCAAGCGCGAGCTCGTGCGGCGTCAGATAGCGGCTGAAGCAAAAATCGCCCTTCTCTGCGCGGCGGCCAAGCTCCTCTAACCTCGCCCGAAGAAGCGTTTCTTCCCCTCGCTCCATCATGTGAAAAGCCCCAGAAGCGCCTGTACGGCAAAAATCAGGATCATGGCAATAAAGGGAGAGAAGTCGAGCGGGAGGGATTCAAAAAAAGGAATCCGCTGCAAAAGGGATCGAATCGGAACCAGAATGGGTGCGGTAATCATATTGATGAAGTTTACGAACGCGCTGTCTTCATTGACCGACAGCCAGGAGAGAATTACGTCGACGAAAATGGCAAGATAAAGCGCCGTCAGCAGCACGTCCACAAACGATGCTACCACATATAATACTTCAGACAAAGATATAT
The DNA here is from genome assembly GCA_045597265.1 of Eubacteriales bacterium. Classification (GTDB taxonomy): domain Bacteria; phylum Bacillota; class Clostridia; order Oscillospirales; family CAG-272; genus SIG693. The sequence continues at coordinate 8,048 of JAZODX010000062.1, read as the reverse complement.
TCCTTTCTTCCGCCAATGTTTCCGAACGGCAAAAGACCGGCAGCGGCAAGATTTCGCAGCTGCCGGGGGTTGTCGGGAACAGGCAGAGGGCACACCGAATCAGGCTACACCCGAACCTCGGGCGTAACCGATGTACCTCTCATGTATATGCAGACTTATGCGAGGTCGGAGTAATACTCCTCTGCGGCAGGCTGAGCGGGGGGAGGCGTCTGCGGCTGTGCCTGCTGCGGGCGGCGCATCTGATCACCGCTGATATCTACGTTGTTGGGCGTGATCACATACGCGTTGTTGGCAACGCGCTTGATCTGACCGTCGATCGAGTAGGCAACGCCGGTAAGGAAGTCAATCAGGCGGCGTGCATTTTCTTTATCGGTCGCCTCGAGGTTGAGCACAACCGTACGGCGGTTCAGCAGATGATCGGCAATCTGCGACGCATTCTTGAACTCGGTGGGCTTAACTACCTTGAGCTCAATCGCGGAACCGGACAGCGAAACGGCAGGGCTCGACACCGGTGCGGGATTTGCCATCGGTGCGGGATTCTGGCCGTAAGCAGGTTGCTCGTAACCGTAGCCCTGCTGTTCGGGCTGCTGAGGAGCGGGTGCTTCGTCGTATCCGAAGCCGTCGTAGTATCCACCGTCATCGTACGGCTCGTCAATGTAGTCGTTGTTCCCGGATACTTTGTTCTTGAGCTTATCAAACATTCCCATGATGTTTCCTCCGAATATATTTCTGATTTCTTATTGACAGGATTAAAGAACGGGGGGAGCAAACAGCTTTCTTCCGACGCGGACGAGGGTTGACCCCGATGCAATTGCCGCCTCAAAGCTATCGCTCATGCCCATCGATAAAACAGGCCTATCTATATTATCTAATTTTTTTTGCCAAATGTCAAGCGTCAAAGCGCAAGTTTCTCTAAAATATTTGCAAAATTCTTCATTTTTCTCACATTTCGGTGCCATTGTCATGAATCCGCGCAGGCGAAGGTGAGGATATTGCGCGAGAGTGCGGCAGAAATCGGCCGCATCCTCCGGCATGAGCCCGCTCTTGTTCGGCTCTCTGCCCGAGTTGATTTCAACGAGCACATCCATCGTCAAAGCGTGCTTTGCCGCCTGGCGCTCAATTTCAGCCGCCAGCCGATCGCTGTCAAGCGAGTGAATCATACATACCTTGTCGATGATGTATTTCACCTTATTGGTCTGCAGTGCACCGATAAAATGTACGCGCAGGCTGTGCGGAATTTTCTCCCAATGCTCAAGCAGCTGCTGAACGCGATTCTCTCCGATGTCGGTAAGACCGAGATGCGTATGCGCGTAGCAAAGCTGATCTGCCGTGGCGGATTTTGCCGCCGCGACCAAAAGAATATCATCCTCCCGTCCCGCGGCCGCCCTTGCCGCCGCAATCCGACGGTTTATCTCATAAAAATTATGTTCCAGATAAGTGTAATCCATACCTTTTTCCTCTTTCGGCTATTTGAGCACCTTTCCGCTGTAAAGATCCTTTCCCGAAACAACGATCTCCTCATAGAGCGCAAGATAGGGTGTGGTATCCTTGGGGGCAGTCAGTCCGGCCTCCACGATGCAGTCCCCGTCCCGTTCAAGCAAAATCCTTACGCGCCGCAGCTCAACCTTGCCGCCGTGTACGATATATACGCAGGTTTCTCCGTCGATCACGCGGATTGCCTCAGCGGGCACCCGCAGCCCCTCGCGCACCCGAACGGTCAGCTCCACGTTCTGGGTCCGCAAATACGAAAACTCCTCCGGCATTCGGGTGCAGGAAAAAATCAGCAAGGCATCGTCGCGCTCGGTCTCGGTAATTACCCGTGCAAGAGACATCTTCAGCGTCAGTCCGTAATGATACGGAAAGGCAACCTCGTAGGTTTCCCCCTCGGCAAACGCGTCAAGCTCAATCTTCTCCATCGGAACGGCAATATACCATGCGTATGAGGAAATCATCTTACCCACCGTCTGTGCGGATACCGGATCGGCAGGCGAGGCACGCATGGCGTCAAAGTCGTCAAGCGTCAGCCGGGCAACCTTATCGACCGAGAAAATCTCCTCGTATCCGTCGGCGCCGTAGAAGAAATAGCCCGATTCGGTACTGCGGATGGTTTGGGATGCACCCTGCAGACGGGCGGTCAGATTTGCCCGCTCTGCCGTCAGTGCGGCAATCCGGGCATCATAATTCTGCACCTTTCCGGTGATAATTTCCCGCTTGTTGAGCTGAATCAAAAGGCTGTCCGTTTCACGGCGGGCATAGTCGTAATTGCCGTTATGGAGATTGCCGCGAATGGCATAGAGCAGGCTGCTGATCCTTGTATCGGTAGCAGAGGTGTCCGAGACAATCACACCCTCGCCGATATTTGAGGCCGCAAGCAGAGCAAGCTCTTCGTCAATTGCCTCCACGCGTCGGCGTACACTGCCGTCATCGGCCGCGGCGTACACCTCGGCAAGAAGCGCGTTCACACCGACCCGCTCTCCGTCCTCAACCGCGTAATCCACCACGCCGCTGTAATCGGCCCTGATCAGCGTTTCATCCCGCATCAGATAGGCCTCCCGTGCAAGCACGTCAGCCTCTTCCGCTTCAATGGCGGTCACGGTCTGCACCTCCGCGGTAAAGCCATTGAAGAGGTGATAGCAAAAATAAAAGATCAAAATCACGGCCGCCACGGCCACAAGAAAATAGGCCAGCACGCTGCGCAGATATTTGGTATCGAATCCGAGTTTCACAGCGGCCCTCCTCGCATGAATTTATTGCTTTATTGTACCACAATCCGTCCGTTCGATGAAGAGGTCGGCGGCAATGTTTACAATCTCTTCAAAATTTCGTTCACCGCAATCGATCCAGTTCACGTAGTTCTTGGCGCCAAACCACGTCATCTGTCGTTTGGCGTAGCGATGCGTCGCAATCTTCAGCCGTTCGGCAGCCGCGGAAAGCGGCTCCTCGCCGCGGACGTAGCCAAGAATTTCCTTATATCCGATCGCCTGTCCCGCCGTCGTGCCGGGGCGCAGATATCCCGCCGCAAGCAAGCGGGAGGCCTCCTCTGCAAGTCCGGCCTCAAGCATTGCATCCACGCGCAGATCAATCCGCGCATTGAGCATCTCGCGCGGCCAGCGAAGTCCGATCACACAGGCGTCATAGGGGCACTCTCCTTCGGTTGAAGCCGAGTCCAGATCGCTTTTTCTGCAGCCGGCCGACCGGCAGATTTCCAGCGCGCGAAGCACGCGCTTGGTGTTATTCGGATGAATTTGCCCGGCCGATACCGGATCAAGCTCGGCCAGCCGTGCGTGCATCTCCTCCGCACCGTGTGCGGCAAGCTCGGCGGCAAGCTCGGCACGAAGCACGGGATCGGGCGGCGGCGCCGCATAAGCGGTCGGTCGGAGCAAACTGTCGAGATACAGTCCCGTCCCGCCGCAAAGCACGGGCAGCTTCGCGCGTGCCGTGATCGCGGCGATGGCCGCCTGCGCGGCGGCAGCATAGTCAGCCGCCGAAAAGGGCGTATCGGGATCAACCAGGTCGAGCAGATGGTGCGGCACCTCGGCCTGCTCCTCTGCGGTTGCCTTTGCCGTGCCGACGTCCATTCCGCGATAGATCTGCATCGAATCGCAGGAGATCACCTCACCCGAAAAACGGCGCGCCAGCGCAACGGCAAGTCCGCTTTTCCCGCTTGCCGTCGGGCCGACGATACACAAAATTCGTGGTTTCATGGGCTCCCTCTCCGTCAATCGTCGAGGGAAATTACGCAGTCGCCGTCCTTTGCGACGTAATGCTTCTTTACGCCGATCGACTCCATCCAGCCTCTGACCTCCATCGTCCGCCAGGTATGCGTATTGTATCCCTTCCCGGCATCGTTCTCCCAGATACATTTCGGCGTCGGCCACAGACAGATTTCGGGAGAAACCGCACGGTAAAACGCCTCGGTGCATCCGTTCTGTCCGTGGTGTGCCATCTGGCAGATATCGGCCTTGAGGCGATCGCGGGAAAGCGAGAGAATTTTTTCGCTTGCCTCCGCTCCGCAGTCGCCGGTGAAGAGCATCGTTTTTCCGCCAAGTGAGATGCGGAAGACGAGCGAGGAATTGTTGCAGAGGTTCTGCCGGCTCACCGCGTAATCGGGCGAATAGAGCATTTCGATCTCAGCCTCGCCTACCGAGAAGCGATCTCCTCCGCAGGTGAACCAAACGTGCTCGGCAAAGCGCGGAAGCGCACCGAGGAACGTCCGCATCGTATCGGCAGACCATTCCTCCTCACGGGCGAGAAACTCCACTGAGGGGAAATTGAAATAGACGCGGCCGAGCTTGACCGTCCCCGGACGATTCAGAATAATTTCAAGAAAATTTTCAACGTGATCGCCATGCGGATGGGTTAGAATCCATGCGTCGATACGCGGCACGTCGGCACCGGTTACGCGGCGCAAAACCGAGAGAAAGTGATCGGTTTCACACGCAAGTCCGCCGTCAATTACCAAAACCATACCTGACGCCGTGGTCAGCAAAAAGCTGCAGCAGGCGGTATTTTCATCCGAGGAAAGCATATATAATTCGTTTTTCATATTTTTCATCCGTCTCCTTCTCTTCTCGATTCTTTATTTGATCAGCATCGCGTCGCCAAAGGAGAAGAAACGGTATTTTTCTTCTACGGCAGTGCGGTAGACCTCCAGCATTTTTTCCCGCGTATAGAAGGCGGAAACGAGCATCAGCAGCGTACTCTCGGGCAGATGGAAATTGGTAATCAGCGCATCCACCGCGCGGAAGCGGTAACCGGGGAAAATAAAGATGCCCGTATCTCCCGACATGGCGTGAACTCTGCCCTCCTCGTCCGCCACGCTCTCCAGCGTGCGGCAGGAGGTTGTGCCGACGGCGATGACGCGGCCGCCTGCCGCGCGGCGCTCGTTGATGAGCCGAGCGCTCTCTTCGCTGACGCTGAAATACTCGGTATGCATGACGTGCTCGTCCACGCGGTCTGCCTTGACGGGGCGGAAGGTTCCCAGCCCCACGTGAAGCATCACGGGAACGACGGCAACACCCTTTTCTTTGATTTTCTCAAGCAGCTCGGGCGTGAAATGCAGTCCGGCCGTCGGTGCCGCGGCAGACCCCTCCTCACGGGCGTATACCGTCTGATAACGAGAATTATCTCCCAGCTGCTCGGTAATGTAGGGCGGCAGGGGCATCATGCCGATCTCGTGCAGAATTTCATAGACGGTTGCGTATTTTGCACGGTCGTATTCGAAGCGGACGATACGGTTGCCCTCCTCGACCAGCTCCTCAACCTCGGCCACGAGAATGCCGCCGCCGAAGCAGATACGCATCCCGGCGCGCGCCCGCTTGCCGGGACGAACGAGGGTCTCCCAGCGGTCAAGGCCGCGTGCACGAAGCAGAAGCAGCTCCACGGCCGCTTCGGGACGCCCCTCGACGTGTCCGTAAAGTCTTGCGGGAATGACCTTGGAATCGTTGACAACCAACGTATCCCCCGGCTGCAGATAGTCAAGTATATCGTAAAAATGCTGATGCGAAAGCTCGCCCGACGAACGGTCAACGACCAAAAGACGGGATTCGTCCCGCCGCTCGGCCGGATGCTGTGCGATCAGCTCGGGCGGCAGATCGTAAAAGAAATCTGCGGTTTTGAGATCGGTCGGGGGCTTTTTGTTTATAATGGGCTGCATATCGGTTACTCCAATCGGAAAAATGTAAAATATTCGGATAAAGCAAAAAAAAGAGTTGACAAGCGGCAAGGTTTGTGATAAGATGAAGTGGAAATTAGGTACCCATCTTGGGTGCAACACATATCCTGTTGATAGAGGTGCGGATTGTGACCGCGCACGTCCAAGGCCGCTGCGGCCGCTTGAAGACGTGCGGGAGCGCAAACCGCCGAAGTGGTCTCCCCGCAGCGGGGCGTCCGCTGGTCCGCTTGGTGAAGAACTGACGGACTGTCGTCAATTTATTTGATGGAGAGCTATCTGTATCGGTAATGTGGTCGCCGGCGAGCCGTATACGGTTGCCGTGCACCAATATTATATTACAAGTACGGCTGGTTTTCAACCAGTTTTTTGTTTTTTTCGCGGTTTTGCCGTATTTCCGCCCGTAAAACGGCACATTTTCTACCGATTTGAAAGGAATTTTCGCCATGTCCATGACAAAGCCTACCATTTTTACCGGTTCTGCCACAGCCGTTATCACCCCCTTCAAGAACGGCATGATTGATTATCCCGCCTTTGACCGTATTCTGGAGGATCAGATTACGCGCGGCTCGGACGCCGTGGTCGTCGCCGGCACAACGGGCGAGGCCGCCACCCTGACGCACGAGGAGCACTGTGAGCTGATCGCGCACGCCGTTGAAACGGTCGCCGGCCGCATCCCGCTCATCGCCGGTACCGGCTCGAACGACACGGCATACGGCATTGAGCTCTCCCGCGCCGCCTGCGAAGCAGGTGCCGACGCGCTTCTGCTCGTCACGCCCTACTACAATAAGGCAACCCCGAAGGGGCTGATCAAGAATTTCCTTGAGACGGCTGAAGCAACCAACAAGCCGATTATTCTCTATAACGTCCCCTCCCGCACCGGCGTGAACGTTCCGCTGTCGGTATACCGTGAGCTGGCCAAGCACGAACGCATCGTTGCCGTCAAGGAGGCCTGTGGAAATATCAGCTCCATCGCGGCACTCGCGGCTGAATGCGGAAAGGACCTCGATATCTACTCGGGCAACGACGACCAGATCGTTCCCATCCTGTCGCTGGGCGGCAAGGGCGTCATCTCGGTGCTCTCCAATATCATGCCGAAGGAAACGCACGATATCGTCTCACTTTATCTGGAAGGCCGCACCGCCGAATCCTGCGCACTCCAGCTGAAGCTTCTGGACCTCATTGACGCGCTCTTCTGCGAGGTCAATCCCGTTCCCGCCAAGACGGCAATGGCGATGCTCGGCTTCTGTGAGGAGGAATTCCGCCTGCCCCTCTGCGAGATGGAGGCTGACACCCGCGCAAAATTAGAGGCGGCCATGAAAAAGCACGGTCTGCTCTGAGCGAAGGCTCTCCGATCACCGAAAAACTGCAAAAGCAAGGATGTTTAATTTATGATCAATATCATTCTCTCGGGCTGTATGGGACGGATGGGACGCGCGGTGTCTGCCGCCGCAGCGGAAAAGATCGAGGTAAGAATCGTCGCCGGCATTGATACCCTCGGCGGAACGGCCGATTATCCCGTTTACTCCTCTCCCGATGCAATTCCCGCCGATTGCGGCGCCGCGGTTATCATCGATTTTTCCCATCACACCGCCCTCCCCGCTCTGCTCAACTACGCCGTTGCCCACGCGCTTCCCGTCGTGGTTGCAACCACCGGCCACGACGAGGCTGAGCTTGCCGCGATGCGTGCGGCCGCGCAGAAAATCGCCGTTTTCTACTCACGGAATATGTCGCTCGGCATCAATCTGCTCATCGAGCTTTGCCGCCGCGCCGCGACAACGCTGGGTGAGGCGTTTGACGTTGAAATCATCGAGCGCCATCACAACCGCAAACTTGACGCCCCGAGCGGAACTGCGCTGATGCTGGCTGACGCCATTGCAGAGGTCCGCGAGGAATCCGAATATACCTATGACCGCCACGCCGTCCGCCGTCCGCGCGACCCGAAGGAAATCGGAATTCACGCCGTCCGCGGCGGAACAATCGTGGGTGAGCATGAGGTGATGTTTGCGGGACGAGACGAAACCGTGACCCTCTCGCACAGCGCATCCTCCCGCGAGGTCTTCGCCACCGGCGCCCTCCGCGCCGCCGCCTGGCTCCCCACCCGTCACCCCGGCCTTTATTCCATGCAGGACATGGTAAGGGAAATGTAATCTGATCCATACGTCGGGCAGACACCGCCAATCGGTGTCTGCCCTTTTTTTGACAAGAATATACGTTATCCGAGGACAAATTCGTATGGCAATAAAAGCATACTTTTATTTCCACTTTAGATAGTAGCGTGACATTTCAGTAAGCCTTCTCCAGCGGAGAAGGTGCCCCGAAGGGGCGGATGAGGAGAGCATCCTCAGTACTGCACATATGGTCAGCGTACTGCACA
>JAZODX010000061.1:0-2487 GCA_045597265.1 Eubacteriales bacterium | reverse complement strand
TGGGCGGGGTGGGGAAGCGGGGAGATTTCCCTTGCGCTTCGGCTTGATTTGTGGTATACTGTTTTCATATAAAGTATGTCCAAAGGAGGGGTAATGATGCATATTTCCTGTCCGCCTGCAGTGAGTGAGCTGCTTCGGCGGCTTGATGCGGCGGGACATGAGGCGTATCTGGTCGGCGGCAGTCTGCGTGACAGCATGCTTGGCCGTCCGCCCCACGATTGGGATATTACCACCTCGGCGCTGCCGGAGGAAACGCTTGCCGTGTTTGCCGATTGGCACACCGTTCCGACCGGGCTCAAGCACGGCACCGTGACGGTGCTTTGCGGTGAGGGGGAAGACGCGCTCCCGGTGGAGATTACGACCTATCGCGTTGACGGAGATTATCTGGATTCGCGTCATCCGAGCGAGGTTTCCTTCACCCGTTCGCTGGGGGAGGATCTTGCGCGGCGGGATTTCACCGTCTGTGCGATGGCGTGGTCGCCATACGCGCCCGGTGACGGGCTGGTTGATCTCTTTGACGGCCGTTCCGATCTTGCGGCGCGGGTGATCCGCTGTGTGCGCGAGCCTGAGGAACGCTTCCGCGAGGATGCGCTTCGCATTCTGCGTGCCTATCGCTTTGCGGCCGAGCTCAGCTTCACGGTGGAGCCCGCTACCCGTGCGGGTGCGAGGGCTTGTGCACGTCTGCTTGCGCGCATTTCGGCAGAGCGGGTTTGCGCCGAGCTTTCGCGCACCGTCATGGGGGAAAACGCCGATGCAGCGCTGGCCATGATGGAGGAGGACGGTATTCTCGTGCGGATCTCGCCCGAGGCGGTGCGTCCGCCCGTCGGCGTCCTCCCTGCGCTGCCGTGTGAGGTGTCGGTCCGCCTGAGCGCGATTTTTCGACATCTTTCTCCCGACCGCGCGGCAGAATGCCTGGAGCGACTGCGGCTTCCCGGCGCGGTGATCCGCCGCGTTTCGGCGGCGCTTTCGCTGATGGATCTCCCTTTGGGGGCGGACGCTGCGCTGACCGTTCGCCGTCTGCTTCGTGCGGGGGGCGAGTGTGCCGTGCGGGATATGCTTGATCTGCGTGCCGCCTTCGGCGAGGAGATGGCGGCTTACCGCAAGGCGCTGGACGAGGTGCTGACGCGAGGCGACTGCACCGACGTGGCGCATCTTGCGCTGAACGGCTCTGATCTTGCCGCGCTCGGGATTCCGCGCGGCCCCGGGATCGGGAAAATGCTCAGCCGTCTTCTGGACGCCGTGATTGCGGATCCCTCGCTGAACGAGCGGGAGCGGCTGCACGCACTTGCGTGCTCGCTTCGCGCAGAATGCTGAAAGGAGAAAGCCGATGAAGTCTGCTTCCGTCCGCCGCGGTTTGAATTCTGCCGCCGCAGTGCTGTTTACCGTTTCGCTCTTTTTTCTGATTCTCACCCTGTCGATCGGCCTGCCCATCTATATCCGCCCCTTTTATTATGCCCATATCGAGGCCATGCAGCTGCCCGCCGCGAGCGGGTTCAGCGCCGAGCAGATCCGCGAGGCATACGACGAGGTGTTGGATTACCTCACCCTGCCGGGACGCGAATTTTCGGCGGGAGAGATGGCCTTTTCCCGGAGCGGTGCCGATCATTTTGCCGACTGCAAGCTGCTCTTCGATCTCAACGCCGCCGTGCTGATTGCCTCGGGGCTCTGCCTGCTCGTTCTGCTCGTTCTGCGCAGAAGGGGTATCCTTTCCCCCTTCCGGCTCGGCTGCCTGCCTGCGGCTTCGACTGCCGCCGTGTCGGCCGTTGCTCTGCCGATCGTGGTGGGCGGGCTTGCCGCACTTGATTTTGACCGTGCATTTGTCATTTTCCACGGCATATTCTTCCCCGGAAAGGAAAACTGGATTTTTGACCCCCGCGTGGATGAAATCATCCGCGTTCTGCCGCAGGACTTTTTCATGCACTGCGCGATTCTGATCGGCGCCGGTGTCGTGGTCTTTTCGCTTGCCGTGCTGATTGTCGATTCCCTCGTCCGCCGTGCCGGGCGAAGGGGCTCTGCCGAGGAAAAAACGAAATAAGCGAGGTGCTGAAAATGCCCTCTCCGTCACTCTGTGACGGAGAGGGCATTTTCCTTTATGCGTATGGCGTTACCAGCCAAATCCACCGGGAATGGTCGGCGTTTCATTGCCGCCGGGTGCCGGTGCGGTCTCGGGCGCGGTGGTCGTCTCGGGCGCGGCAGTCGTCTCGGGCGCGGTGGTCGTCTCGGGCGCGGCAGTCGTCTCGGGCGCGGTGGTCGTTTCGGGCGCGGTGGTCGTCTCGGGCGCGGTGGTCGTTTCGGGTGCGGTAGTCGTCTCGGGTGCAGGGGTAGTTTCCGGTGCAGTGGTTATCTCGGGAACGTCCGGTTCCTCGGGAATTTCGGGCTCCTCGGGCGCTTCGGTCGTCTCGGGCGCCTTAGTGGTGTCGGGCGCCTTGGTGGTGTCGGGCGCCTTAGTGGTGTCGGGCGCCTTGGTGGTGTCGGGCGCCTTGGTGG
>JAZODX010000060.1:0-2969 GCA_045597265.1 Eubacteriales bacterium | reverse complement strand
AGAGGCAAAAGAGATCATCGACGAGCTGTTTTTGCGCCTCGACGAGCGACTGTACCGCTCCGACGGCTGGGTAGAGGCCGTTGTGGTCGGCGGTACGCACCCGAGCGGTTGCTCTGCGGTAAATCCGCTGACGTACATCATGGTGCAATCCGTTATCGATCTCGACATCACGCATCCGTTGGTCAACGTGCGGCTTCCCGAAGATCCGCCGAAGGATCTGGTAAAGCTTTGCGTGCAGTATATCCTTTCGGGCAACAACCGGGCGCAGATTTTGTACGATCCCGCCATCATCGGCGCACTTGTGAAGAGCGGCATCAAATACCGCGATGCGGTAGAGTACGCCTGCGGCGGCTGCATGGAGGTCGGCATTCAGGGCATGACCTCAGACTTCCTCTATATCGGCTGGCAAAACGTGCCCAAGATGCTGGAGCTGATGGTTACGGGCGGCGTTTGCCTGGTAACGGGCAAGCAGTACAGCTGTTTTCAAAACGAAGGCGGCCTTGCGGGCTACCGCGACTTTGAGGCGTTCTATCGCGATTTTATCCGCGAGGCGACAAGAATCACCGAAATATACCTCCACGAGCAGGATATCCACAGCGAGCTCGCCGAGAAAAACCGTCCCTCCTTTTTGATTTCCTCCATGCTGGACGATTGCCTTGAGCGCGGCCGCAATATGCACGGCGGCGGCGTAAAATATCACGATTACGGCGGCACACATCTGGGACTTCCCAACGTTGCCGACGGCTTGTTTGCCATCAAAAAAGCGGTTTTTGACGATAAAATCTGTACGGCCGAAGAGCTGATCGCAGCTCTGAAGGCCAACTTCAAGGGCTGCGAAAAGCTTCGGGCAAGACTCAGAAACATCCCCAAATACGGCGTGGACAATATCGAAGCCGACGAAATGGCCAAACGGGTGATGACCGACTTTTCGGATATGTATTTGAACTACCGCACCAGATGGGGCGGCAGCGGAAAACCGGTGATCCTCACGTTTGTTTATTCTCCGTACGCGGCGCAATTCCTCGGCGCAACACCGGACGGCAGACTGGCGCACGAAGGCGTGGCGCACGGTGTGGGCCCGGCCTGCGGTTCGATGAAGCAGGGGGTTACCGCGGCGATCAACTCTTGCGGCAGAATGCCGTTCGACAAATTTGCCGGCGGCGCATCGACCATGTGGGATTTTGATGCCTCCTGGATCAACGAAGACATCCTCGAAACGCTGCTCCTGACCTTTATCCAAAAGGGCGGACAGATTTTCCAGGGCAACACCACGCCGCTTGAAGAACTGCTTGATGCCAAGGAGCACCCCGAAAAATACGAACACCTTGTGGTCAGAGTCGGCGGCTATTCCGCACACTTCACCAGGCTGGATGCTGAGCTTCAGGACGAAATCATCGGCAGATTGCGCCACGCTAAGTAACTATGACGGCAACTGTTTTTGATATACAACGGTTTTCCCTGCACGATGGCCCCGGGATCCGCACGACCGTTTTTTTGAAGGGCTGCCCGCTCCGCTGCCTTTGGTGCCATAATCCCGAATCCAAATCGAAAAAGGCCGAGCTGACGCTTTACAAAAACCGCTGCATCGGCTGTCTGGACTGCTTGAGTGCCTGCCCGAACGGCGTGCATTCTGTCTCGCCGAGCGGAGAACACCTTCTGGACCGCACACGGTGCCTTGTGTGCGGCGCTTGTGCCGCGGCCTGCACGGGCGCCCTTGAGGTGTGCGGAACGGAAATGCGCCCCGAAGAGGTTTTGGAAGAGGTTTTGAAGGATCTGCCCTTCTATGAAAATTCCGGCGGCGGCTTGACCGTTTCGGGCGGCGAACCGCTGATGCAGGCCGAGTTTACCTATGCGCTTTTGTCCATGGCCAAAAGCCGCGGCCTCCATACCGCCATCGAGACCTCCGGCTATGCTCCGTGGGAAACCGTCCGGGAAATAGCCGCGGTGACCGATTTGTTCCTTTGGGACGTCAAGGAAACCGATCCGGCAAGGCATAAGGCGTACACGGGGGTAGATAACGCTGTTATTTTGGGAAATCTTCGCCGCTTAGACGCACAAGGGGCAAAGATCGTGCTCAGATGCCCCGTAATCCCCGGCTGCAATGACCGCGAGGAGCATTTTGCAGCTGTGGGCAAGCTTGCCGAGACCCTTTCGGCGGTAGAGCACGTGGACATCGAGCCGTATCATCCGCTGGGCATCAGCAAAGCCGATGCGCTTGGGCAGGAATACCCTCTGCGGGATTTGAAAATGCCCGAAAACGAAACGGTGAATGGCTGGTGCCTGTCGGTGGCCAAACATACCGCCAAGCCCGTACGGCGCTCGTAGATTCTGCTAAAACCGTAAAAAGGACAGCCTACAAACGCCTGTCCTTTTTTGTGGATCTTTCAGATTTTGGCCTTGACACTTCCGCCAATATCCATTGCAATAAACCCATGCTGAAATCCCGCAAAACGGAGGGAAGCCCTGCTGGACCGAGAAGAACGACAGCCACGCGGTAACCGTTTGCCGCCTGCGTTACCCACACCACCGTAGGGAACGGCCTGCGTGCCGTTCCGCAACGTACCCCCTTACGCATCAAAACTCCGCTTTGGAAATGTAGTTTCCGAAGCGATTAAGGAGACGAAATATGGAACCGAAAGACTATCTTCTCGTCAAAATCGAAGGCGAATACGCCTATCTGCGCGATGAATCGGGCGCATGTAGCGAGGACGTTTTCATCGCGCTGGCGCTGCTGCCGGCCGGAGCCGACGTCGGCACGCGCCTGCACTACGAGATGTTCTCCTACGAGATCATCGACTGACCACACCCGCATAACCCAAAACTCTACCTTCGGTTGATTTCTCCCCATTCAACCGAAGGTACGTGTTTTTCTGCCCTGAAATCTGCTATCATGGATGCGAAAGGAGAGAACGGGATGGATCAAGTGAAAATCGGGAAATTCATCGCCGCGCGCAGAAAGATGGCGGGCT
>JAZODX010000059.1:0-25865 GCA_045597265.1 Eubacteriales bacterium | reverse complement strand
CCCGAGATCTACTTCGGCCCTCAGACCACCGTTACGGCAACGACCTCCCCTTCCCCCTCTCCCGTCACCGTACCGCAGTAACCCAAGCAACAATCGTATAAAAAGCAAGGCCACCCGATGAAGATATCTCTTCCTTGGGTGGCCTTTTATTCGGGCAGAATTTTTTCGGCACAAAAGACTTCGCTGACAATCAGTTCAGCGTCAGCTCAAACAGTCTTGCCTGCTCGTCTTCGGTAAAATCAAGCGTAAGCGAATCGGCAGTGAAGGAAAATTCGGTCGGCAGAGTCGCGGGATAGATGACCTTTGCTTCCTGCACCGAAATCTCAGGCAAATCGATGCACACGTGCCGCTCTCCGCCAAGATTCCAGACCGCCAGATAAATCTTCTCTTCGGTGCGTAAGCCCACGGCAGCAAAGGTCGCGCCAAACGGCGTATAGCCGCAGGGCAGATAAGGAACTGACTGCAATTTATCGGCGGTAAGACTGTTGTAAAGGGTAACGCCCTCACGGATCAGCGCCTGCTTTTCCTCATCCAGCAAATGGATGCGGGAGGCAAGGTGAATTCGGCCGAGTATGGCGTTGATCATGTTGAGCACCACGCGCTCGCGGGACACAAGCGCATTCACCGCCTCCTCATGCTCGGGATCGTAGAGCGCACTGTCAACGGGATAGCTCCACACCGCCGCCTGCTCGGGAAGTACCGAGGCAAAGATATTTGCGGTAATATACGGATAGCGGTTGTAGGCCGTCTGGTCGGAGGTAGATACCAGACTGAAGAGAGAGAGGGCCCGATAATCCATTCGCTGTCCGCCTGCCGCACAGTCCTCGAAAATGACCTGCGGATGGCGTGCCATCATCTCACCAGCCCAGTCAAGGAAGGCCTCCGTGTGCCGCTCAAGCCCGTCGCCGGGCGAGGTGGCGTCGATCTCGGTGCCGAATCCGGGATTGGGGGCACCGTCAAATTTGATATAGTCACAGCCGTATTCGTCAATCATACGGTCAATGGTCTCGGTCATATATGCACGCACCTTGGGATGGCGGAAATCGAGCAGATAGCCCGTGTTGCTCGAGATTTTTTTGCCGTTGCGGACAAAGAAGCAATCGTCATCGTAATGCGCCAGCATCTCGGTATTCTCCAGTCCCACGACCTCGGGGGCAATCCAAAGCCCGAATTTCAACCCCAGGCTGTGCACGTATTCGGCCACGGCGCGGATACCGTCCGGAAAGCGGCTTCTATCCTCATACCAGGTACCGAATTTCTTATACATCCCCAGCATATCGCTGATCTCACGCGCATTATGCCATCCGCAGTCCACTACGTAATAGGCACAGCCGCTCCTCTGCACGTAGGGCGCCATCGCGCAAACGCGCTCCGCAAAAGGATCGTCCCAGGAAAAATGCATATATTCATTATAAATGGAGGGAAGCGCGGCGTCCGCAGCGGAATCGGGCTTGCGGTGGCGGCGATAGTGGGTCATTTCCGCGAGCACGCCGTTGAGCGTTTCCCCGGCACAAACGGCGACGGGAACGGTGGTGTAGCTCTCGTTCGGTGCGAGAACCCGGTTCCAGGCGTGATAACGCGCGGTCGGACCGCCCAATTGGAGATTAAAGCGATTGGCCGAGACGGAAATCTGATAGAACCAATCGGCATAAGATTCAATCTGGAACATCAGAAAGCTTCGGTTCGCACGGTCCTCAACGATACCCTGCGGCAGATAGCCGTTCGAGGATGCGTTGCCGACATTCTCTACCTGATAAAGGGCATTATGCCACCACAGACCGAGGTCGTAAAGACTACGCACCACGGGCATTCCCTCGGTATAACGCGCATTGGTAAAAACGTGGAGATAAAAGTTCCGATGATCGGCAACCACGTCGCGTCCAAAGCAAATGCCGAGGGTGTTGGCCATCTCAAGGCAAAGCGGCTCGCCTGAAATATTCGTAATCTTCTGCACCACGCGGATTGCATTCGTATCCGCATAACGGCAGAAGGCAGACTCTACCTCGACCCGCGCCGAGCGGCTGACGACGGTCAGCACGTCTCCGCGTACCTCATGCCGCACGTAGCGCAGACGAAGGGACTCGTCCGAGCCACACAGACGGGTTCCGCCCGAGAGAATCCCCCCGGCAAAATCAAATTCGCAGATTGATTGCGGCTCCGGCGAATCAAGAAGATCGGTATTGTCGTAAGCAAAGCATCGGGTCAGCGCAATTCTCCCTTCATCGGTAACGGTGAAATGAAGCGCTCCAAATTCAAACGTAAGCATATTTTTCCTCCGAAAATTTTTGACTTATCATAGCACGCCCCACCAAATTCGTCAAGTTTTCGGTACAAATTCGATACATTTTCCCCGTTTTTCTGCGCAAAATGACATAAAATGAAGAGGCAGTTCACACCGAACCGCCTCTTCATTTTTCATCCCGTTATTCTTCTTCATTGTGAAAGCGAAGCACTGCCGCGTCCCCTCGGGACTGATGAAAGTCGTACAGCACGTCGAAAAAAGGGATCACACGGGAGCCGAGCCTGGCCTGCAGGTCAACGAAGCCGTAGACGTCGATCTCTATCGGACGCGCCTCAAGTGCGCTCAGACAATCCCAAAGGGCATCCCAGTTGCACCCGTAATAGGGCGGAAAGGCGAAAGCATCCTTGAGCAGTGCGTGCAGCTCGGCAACCGTTTCAATTCCGCGCAGATCGAGCACAATACGGCGGGCGGAGGGGGTGGAATTCATCGAAATCTCCTTTTCGTGCATAGAGATCACCCCTTCTCAGCCAGTGCACGGCGATAGAGCGCCTCCATTTGTGCCGTCATAGCGGCGGCAGTAAAACGTTCGTGATAGCGCGCGTATGCGCCGCGGCAAAGTGCGTCGTAATTGTCGGGATCTTCCCTGACGCGCAGAATGGCATCAGCCAGAGCGGTCGAATCCTTGATCGGCACCAGATATCCGTTCACGCCGTTCTCCACCATATACGGATTGCCGCCGTAGGTGGTTGCCACGATGGGGCGGGACAGACTCATTGCTTCAGCCAGCGCCAGGCTGGTTGCCTCGGTGCCGTAGGAGCAATTGACCACGAGATCCATGCTGCCGACGTAATCGGCAACGCCGCTGACAAAGCCCGCGAAGCAAACGCGATCGGCAAGCCCCAGCCGCTCTGCCTGCGCACGAAGCTCGGCCTCGCAGGTACCGCTGCCAATGATTAAGAAACGCATCGACGGGTCACGCTCGGCAAGCACGGCCGCCGCATCGAGAAAATAGCTGTGTCCTTTGACAAGCTCAAGGCGTGCCGACATACCGACCACGAAATGACTGTCGTCATACCCGAGCGAGGCGCGCAGCGTGCGGCGGCGCTCGGCGTCGGGGGGCGTCATCGGCTCAACACCGTTGACGATAACCTGAATCTTTCGCGGGTCAACGCCCGTATCGGTAAGATTGTCTGCGGCCGCCTGTGCCACAGCAATAATATGGGTCGCCAGCGTGTTGTTGACCAGACCCGAGATCTGCTTGCCCGGAAAGCTCGTCAGCTTCTTCGGGGGCGGAAAAACACTGTGCCGCGTATAAATGCGAACGCCGACACCCACCTGCCACGCGGCAAGCTTGGCCGAGAAGGAGGAATGGGTATGGACGATATCCGGCTTTCCTTCGCGGAAGATGCGGCGGAATTCTGCCGTTGCCGCACGCTCGTGAGACCTGTCCCTGCCGTGCTCGGTCTCAATTACGGGGAAGCCGAGCGCCGTAATGCGCTCGGTCAGCGCGCTGCCGCGCGGCACGACGACGGTAATGGCAAAGCTGTCACGGTCAACGTTCTTGAGATAATTGAGCAGAAGTGTTCCCGCTCCGCCGATATTCGTGTCGCTAATCACGTGGTAAAGTTTAATCATCCCGGACCTCCGATTTTTGTTTTTTATTGAGAAAGCGGCTGACAAGACGCCATACCTCTCCCTCACGGAAAAGCAGAACGGCAAGGGCGTAGACGATCACACCAACGCCGATCGATAACAGGGTTGCCGCAATCCGACCCAGTGGCAGATACGCATAGGTCAATCTGACGACGCCCCCCATCAAGGCGGCGGCAACGATAATTTTGAGCAGATCAATCCAATCCGCACGGACGAGCAGACGGGAGCCGCCACGGCGGATGAATATATGATTGAGCACGGCGTTGACCGCCACGGCGGCGGCAGATGCGGCGGCAATTCCACCCACACCGAATCGGGCGGCAAGCGGAGAAATCAGAGCAAAGTTGACCGCCATCGCAACAATCGAGGTCACCATTGCAGGCCTCGGTTTCTGGCGGGAGAACAGCAGCTTGGTATACACCTCGTTGAAGGCCATAAAGGGCATACCGAGGGCAAAACAGCACAGTGCCTCGGCCGTCAGTGCCGTATCGGCGGCAGTGAACACTCCGCGTTCAAAAATCAGTGCAATGATCGGCTCGGCCAGCACGGCCGCCCCCACCGAAATGGGCAGAATAATCAACCCGAGTAGCTTCAGTGAAAGCCCTGTCAACCGCTCGGCCTCATCGTGATCCCCCGATGCGGTTGCGCGAGAGAGATAGGGGAAGAGCAGATTGGTAGCCACGAAAGAAAACACCCCGACGATAATAACGTACAGCCGATTGGCATAACCGATTGCCGTAATGGCGCGTCCGTCGGCAATCCCCGAGGCAAAGCGCGTGTTGATCAGGTTGCAGATCGGCTGCATCCAGGTGCTGACGAGAATGGGCAGTGCCATGCGCAAAGAGCGGCGAATAGGCGCAGTGAGAGAAAGCGAGGTCGGCCGCCAGCGATATCCCAACTGTCGGGCGCGGGGCATCTGCATCACCGCCTGCACGGCCCAACCGGCCAGCATGGCCACGGCAAGGCCGACGATGCCGAAGCGGTCGTTGAGAACAAGCAGATAAAGCACCATAATGCCGTTTGACGCCAGACTCATCAGCGCCGGAAGATGAAACTCCCCAAGCGACTGCAAAAGACCGACCAGGGCATAGGCCAGCGCCATAAAGAGCATCATGGGGAACATAATGCGATTGAGGATTACGGCAAGCCCGTGCACCTCAACGGAAAGCTCCGGTGCGAAGAAGCGCACGAGCAGAGAGGAGCAAAGCACGCCAAGAAGAGAGAGCACGGCGGTGAGTACGAAGAGAAGATTAATATAGCGATTGGCGTAGTCAAAGGCGGATTCTCTTCCCTCCTTGACCAGAATTTCGTTAAAGACGGGAATGAAGGAGGCTGCCACGACGCCGCCGAGAACCAGATCGAAGAGCAGAATCGGCAGACGGCTTGCTGTTTCATACGCCACGGCCGCCCCCGACGTCCCGTACGCCCCTGCGACCAGCACGTCACGCAGCATACCGAGAATCTTGGACGACAGAACGGCGGCAACCATAAACACTGCCGTTTTGGCCAATCGTGTACCCTGTTTCATCCCATCTCTCCTTCCGATGATATTTTCTCTATTTTACCACACTTTTCTCCGATTGACAAGTATTTTGCACCGAAAAGGCACACCCCCGCATCGCAGGGCGATGCGGGGGCAGCGGAAAGCGGTCAGTTCGGGAAGTTCCAGTACGTCCGCCAATCCCACTCGGGAATATGATCCTTTTCGAAATTTTGTTCGTCAAGCGCAAAATAGGTATAGGCGACGTAATCGTCGGGCATATTGATCGGATCACACCAAGTGACGTCAATGAAACGCACCTCACCGTCAAGCTCGGCAACCGTCCAGGCGTGCGGCGCGGTCTCTCCCTCGCTGATTGCCTTTCCCGTCATCGAGATACACTTAATCCCACCAAGCTTGAGCATCAGGTTATACGCGGCCGTATAGCCCGAGCAGACAGACGAGCCATCGTGAAACACCGAATAGGCGTATTGGTCAAGCAAGCCGTCCCCCTCGGCATAACGGCAATGGGTTGCAATCCACACGGCACAGCGGCGCGCAAAATCGGTCTGCGGTGCCTCGGCATCCAGAGGGCCTTCGGCTAAAATTTCGCGGACCACCGCTTCGGCCGCCTTCAGGCTGTAATCAAACATGGCTCGGCATTCGTCTCCGCTGTAGTCCCGTGCACTCAGCCGCAGCGTCATGGATACGTAGTTCGGCGCATAGGCCAGATTGATGTTATAATAATGATAATAGATCACCGACTCCCGACAGAGATCGGTTGCAATCGGGAATGCCTCAACGAGTTTGGGAATGTATTCGTCCCGCACCGTCTCGGCATCGGTACCGCGGTAAATAAAGGTGTGCGAATCAATGCCGTTGACCGCAAGATAAATCAGCGTTTGGATAAAATCCCCCACCGTCGTCGGCGCTTCCGGCAACGTACAATCTCTCGGCATCAGACGGTAATCCGCGCTGTGTGCGGGACGGGCGTCCGAATACTGCATCATACGCACGACAAGTGCGGCAAGCTCGGCGCGGCTCAGCGAACGGGAGCCGCGGAAATAAAAGGCGTTTCCCTCGGGCTCTCCTTTGAATATTCCGACGCCGTAGAGTGTCGTGGCATAGACGTTTTCACTGTCGGCAAACGGGCTTTTCTCGGTAAAAACGTCAAGCGGCAGACCAATCGCACGGACGATCAGCTCGGCAGAGCTGTCCCGCGTGATCAATCCGTTCGGATCAATTACCGCATCGGGATCGACGATTCCCCGTGCACGGGCATAGGTAAGATAGGGCTGATACCACGCCGTGCCAACCCCGGGCTCGATTGCGTAATCGGCGGCGACCAAGATCATTTTCATTGCCTCGGCATAGGTGACCGCCGCATTGGGACGGAAGCTTCCGTCGGGATATCCGTTGACGACGCCTGCTCTTCGCAGCTGCTCAATATCTGCGTAATACCACGCCTCGCGCGGCACGTCCGCAAAAGCGGCTGCCGCCTGCAGGCTGAATACGGACGCCCAAAGGGCAAAAAAGAGCAATACCGCAAGCAAACGACCGCGGAGGGGCAGCATTCTTTTTTCTTCTGTCATTCGTTTACCATCGCTTCCGCAAGGAAGCCTCTTTCTTCAACGTGCCTTTCCGGGCGGCAAATTCCTGCCTTATCGGAGAGAACCTGCGGGCATGGGCTCCGCAGGTTCTCTCAAAAGGTTTTGCTCAAAAGGACGGTTATTTCGCTTCAAGCAGCTCGTTTTCATCACTGCAATAAACCTTCTTGATGTTTGCACCCAGCCGCGCCAGCTTACCGACGATATCATCGTAGCCGCGCTCGATACTGCCGATCCCGGCAATCTCGGTTTTTCCGTCTGCCGCAAGTCCGGCAATAATCATTGCCGCTCCCGCACGCAAATCGACCGCGCGAACGGGTGCTCCGCTCAGCCGATCAACGCCCTGGATGGTGGCCGTACGTCCGTCCACGGAAATATCCGCGCCCATTTTGAGCAGCTCATCCACGTAACGGAAACGGTTTTCCCAAATGCTCTCCGAAACGATGCTGGTTCCCTGCGCACAGCAGAGCACCGCACTCATCTGCGGATGCATATCGGTCGGAAATCCGGGATAGGGAAGCGTCTTGATATTCGCACGGCGAAGCGTGCCCGTGCGGCTGATCACGATCGAATCGTCATCCTCCTCAATCACCGCGCCCATCTCCTCCATCTTGGCAGAGATGATCTCAAGGTGCTTCGGAATGACGTTGGTAATCCGAACCTTGCCGCCCGTTGCGGCAACCGCAGCCATATAGGTGCCGGCCTCAATCATATCGGGAATAATGGTATAGGTACAGCCATGCAGTTTTTTCACACCGCTGATGCGAATCACGCTGGTGCCCGCACCGGTGATTTTTGCACCGCAGGTATTCAGAAAGTTGGCCAGGTCAACGATATGTGGTTCACGGGCCGCGTTGTCAATGACGGTATTTCCCTCGGCCAGAACGGCGGCAATCATCACGTTGACGGTTGCGCCGACGGTCACACAGTCAAAATATACCGAACCGCCGCGAAGACCGTCAGGTGCGGATGCAACGATGTATCCGTTCTCGATTTCCACACGCGCACCAAGCGCCTCAAAGCCCTTGATATGCTGGTCAATGGGGCGGACACCGAAATCACAGCCGCCGGGCCAACCCACGCGGGCGGAGCCGAAGCGCCCGAGTTCAGCACCGATGATATAGGAGGAGCCGCGCATCTTGCTGACCAGCTCGTAGGGAGAGGTGCCGGGCTTGACGTGTGTCGCGTCAATCTCCACCGTCGTGCGATTGATCATCTTCACCCCGGCCCCCATACTGCGCAGGATTTCCAGCGCGAGTGCAACGTCGCTGATCGCGGGCAGATGCTCAATAACACATTTATCTGCAGTCAGAAGAGAAGCCAGAATAATCGGGAGTGCGGCGTTTTTCGCACCGTTAATCTCGACCTCGCCGTACAGCGGCTTGCCTCCTTCGATTACAATCTTTTCCATATAGTAAACTACCTTTTCTCATATTCTATGTCCGCATACGCGGAAAAAGTCTGTGCGCAATGCTGCACAAAAAGGCGCGATTGTACGTACAGACGGCAGAAAGAGCGGCACACGTATCCCACACCGTACCACTTTTCTATAGTATACCATAAAGACACGGAAAATAAAAGGGGTATTTTCTTTTTTTTGAAATATTTTTTCTTTTCTCTGCCCTCACGCGGGAGAATCGACAAGCTCTCCCGTCACCGCACTGTATATCCGCTCGCTTCCGTCGGTATAAGAAATCTGCCAGGCCGGGGAATAAAATACGCGCGTGCCGCCCTCTCCGTCTTCTGCCGTATTGATCACGTAACACAGGCGTAGGCTGTCAAGGTGTATTCCTCCGTCCTGCGCCCCCGCGTCCCGCAATTCGTCAAGCACTGCCTTTTCAATAAACAGTATATTGATCTGGTCGTAAAGCTGTGCCGAATAACTGCCCGTCGGGGGACAAAAGCTCCAGACACCGTCAAGACGGAACATATTCCCCTTCTCATCACAAAGACAGGAAACCGCATTGGTACCGAGCGGCATCCCATCAAGGGTCTGCCGGCATTGCACCAGATAGTATCCGTCAAAATGACGCACCTCGGTGATCTCTGCCCGCATATGCGAGACGGAAACGACACCGGCCGCCGATACTCCTCCTTCAAGCAAGCGGCGGATTTCCCGCTTAGCCCGACCGAATGCAAAGCCATCGGGAGAGATTCTCTCCCCCTCTGCTGCGGCACGCGCACAAAGCTCGCTCAGCGCAGTACGGTCCCACTCTGCAGCATAATAGGTAACCGAAAAATCCTCTCCAAGGAGAAAGCTGTCACCGCTCTCGGCCACCAGGCGCATTCCGCCGGGCGTGGGGAGCATCTCATCAACCGACGAGTCGGTAAAGCAGGCAACGACGTCTGTAAAATAATTTTCCCCGCGCAGCGCCGTATAAATATCGGCGTCCCGCTTTCTGACGTCAATCTGATCTTCAGAAATATAAACGTTACTGCGGCCGAGAATCTCAATGGTATCTCTGATCACGTCCCCGTCAAGGAATTCCCGCGTCATATAACGCCCTGCAATGAGGTAAATCAGCCAGATGTTCACGATGAGCAGAATGATGATCATCACGGTCTTAATATGATTCCAGCGCATTTCTTTCCTCCTCAGCCAAGCGTATACAGCTTCCAATCCACACGGACCGCCGACGCATCGGCAGAAACGGGACTGTACACAAGTGCAATCCGACAGTTTTCCGTCCTGCCCTGCTCACGCAGGTAGTCCACCAGATTCAGCATCCAACGCTGACCGCCTGCCCGGCTGTTTCCCTCGCCTGCCCGATAGCGGCAGGCCGTCAGATGAAGCGAGACGATCCTGTGCCCGCCGACCGCAATGCGAAGTGCGGGAGAGGACGCGACGATCTGCACGTTGTCATAAAAATATGCGTATTCAAGAATCAGCAGCTCTCCATCGGTATACATAGCAGACATCCGCAGCTCGGCCGCCCCGCCTGCGGGTCCGTCCTCCATCTGCATCAGCAGTTCGGCCATTCGTTCACAGGCCACGATATCGTCCCGCAGATTGAGCATACTGCCGCTTTTGCGCAGAAAATCGGCAACCGGGATTCCCCCGTCCGCCGCTGCTTCATAGGTAACCGTATCTGCCGTTGCACGGAGTGTTCCGTGCGTCTCAACGAACACCGCCGTGTCGTGCTCCGCTTCAAAATATCCGCTGATTTTGTTAAGATTGTAATCAAGCAGAGTAAGAAGAGCCGCAGGCACGCGCTCGGTCCCCGTCACAGCGGCAAGCGGATATTCCCGGATAAGATCGGGCATAGCAACCGGAACCGTCGGCACGGGAAGGGTCAGAAGGGCAGATGGGCAGGCGGCGTCCGCAAATCCGGCAAAGGCGTACTCACTCAGTACTCCGCTTGCCAGATAAATAGAAAAGTAAGAAAAGCCGGGAAGTGCCTTCTTTGCCGAGGACGAACAGTACCACAGCGTCACCTTTCCCTCACCGTCCCGGCTGACGGCGGAAACACCGTCGGCGCGCGGAAGCGGGAAGAAAAAGATTTCCGCAACGTGCGGAAGAGAGCGATCTGCCCCCTCAAGCATCGCATCAGCCGATTCGGGCAGGGCGTGCGCACGCAGGACAGCGGCAGACACGGGAAAGCCCCAACGCAGATAAAAATAGGATTCCCGCATTATGCAGCTGCGCCAGTACGCATCTCCGTTCTCTACGGCCTCAATGCGCGTCTCCTCCCCGAACACGGCTTCCATCCACGGAAAAAGTGCTTCATTGAGGTCATTCATCATCGAGGTGCCAGAGAAAAGTCCCATCGCCTCTGCACCCTCACGCTTGATCCCGAGAAACTCGGGCATAAGGTGCTCCGCATACAAATGCGTCGAGGAGACACCGACCCCGCCGCGAAGAGCAGTGAGCACGTCGGCAGGAAGATCCTCCCCTACCCTGCCCGGCCGATCGGTTATCCCGGCAATATAAATTCCCGCCAGACTCACCGAGCTGATAAACAGCAGGATGAAAAGCAGGGTTTTAATTCGTTCAATGACTTTCATGCATTCCTCTTTTTGTCATTCTTCGGTACTCTTGAGCTTGGTTTCGACCGGAAGCTCAATCAGCACGAGCGTACCGACGTCAAGCTTACTGCGCAAAACGATCCGTCCGCCGTGTGCTTCAACCAACTCCTTGGCAATAGCAAGGCCGAGACCGGTCCCTCCCGTCTCCGAGGTGCGCGCCTTTTCCACGCGGTAGAAGCGCTCGAACAGCCTCGGCTGATCCTCCTCGGGAATACCGATACCGTTATCGCGAACCGATACGAACACGCGATCCGCCCCCGAATAGCCCGAGCGAACGAGGATCTTGCCTCCCTCTGCCGTATATTTGACGGCGTTGGAAATGATATTGACCAAAACCTGCTCAATCCGCTCAACGTCACCCGAGATCATCAGGGCATCCGGAGAGGGCTCAAGACTGAGCTGCTGGCCGCGTCCGGCCGCATTGACCTGCATCACGTCACACATTTTTCGCAGAGAAGCATTGAGATCAAATCGGGTAATTTTCCAGCGCGTACGCTTATCGTCAAGGCGGGAGAGTACGAGCAGATCACGCACGATCGACGTCATGCGGTCACTCTCCGAAATGGCCATCTGGAGGAATCGCCGGCGGAATTCATCCGGTAATTCGGGATGATCGTGCAGCGTTTCACAGGCTCCCTTAATCGCGGTCAGCGGCGTGCGCAGCTCATGGGAAACGTTTGCCACGAATTCACGGCGGGATTTCTCCAGCTCATACCGACCGGTGATATCATGGATGACGGTAATCACACCGGTATGCATCTGACCGCCGTCATTATAGCGAATACGGCCGAAGTTCACCTCAAGCACACGGCCGGCAAAAACGACGCCGCCGAAGGTTGCATCTCCCTCTTCGCCGCCGTCCTCCACCTCGCCGTCGCCGTCCACCTTTTCAAATCGGCCGTCACTGTAGCTGACCGAGAAAAGGTCGAGCAGATGCTCAAGATCGAAGTTCTCGTTCTCCTCAAGATCAGCCCCTGCGGCCAGAAGCTCGTACGCACTGTCGTTGATATGGAGGAGCTTTCCCTCGTCATTAAAGGCAATTACGCCATCCTTTAAGTAGGAAAAAACCGTCTCCAGCTTCGCGCGTTCGCCCTCAACCTCGTCGAACGTATTTTTGAGCATTTCCTTCATGTGGTTGAAGGTATCGGTCAGCGTACCGATCTCATCTCCGGAATGAACGTCAAGCTCATGCGTAAATTCACCGGCAGCAATCAGCTTCGCACCCTGCGTCAGCGACTGAATCGGCTGGGTAATGGCCTTGGAGAGGAAAAAAGCAAGCAAAAGTGCAATCAGAAGGCCAATCAAAAGGGCTTGAAGAATAATCGAGAAAAGAATCCAGCTCAGCTGCTGCATATCCTCCTGCGAATCCTTGATGTAAACGATATATTGCGCCTCCCCGATCGAAAGGGGGACGGCATAATCGGAATAATCCTCTCCGCCCGAAGTATTTCCGCCACGCGTACCGTTCATGGCAGAGAGCAGATTCTGTGTCTTCAGCAGATTCTGCTCCAGTGCGGAATCCGAGCCGTCGAGGATATTGCCGTCCGCATCGAGGATATAGTAGTTGCGATAGCTGTCAATGCCGAGGCGCGCGCTGAAGGATTGCAGCACGTCCTTGAGGGAGGCAACGGGATCAGCCTCACCCATTGCACTCTCCAGCGCCGTATACAACTGGCCGTTGCGGGAAAAATTCTGCTCCATCTGCGTGAAGAAATCATTGGTATAGAAATGATTGACGCTATTGAGCAGAACCGTGCCGACCACGCTCATGACGGTAATGATAAAGATAACCAGGATCAGAATAATCTTGGCGTACAAGCTGCGTGACATCATTTGATATAGTACCCCACCCCGCGTTTAGTAAAGAGATATTCGGGCTTTGACGGATCTGCTTCGATCTTGTCACGCAGGCGCTTCACGGTCACGTCAACGGTGCGGATATCCCCGTAAAAGCCTTCATATCCCCAGACCTGCTCAAGCAGCTCCTCTCGGGAGAAGGGACGGGCAAGATTGGAGGCAAGGAAAAGAAGAAGATCGTATTCTTTTTTGGAGAGCTCGATGCTCACGCCGTCCCGCTCGACCGCATAACGCTCGGTGTCAATCGAGAGCCCCCGCACCGTCAGCATACTGCTGTCTGCGGCAGGCTTGTCGGAGGAGATCAGCTCACCCGACGATCGGCGGATATTGGACTTGATCCGCGCAAGCAGCTCGTTGAAGGAAAAAGGCTTGGTCACGTAATCGTCGGCTCCCGTATCGAGACCGAGAATCTTGTCCTTTTCATCCTCGCGTGCCGTTACCATAATGATCGGGGTGGAGAATTTACGGCGCACCCGCGTGCAGACCTCAAAGCCGTTCATCTTGGGCAGCATGATGTCCAGCAGAATCAGATCGAAATCCCCGCTCAGTGCCTTCTCAAGTCCCGCTTCGCCATCGTATGCGATATCATACGCATAGCCGGCCAGCATCAGATTGACGGCAAGAACGTCGGCAATATTTTTTTCATCCTCAACAATCAGAATCTTCTTTTTCGTATCCATTTTGTATTCTCACCGCTCCCGATCCGACGGAAGCGTCCTTTCTTCGAACTCAAGCCAACCGAGCACGGCGTTACATTCCCGGCAAAAGATAGGCTTCGGTAATCGGGGAAAACAGGCGTTTTCCTCCGGCGGATTTGAAAAACTCCCGCAAATAGGCAACGGTATTATATCCGTCGGGGTCCACGCGCAGAACGATATGCCCTATCTTTGACAGGGAGCGCCTGAATTCAATCAGCGCACTGCGCACCTCAGTCTCGGTTCGCCCGAGATCAATCTGTGCACCCCATCGCGCATATCCGGCCATAGCAATGGCGTTTTCCTCCTCAAGAGAGGGCGTCCCATCCGTAATCCGCACCAGCCTCGTCGTCCGCTTAAAGCGGCGCATCAACTCTGCGTTTGCCTCGGCGAGCTCTTCCTCCGCGTGCGCAAGCGAAACGCGGAAGCCGACGGTATGCCCTGCGGCAAGCACCGAGAGCACGAGCTCAGGGGATTGACTCAACTCCTCGGGGGAAAGAAAGAAGGTCGCCGTCACACCGTATTCTGCACACAGATCCAGCAAAGCATACAGCCGCTCCTCCTCTCCCAGGCCGTCGATACTGAGAAATGCAGCGTTTTCGACGGGGTCGAGATAGGTCGTCGTATCGCTTGCGGGAGGAGCGGTCGTTTCACTGGCAAGCGCCCCCGGATTATGGCGGCGGAGCAGCTCCTCAAAGGTTTTCGTCTGCGTGCCGTCGGTGATCCGTACCGCAACCGAGCCGTCCACCGCACTGCGATGCTCCTCGTGTCCGAGGCCGAGTGCGTTGCAGGTTGTATTCAGCGGAACGTAGCGTTCTCCGTTCTCAAGATAGGTTTTGAGATTAAAGCGCTCGTTATCCTGCGTCATCGCTTCATTGCGGCTGAAGTTGAACGAAATAAAATTATTTTCGTTTCGGTAAATGATTGCCGTATTATTTTCGTAATACGTGATGGAAACACCCTTGATCTGCTCAAAAATCGAGATGGGCACGTAATTGGAGTTATAAACGCGAAGCGGATAAAGCCCCGTTTTGTACCAGATTTCATCGTTGCAATAGAGGGTTGGCAGATTATCGTCGGCCCGCGTGTTTACGGCAAAAAGTGCACAGAACAAAACAGCAAGAAGAAGAGCACATGCCGTACCGATTCGGCACCGTTTCTGCATATCGATCACCATAAGCCTCGCGCGGCGAAAGCTTCCTTTCCGTTTCAGTTCTGCGTTTTATACCAGGCAACCGCAAGGTCGACGACGCGACCGTAGCTTTTCGTCCCCTCGGTTCCCTGAAGCTTGAGATAGGTATCGTTGATGGTTTCGCTGACCTCACTGACCACCGTCTCACGGTAGCGGTCAAAGAATTGGCTGTACGCAACCAGCTCGCCGCGCACCCCGTCGTTCATCCCGGCCAGCACGGTATAATAGCGGTCACTGTCGGCACCGTAAAGTGCCGAGGCGACGTATTCGTAGAGATTGAGATAGCCGCTGTATCGGATATAGGGATCCTCCGATTCGATGCAGACGAGGAAGGCCATAAAGTTTGCTTCATCCTCTCTGGCAATTCCCCTCTGATGGGCCAGCTCATGCGCCGCGGTATACGGGAGCGTATAATCGGGGAAATTCATGTTGAGGTTTGATTCTCCGGTGAAATAACTGTATACACCGGCAATATGCGTATAGGTCCAGGGCTCGCTGATGATCACCTGCTTTACACGACTACGCAGGCGCTGAACGAAGGGATAGCGTTCACAGATCTCCCCGTACGCATCAAGCAGCGCCTCATTCATCTCACCGTGTGAGTGGGGCATAACCGAGAAACCGTCCGGGCGGTAGACGAGCTGCTCACCCTCAAGCTGAACACGCTCAAGCAGATACGCCGCGACCTGCTCCAGCTCCTCCGCCGATACGTCGCGGCGGTCAAGTGCAAGCTTTTCCTCCAGCGTCGAGCCGTGATATCCCGTGCCGAAGCCCCAGACGAAAAGAATATAAAAGCAAAGCAGGACGGCAAGCAAAATCGCACAGTAGCGCAGAACATCCCGCCAGGATTCTCCGTACCGCCGAAGCGCAACGCGAAGCATCAGCGCAAAAATCAGCGGAATGGAGAAAAGCAGCATTTCGGCAAAGGAGAAGGGAATCCACCCGGTCAAATAGGCCAGCGCCGCACGCACCCCCGCACCGACGTAGCGGTTAAAGGAATCGGCAAAGGCGGGAGAAAGCACGGCGGTAAGATGAATGATGCCGCTGATGAGCGCGAGCGCGTAGAGCCCCCAGACAACGGGGGAAAGCCTTTTCCTTCCGCGCACGCCGGAGGGCTCCATATAGAATTTATTTCTTGAAGTGTGATTCATAAGAGAATATCCTTTCCGAAATATGCCGAAATGCATCGGTTAAGATCCTCCGGCAGGGGTGCATCAAGCCGTATGGGACGGCCGTCTGCCGGATGGGGAAATTCGAGTACGGCGGCGTGAAGTGCCTGACGGGCAAGGTCATCGGCGGCCGAGCCGTAAAGCTCGTCCCCGTGAATGGGCGTGCCGAGATGGGCAAAATGCACGCGCAGCTGATGGGTACGTCCCGTCACGGGAGAAGCTTCCACCAGCGTCTTTCCCTTCCCGCGCGCAAGCACGCGATATCGGGTCAGCGCAGCGTCCCCCTCGCCCTCGGCACATACCTCGCGCGTAATGATACTCTCCGCCGTTCGGCGGATCGGTACGGAAATCTCTCCTTCGTCGGTCGGCAGAAGGCCGTCAAGCACGGCCAGATAGCGTTTGCGGATCTCTCCCGCGCACATGGCAGCCGAGAGTCTGGCGGCAGAGAGCTGATTGCGTGCAACCAAAACGACGCCGCTCGTATTGCGGTCAAGCCGATTCACCGGGCGAAAAACGAAGGGAATTCCCCTCTCCGAACAGTAATAGGCCATCGCGTTGGCAAGCGTATCGTCGTAGTGCCCGTGCGAGGGATGGGTCGGCATCTGCGGCGGCTTGTTCAGCGCCCAGAGATCTGCGTCGGACATCAGGAATTCAAGCGGGAGCGCAGAGGGCAAGATGTGCTCGGCCGATATCCCGTCATCCACGTTAAGAAAAATCCGCTGTCCGAGGGAGAGGCGGTAGCGCACCGTAACGCGCTCACCGTCCACCAAAATCCCCCGCTCGTCCTGCTTGAGTCTGGTCAGCAATCGGTTGGAAATACCAAGCTCCCGCCGGAGAACGTCGTACACACTCTTCCCGCTTCTGCCTGCGTCAACGAACAGCTCCATCACCGATGCCCCCCCTCGCCGCGCCCCGTTCGGCGCACACTGCCGAGAACGGCAGATATCTATACGTATCCTATTTTATATGATAACACATTTTTGCACAAAAAAAAAGAGGTTGCGCACAAAAAATATGCCGTAAACGGTCTGTTTTTCCGTTCACGGCATATTTTCGTACTTAATCGTCAGAGAATCTCGCGCAATGCGGCCAGATCCGCCTCGGTCGTTGACCAGCTCGTCGCAAAGCGAACGACGGAATGGTCATCATCCGTCTTTTCCCAGAAGCTGAACATCACCTGCCCGGCCAGGCGTTCCATCTCGCTGTTTGCGAGAATCACGAACTGCTGATTGGTCGGCGAGTGCAAATAGAAGGGATATCCCTTTTCGCGCAGAATATTCTTCAGCTCCTCAGCCATTTCGATGGCGTGGCGGCTGATGCGCAGATAAAGATCGTCCGTGAAAAGCGCGTCAAACTGAACACCGCACAGGCGTCCCTTTGCCAAAAGTGCGCCGTGCTGCTTGACGGCGGTAAAGAAATAGCGCGGTGCACCGCCGGGGAATACGACGGCCTCGCCGCAGAGCGCACCGACCTTGGTTCCGCCGATATAAAATGCATCGCAGTATTCGGCAATATCGCGTATCGTCACGTCGGTAGAATAGCTTGCCAGTCCGTAGCCGAGGCGGGCGCCGTCAAGATAGAGCGGAATCGAATGGGTGCGGCAAACCTGTGCGAGTGCGGCAAGCTCACTGCGGCTGTAGAGCGTTCCGTATTCGGTCGGATGCGAAATGTAAACCATGCCGGGAAAAACCATATGCGTATGCGTATCGTCAGCATAGAAATCACGAAGATAGCGTGCGAGCGCCTCTGCCTCGAGCTTCCCGTCACGGTTGGGCAGCGTAATCACCTTATGTCCGGTGTACTCGATCGCCCCCGCCTCATGCAGACTGACGTGTCCCGTATCGGCGGCAATAACCCCCTCGCAATCATGCAGATAAGACGCAATCACAACCGCGTTGGTCTGCGTACCGCCACCAAGAAAATATACGTCGGCATCGGGTGTGCCGCATGCCGCACGGATCTTTTCGCGCGCCGCATCCGAATAGATATCGCTCCCGTATGTAGTCAGCACCTCGCCGTTCGTCTCAAC
Organism: Eubacteriales bacterium; assembly: GCA_045597265.1. GTDB lineage: Bacteria > Bacillota > Clostridia > Oscillospirales > CAG-272 > SIG693. The sequence continues at coordinate 7,915 of JAZODX010000059.1, read as the reverse complement.
GAGACGGCGGAGAACGTCAGGATGGGCACCGTTGGTATAGTCACTTGAAAAATTCAACATAATTTATCCTCTCCGGACTGAGCGCGGGCTCATTCCTCTTTTTCCTTCAGAATCAGTTGATAGAGCGCACTTTTGCTCATACCGCGCTCCTTTGCCGCTTTTTTCATTGCATCCATGCGCGTCATTCCCTGCCCCTCGTAGTGCGCAACGTGCTCTGCCGCCGAGAGCGTATGCCAGAACGCATCCTCTGCCGCCTCATCAGGTAATTCGCTCGCCCCTTCAAGCACGAGGACGTATTCTCCGCGCGGATCAACCGTACGGTAGTGCGCCACAGCGCCCGAGAGGGTCGTGCGCATAATCTCCTCATTGCGCTTGGTCAGCTCACGGCAAAGCGCGATTCTGCGGTTACCGAGGGCGGCGAGAAGATCGTCCAGCGTCCCCCGCAGCTTGTGGGGCGCCTCATGCAGAATAAAGGTTCGCGTCTCTCTCGCAAGCACCTCAAGGCGAGCACGCCGCTCGGATTTTGCCACCGGCAAAAAGCCCTCGAAAACAAATCTTCCGGTCGGCAGGGCCGAGAGCGTAAGCGCGGCAATCGCGGCACACGGCCCCGGGATATGGGTCACGGGAATACCGCGCTCCGCGCAGAGCACCACCAGGTCCTCGCCCGGATCGCTGATCGCCGGCGTTCCCGCATCAGTGATCAATGCACAGGATTCTCCCGCTGCCAGTCGGTCGGCGATTACGCCACCCCGCTCCCGCTTATTATGTTCAAAATAGGATACCAGCGGCTTGGTAATACCGAGATAGGCAAGCAGACGCATGGAGTTCCGCGTGTCCTCGGCTGCAATAAAATCAACCTCCGAGAGTACCTTAACCGCACGCGCGCTCAGATCGGCCAGATTGCCGATAGGGGTTGCCACCAGATAAAGGGTCCCTCCCTCAACACGGTTCTTCTCCTCCTCGGGAAGGCTCGTTTTCTTAATACTGCTCATTCTCCGTCTCCTCCAAGTAAAAGCCGACGCAATTCGCTCACCGTATCCACGATATACTCGGTTCCGATCGCTTCAAATTCCCCCGGCTCCGAGAAGCCGTAGCGCACGCCGATGCCGGCAATACCAACCTCGTGCGCACCGACGATATCAAAATGGCGGTCACCGATCATCACCACGCGGCCGTATGCCTCCCGTGCTATCCCGAGCTGCTCCAGAATGCAGGAGATGAGTTCATACTTCGTTCCCCGCCTGCCGTCGAGCTCCGGTGTTGCAATCGCCGAAAAATACTGATCAAATCCATATTTCTCGAGAATTTTCCCCGAATAGACGAGCGGCTTTCCGGTCGCCACGGCCAGCGTTCGCCCCGATCGGCAGAGATCACGAAGCAAATCCTCGATTCCCGCGTACGGCTCAACCTCAAACATTCCCTTGACCGAGTAGCGCTCGCGGTAAAATGCGGTTGCACGGTGCGCATCCTCCGAAGAAAATCCGCAGTATTCCATAAACCCGTCCACCAGCGGAGGTCCGATAAAACGGCGAAGCGTTTCGGGGGGCAGTGCGGGATAGCCCATTTTCTCCAGGGCATACTGCACCGATCGGGTCACGCCGCGCGCAGTATCGAAAAGGGTACCGTCAACGTCAAAGAGCAAATATTCGTACATCCGATCATTTCTCCTTCAGACAATCAAAATTTCCGCTCGCATAAACCGCCTCGGCCTCCGCCGTCATCACGCGCGGATGAACGCCCGGTCGATCACGGTAAAGCAGAAGCGGTGCGGTCAGATCAAGGCCGGGCGCACCGCCCCGCCTCGCATCAACGAGCACCATGGAGGCTGCAGCCGATGCATCGCCGTGCACCGCTGTCATGCGCTTCGGCTCAAGCCCGTTTTTCCGCATTGCGGCAAGCAGATCAATCAGTCGGTCGGGCCGCCAGACGCAAACAAATCGTCCGCCCCAACGCACGAGTCGGGCGGCGGCGGTGCAGAAATCGTCAATCCCGCCGCAAAGCTCGTGTCGGGCAATCGCCTTTGCATCGCTTCGGTTAAGCTTTCCGCTGTCCGCGCGCATATAGGGCGGATTGGCCAGAACCACGTCGACTTCTCCGCCAAAATCGACCGCCCTGCACGCGCGAAGATCGGCGTGATGAACGGTAAGCCGATCGGAGAGTCGGTTCAGCTCCGCATTCCGCGCGGCAAGCTCGGCAAAATCCGCCTGCACCTCAAGTGCATCAATATGCGCATACTGTCCGCGCGCGGCGCAGAGCAGGGAGACGATTCCCGTCCCACAGCCAAGCTCAAGGGCGCGGCCGCGCGGCAGAGCGGGCGCGTATGCCGAGAGAAGAAAGGCGTCCGTCCCGTACGTCAGCCCGTCCGTTTTCTGAATCAGGCAAAGATTTTCATTTACTCTGTCAAGTCGTTCACCGTCACGCAGCATAACCGTCCTCCCGTACTGAAAAAACAGGGGCGGAGCAAGCTGAGGAGTCCTCATCTTGCACCGCCCGGTACAAGCTTATGTACTAATCGAAATTAGTCCTGCTTGGGTGCCTCAACAGGGCAAACGCCTGCGCAAGCACCACAGTCAAGGCATTCGTCAGCATTGATAACAACCTTGCCGTCCTGTTCGCTGATTGCACCTACGGGGCACTCGTCAATGCAAGCACCGCAAGCGATGCAGTCGTCAGTAATCTTGTAAGCCATGATTAATACCTCCATTTTTGTATTTTCTATATTGTATCACGCTTTCGGTAAAAATGCAAACCCTTTTTGCAAAAAACTGCAAAATATTTTTAGGTTTTTTTCATGATTTCGCCGAATTTGTATGCGTTTCCCCACAGTGCGGACATTTGGGATAATCAAAATCATAGGAATGACCGCAGGAAGGGCAGGTTTTCTGGGGCAGATCGGGATCGTTCTCGGGCGGAGTAACCAGATCAAGGCGCTCCTCAAGCGCTTCAACCCGACCGAGCAAATCGCCGACGGCAATCATCAGCGCACCGGAGAGGGCAAGGCCGACTGCCGCGGCAATCGCGGCGGCGGGAGAGGCAATCAGGAGAAGGAAAGCAATCACGGCAAGCAAAAGCGTACCGATTCCCACGATAAGAAAAAGCTTTTTCATGCGGTTTTCCCTCCGTATTTCCGAGAAATATATGCAATCAGTCCCCCATATCCCCACGCCGCAAGCAACGATAAGGCAAATGCGGTTAAGGCAAACATGCACTCGGCCGCAAGTCCGCCGGGACAAAGGGAAAAGATAAGGGCAAAGATCGGCATATGCAATAAATAGAGCGGATACGCCCTGCTCGCCGTCCTCGCCCAAAGCGAATCCCATCGCCCCCGCGTAAAGGTGTAAAGCAGGAGTGCGGCCGCACCGTATCCAAAGAGCGCGGGAATATCGTTAAAGAGGCGAAGCGGATAGCCGCAAAAGGCAATTCCCGCCTGCATACCCAGTCCCACCGTGGCAATTGCGATAAGCATCGGGATGGAAAGACGAATTTTTCTGCCGGAATGCAAATATTCGGCCGCCGCCATCCCCAGAGCAAATTCCCAGAGAAACTGAAGGAAAAAACTGTTCCAGATACGCTCGACATAAAGTCCACTCATCCCGAGAAAAATCCACCATACGAGGCTGAGCCCGAGGGAGAGGCAGAGAAAGGGGCGCATACTGCGCATCTTCGCACGAAGTCGGCAAAGCGGCAAAAAAATGAGATAGAACTGTACGATGGTCGAAACGAACCAAAACGCCTCGCAGAGACTCTCCATGTACCGGGGCACGAACATTTTGTACAGAAGGAGATGCGAAAACAAAACGCCCGGTCCCCACTCACCAAGGGCGGGGATAGGCAGAATGCTCATGAGCAGAACGACGGGGACGTAGGGCAGATACATCCGTCCGAAGCGCCGCAGGAAAAATTGCCGCACCGTCTGCGGGCGGCGAAGCATCGAGAGACAGAGGCCGAAGCCGGAGCAGAAGATAAACAAATGCGCTCCCGTTCCGCCGACCGTTGACGCAATATGCACAACGGTCGGAAGAGAGGGCATGAAGCTCTGCACCAGGTGCATCAGCACCACCGTCAGAATCGAAAAGCTGCGCAGAAAATCAATCGCAGGCAAGCGGCCCGATTCTCCCGTCAGCACAAGGGCGGGCTCAGGATTCCTCGTGAATTTCATCGGGACGGCCGCCCTTCCCCGCACGGCCGATCACCTTCACCTCATCACGGTGATAAAGCTTCGGCGGAGGGGTGTTTTCCGGGAAACGCACGCGCACCGTACCGGCAAGCGGATTGACCTCGGTCACAACGCCGGTTCCGTCCGGGGTACGGACAATCGCATCGGTTGAGGGGGAGCGTCGAATCTCCTCCTCATAGGTTTCACTTTCATAGCGCAGACAGCACATCAAGCGTCCGCAAACGCCGGAGATTTTGGAGGAATTGAGCGAGAGATTCTGCTCCTTGGCCATCTTGATTGACACCTGAACGAAATCCGAGAGGAAGCTCGCACAGCACAGAGGCCGTCCGCAAATGCCAAGCCCGCCCATCAGCTTTGCCTCGTCACGGATACCGATCTGACGAAGCTCGATGCGGGTATGGAAAATCGACGCGAGATGCTTGACCAGCTCGCGGAAATCCACGCGGCCTTCCGACGTGAAGTAGAAAAGCAGCTTATTGTTGTCAAAGGTATATTCCACGTCAACCAGCTTCATGTCAAGCTTGTGCTCGGCGATTTTCTCCTGGCAAATACGGAACGCATCCTTCTCCTTCAGTTTATTCTCCGCATTATGTGCAATATCCGCTTCGGTTGCGGCACGCAGAACGGGACGCAGCGGCGGCACGATCTGGCTTTCGTCAACGATTCGATTCGGTACCGCTACCTCACCGAACTCGGTTCCCCGTGCCGTTTCCACGATCACGTGGCCGTTCTTCTCGGCCTTCACCTCGCCCGGCGCAAAATAATATACCTTGCCTGCCGTCTTGAAGCGAACACCAATTACCTCAACCGGGTTTTCGGGCTCCGGCGGTGCTGCGGGCTCATCCGGTATTTCGGAGATGATCATCTCCTCTTCCTCACTCGGAGAGACCTCGGAGATCATCTCGTTATCCTCTGCGGGAGCCTCCGGCGCCGCCTGCGGTGCATTCGTCCCGCGCCCGCCGCGGCGCTGATTTCCACGGCCGCGTCCGCCGCGATTTCCGCGCGAACGGGAACGTTCTCCCTGCTCGCCGCTCTCTTTTTTTTCGGTTTTCTCGAGTGCATCGGCCGGCATCGGCTTTCCTTCGGCTGCCGTTTCCGCATTCTGCGGCTCAGTCTTATCCCGGCGCTGTCCGCCGCGTCCTCCGCGTCGTCTGCCGCCGCGGCTTCCGCGATGCGAACGGCCATGCTCTCCGGCGGGGTGCTCTCCGCCGCCGTTCGGCCGGCTCTGTTCCTTTTTGATTTCGTCGCTCATATCAACCTCCATCTCCATCCTCACGGACGGATCAAACACAAAATATCAAATTAATCCCACGTTGCGGGCAAGCGTCAGCATCGTAATACGCAGATTCGCATTGCGTCCCAATGCCGTTTTTGCCGTCTCCAGTGCGTCGGTCAGGCGCAGAAGCGCGTGAACCGAAATCTTCTCCGCTGTCATTTCCGCTTCGGCGCTTTCCGCATAGAAGCAGAGCCTGACGCCGTCGGCGCGCTTGACCGCCAGCAGATCGCGTGCACCGAGTGCCGCCAGAGTCAGCACCTCGCTCGCCTCATCCCGCTTTTGCGGAAGTGCTGCAAGCAGGTCCAGCGTCTCTCCGCCACTGCGTTTTTCGACACAAAGGGAGAGGAAACGAAGCGCACTCTCACGCCGCACCATGATCGGCTTGCGCCGCCGTGCATCAAGTAAAATCTTCGCCCGGCCGATCGATCCGTCAGCAGCAAGCGTAACCGCCGTAAACTCGGACGGATTGGTTTCCGAAAGCGCCGCCGCGCGTGAATCGTTCGTCAAAAGCCAGCTCCGCATCTGCTCGGACGGAACATATCCCATCCGATAGATCGGTGCACGGCTGCGAACCGTTTCAAGCATCGCCTCGGGGTCCGAGCACAGCAGAAGAAAGCGTACGTGTCGGGGCGGCTCCTCAAGAGCAATCAGGAGCGCGTTCTGGGCTTGCTCGGTCATGGTCTGCGCATCCTCGATGATATAAACCTTATCCTCATGCCAGTTCGGCGCGACGTAAAGCTCCTCCATCACACTCCGCATCGTATCAACGCCAAGCGTTGCACGCTCACCGCGGCTGACGGTAATCACGTCGGGGTCACGGTCGGCGAGAATGGCCCGACAGCACGCGCATTCTCCGCAGGGTATAACCCCTTCTCCCGTCGATTCGCAGGCAAGCGCCGCCGCAATCTGCCGGGCCAGCGTATGCTTGCCCGAGCCGGGCGGCCCCACCAGAAGATAAGCGTGGGAAAGTCTGCCTTCTGCAATATCCCGTCCAAGGCGGGAGCGAAGTTGGTCGTTACCGACCAAATCGGGGAAATATTCATGCACGGTCGCCGCCTCCTTGAACCAATACTCATATTTAATTTATTATATCAAAAATGCGCCCCGCTGTCAATCGAAAAATTATCCTTTTTCGCACCGGAGTATCTGCAGACAGCGTCTTGCATAATCAGCCGTCCTCCCCCGAAGGCCGAGATGCAGAATCACCTTCTCTGCATCCGTTCCCCGCGCCAGCGTCCCAAGCAGGCACGCACAGAGGTTTCGGTCCTCAAATACAGACCCCTCCCATTCCACCTCTGCACGTGGCTTTTCCACGGTATAACGCGCAAAAAAACCGGCAGGCGCGGCACGGCATATGCGGTTTTCCAGATAAAGTGCATCCAGATACGCCTGGAGATAGAGAATCCCCCCCGCACGTGTAAGCGGAAGAACGGGCGTATACATGGGAATCCACGCACGGCTGTGTGCCGCAAAATCTCCGTCGTAGCGCCGAAAGAACTCTCTTGCCGACTGCATGACGGCAAATTGATACGGCAGATGGGGCACGTCAATCCGTGATGCGCGCAGAATGGGGAGAAATCGGACAACCGCGCGGGTTTTTCGGTCAAGAACCGACCGACCGCGCAAAAAGATTCTTTTCAGCCGTTCGCTACGAAGCAATTCAACTGCATCATCGGGAGGCATTTGCATCAGAGCAAGAGAGAGTGTATAACAAATGGATGCGTAAAGGCCGTCAACCTGCTCTTGCGGGAGCGAGGTGCTCGTCCCTTGCGTAAAGCGCTCGGCCTCCTCAGCCAGCAAAAAAAGAAATTGCTCGGCTAAGTGCGACATCTCCGCCTGAGTCATTGCGTCGGTCGCCATGGCCGCACCGAGCAGCGTGCGGAAGTAGTCCTCCTCGAGGAGCATTTCGGGTTGAATGGCGGAATAACGGATAATTTCTTCCATAACGTTCTCCTTCTTTTCGTTCTGCCTTAATCGGCGTCAAAGAAATCGGGCAGCGAAAAACCGCTCTCCTCATCTTCATCAAAAGCTTCACGCGGGCGATGGTTAAGCCAGCGACGCGGGTCAATACCCGAGAGCAGTGCCGAGCGAGGATCGGGCTCATCAGCCTCCTCCCCCCAGGCCAACCGCTCGCCCATATCAAACAGGCAATCGGCAAGCCGCTCAAGCGATCCGCAGGCCGGATCGTCAAACCAGCGACGCATCCTTGCGATCAGCGCATCGTCCGCAAGCACATATACATTCTCCCGGTTTAAGCCCGCGTCCACATATGTATTTTTTGCGCAGTAAAACAAATCAATCAGGCCGGAGAGTGTTTCGGCCCACGCCTGCGGATGAACGTAAGGTGAGTCACAAAAGCTTCGTGCCAGCTTTGCCGGAAGCTCTCCCGAAAAATCTATCCGACCGTAATTCTCCAGCGCCGTCCGCCGTGCTTCCGCCACTGCCAAAATCGCAGATTCGTC
>JAZODX010000058.1:0-25056 GCA_045597265.1 Eubacteriales bacterium | reverse complement strand
GTTGCTTTTGTGCAGTACGCTGACCATATGTGCAGTACTGAGGATGCTCTCCTCATCCGCCCCTTCGGGGCACCTTCTCCGCTGGAGAAGGCTTACTGAAATGTCACGCTACTATCTAAAGTGGAAATAAAAGTATGCTTTTTTTTGCCGGTGCGAACGGAGCGCGCAATCTCGTGGCGCTTGCACCTATCTTCGCCGGAGAAGGCTTACCGAACGGAATGCGTAAGCAGTCCCCCCGTTTTTGCAAGGACGTTTGTGCTGTTCGTTCGGCTTTCACACGAAATTTTTGAATTTCTGTTTATTTGCATTGGCATATATGGTATAATGGAACAAAACATTACGCGGAGGACACGAATGAATTACCGCAGTGACAAATACGGAAACCCAATCTCCCTGCTCGGCTTTGGCTGTATGCGATTTCCCCGTCGGCTCGGCAGAATTGATATGGCCGAGACCGAGCGTGAGCTGATGCTTGCTTACCGTGAGGGGGTCAATTATTTTGATACCGCCTACGTCTACCCCGGCAGTGAAGCGGCGCTCGGCGAGATCCTCGAGAAAAACGGCATCAGGGAAAAGGTGAATATTGCCACTAAGCTGCCCCATTATCTGGTGCGCAAGACAGAGGATATGGAGCGGATGTTCACCGAGGAGCTCGCCCGTCTGCGCACCGACTACGTTGACTATTATCTGATTCATATGCTCAGCGATATCGGCGCGTGGGAGCGGATGTGCGCGCTCGGCATCGTCGAATGGCTGGCCGAGAAGAAGCGTACGGGCAAGATCCGCCAGATTGGCTTTTCCTACCACGGCAACACCGAGATGTTCTGCCGTCTCGTGGACGCCTACGACTGGGAATTCTGTCAGATCCAATATAACTATATGGATGAACATTCGCAGGCGGGACGGCGCGGCCTCCGTTATGCCCACGGGCGAGGTCTGCCCGTCATCATCATGGAGCCCCTGCGCGGCGGCAAGCTGGTTACCCGTCTGCCCGAGGAGGCAAGGCGGATTTTCTCCCGCTATCCCGTGAAGCGTTCCCCTGCCGAATGGGCCTTTCGCTGGCTCTACAACCAGCCCGAGGTCACCTGCGTCCTCTCGGGTATGAACACGGAGGAGATGGTGCGGGAAAATATTGCAACGGCGGCTACCGCCGAGGTCGGTGAGATCGGCCCTGACGAGGAAGCCATGCTTCACGCGGTTGCAGAGGCCATCAATGCCAAAATGAAGGTCGGCTGCACCGGTTGCGGCTACTGTATGCCCTGTCCGCACAACGTGGATATTCCCGGTACCTTCGCGGCCTATAACCGCCGCTTCTCCGAGGGGAAGCTATGGGGCCTGGTTGATTACGCCATGTGCACCGCCATGCGGGAAACCTCAACTGCTGCCTCGAACTGCATCGGATGCGGAAAATGCGAGAAGCACTGCCCTCAGCAGATTGCCATCCGCGAGGAGCTTAAGAGTGCCGCGCGGGAGATGGAGGTGCCGATTTACAGGCTCGCCCGCCGCATCGTCGTCCGGCTGAAGCTCTTCTGAGCAATTTTCGTCGCAAAAAAACGGGTTTTGGCAATTTTTGAAGAAATATATCTTGCAAAGCGCGCCGAGATATGATATGATGGTAACAAATCTACAGACGAAAAAGCAGAGGTGCGGATGCGAAGGCTTGACCGGTATTGGCCGCGGGACGGCATGGACGGTCAGGGAGGCGTATGCCGCCGAGGGCAGGGGACACCCATCCTTCGCCCGGGCCGCGTCGGAACACGCCGCGGACTGTCACGTGTCGTGGAGCGCTGCGGACGTTCGGTTATCTTTGCCGGCATTGTCACCGTTCCGCGGTGCCAATGCCGCTTTGCTTTTTCGGAGAAAGGACAACTTATGAATCTCTATCGCAGATCCCCCGCTAAGCGGATGCTGTCGGCACTGATCATTGCCCTCGTCTTCTCGCTTACGGCCTTTGCTCTCGTTGCCTTTGCCGAGGCCGAGCCCGGTGCTCCCGATGAGGAACTGCTCAGTGCGCCGCTCGTTGCCGAGGAAGCGGCAGAGGAAGAGACATCCTTTGCTTACGCCACCCCGCTCGCACTTCTCCCTCCCGTCATTGCCATCGTTCTGGCGCTCATTACCAAAGAGGTATATTCCTCTCTCTTTATCGGTGTTCTCTCCGGCGCACTGCTCGCCGGCTCCTTCCGCCCCGCCGCAACGATTGACATTATCATCAACAACGGTCTGATTGATGCGGTTTCCGGCAGTGCGGGCATTTTCATCTTCCTTGTGATTCTCGGTATGCTCGTTGCACTGATCAACAAAACGGGCGCATCGGCCGCCTTCGGCGAATGGGCCAAGACCCACATCAAGACCCGCACGGGTGCCGCCCTTGCCACCTTCGCGCTCGGCGTGCTGATCTTTATTGACGACTATTTCAACTGCCTCACCGTCGGTTCCGTCATGCTCCCCATAACCGACGCACATAAAATTTCCCGTGCAAAGCTTTCCTACCTCATTGATGCAACCGCCGCACCCATCTGTATGATCGCGCCCATCTCCTCCTGGGCTGCAGCCGTTGTCGACTTCTCGAAGGAAACCGGCTACTCGGGACTGGCACTCTTTATCCGTGCAATTCCCTATAACTTCTATTCTTTGCTTACCCTTGTCTTTGTCGTTGCCCTGACCGTCATGAAGTTCGACTACGGTCCGATGGCCAAGCATGAGAGAAACGCACGGCTGAACGGTGACCTCTTTACCTCGGGCACCGAGCGTGCCGCCGTCGAGGGGGAGGAAACGACCGGCCGCGGCAAGGTAATTGACCTTATCCTTCCCATCGTCGTTCTGATCTTCATCTGTATCATCGGTCTGATCTACGTCGGCGGATTCTTCTCGGGTGAAACCTTTGTCGCCGCTTTTGGTGCAACCGATGCAACCGTCGGTCTGCCGTGGGGCAGTATGATCGCGCTGGTTCTTACCATTATCTATCTGATCGCACGCCGGCTGATCAGCTTCAAGGACGCCATGGCCTGCATTCCGAAGGGCTTCGTCGCCATGGTTCCCGCCATCTTGATTCTGACCTTTGCCACCTCGCTCAAGAATACCACCAATCTGCTGGGGGCAGACACTTTCGTGAAGGAGCTGATGATGGGCTCGGCCCGCAGTCTGCAGAATTTCCTCCCCGCCGTTATCTTCCTCGTTGCCTGCTTCCTTTCCTTCTCGACCGGTACGTCCTGGGGTACCTTCGGCATTCTGATTCCGATCGTTACCTCCATCTTTTCTGCAGGTCAGGAGCTGCTCTACATCGGTATATCGGCCTGCCTTGCCGGTGCCGTTTGCGGCGACCACTGCTCGCCCATCTCGGATACGACCATCATGTCCTCGGCCGGTGCGCGCTGTGACCACATCAACCACGTCTCGACCCAGATGCCCTACTCCATCACTGTCGCGGCCGTGTCCTTCGTCGCCTATATTATTGCAGGCTTCATCCAGTCCGCATGGATTTCTCTGCCGATCGCCGTCGTTCTGTTGATCGCTACGCTTTTCGTCATCAAGGCGATTACCGCAAAGAAGTCCGCTTAAGCTTCCCCAAACAGCCGAGGGTGCCGCACGGGTCCGTGCGGCACCCTCTTTGAAAAAGCTCCGATTACCTTATGTGCTCCCGGGCAGATACGCAGTCTGTGAGTACGCAAAGTCGAATGGGGTGTGAAAAAGTTTTCCTTCCCTGCAACCTTTTTGCCCTCTGCAGGGTATTCTATATGAACGCGTGAGAGGCCGGGCCCGATTCCGGCCGAGAAAGGGAGTGATTCGATGTATACCGATCAACGCGAGGAGGCAGTTCTTCGGTTCGGCAATCTGGTCTGGCGGCTCGCACTGGCCCGTATGGCCAACGTCGCCGACGCGGAGGACGTTTATCAGGAGGTATTTCTGCGCTACTTCCGGCATGAGGACGAATTCGAGAGCGACGAGCATCGCCGCGCCTGGCTGATCCGCTGTACGGTTAACCGCGCCAAAAGCGCGCTGCTCTCCCTGCACCGACGGCGTATTCTTCCGCTTGAAACGGCTGTTGAGATCGGGGTCGAGCCCGAGAACCGTGAGGTTTACACCGCCGTGCTTGCACTCCCGCCCAAATACCGCACCGTGATTCACCTTCACTATTTTGAGGGAATGACGGTTGCCGAGATTGCCGACACCCTCGGCTGTGCGGAGGGAACCGTGAAAGCACAGCTCCACCGCGCACGCACACAGTTGAAGGAAGCCCTGCGCGACGTTGCACTGTGATGCAGATGAAAGGAGATCCTATGAAACGCTACAAAAATGCAAATGAAACCATCCACGCGCCCGAGGCGCTCAACCGTGCTCTGCTGACGGCAGAGCGCCGTACTGCGCCCCGCCGCACCGTTGCCCTGCTGACCGCTGCCGTCCTGCTTTGCTCGGCGCTGGCCGCTACCGTAATTCTTTTCCGTGAGACGCAGGACGTCCCGCCGGTTGTGCCCGACGTGACGACCGCTCCCTCCCCCTCCTCTGCCGTCGACCCGACGTCGGATACCGTGGCACCGCGTGAGACCGAATCCATCGGCGGTGCTTTCCCCCTCCGTATCACGCAGGTGGAATATCCCGCCCAGACGCAGATTCCGCACCGGGAGGACTATGCCGAAAACGCTGAACAGTACTGGCAGGATATGCAGGCGTGGACGAGTGAAGGCTACAACCGAGTGGCGGAAAGCCGCGCCGCCGTCGGCCGCTTTGACGTCAACGGAACCTACGTTGCCCTGATGCGGCAGTTTCTGACGAGTACGGAGAAGACCGCAGGACAGAACCGCCTGCTCTCCCCACTGAATCTTTATCTTGCGCTCTCCATGCTAACCGAGCTGACCGACGGCGAGAGCCGTGCACAGCTGCTGAGCCTGCTCGGCTCCCCCGATCTTGAGACGGCGCGCACTCGTGCAAATACCCTCTGGACGGCCAACTACCTCCGCGGCGGCGCCACCACGAGCGTGCTTGCCTCCTCGCTTTGGATGAGCGACGGGGTTGACTTCCGCCGCGAGCCGATCGACCGTCTGGCCGAGTATTACTATGCCGAATCGTACCGGGGCAGGATGGGCTCTCCCGAGCTTGACGAGGCCCTGCGGACGTGGCTCAACACCCAGACCGGAGGCCTGCTGGCCGATGCCGTTCGGGACGTTTCGCTCGATCCCCGCACCGTACTTGCCCTTGCCACGACCATCTTCTACGAGGGCAAATGGGACGGTACCTTCAACGAAGCGAATAACACGACCGATCTCTTCCATGCGTCCGCCGGGGACGAAGAGATCGTCTTTATGAATAAGAGCGGCGTGGATACCTACTACTGGGGCGAGGGCTACAGTGCCGTTGCGCTCGAGCTGGAAAGCCACGGCGGGAAGATGTGGTTCTTCCTGCCCGACGAGGGAACGACGCCCGATCAGCTGCTTGCGGACGGCAGAATCTTTGACGTTGCACTCGGCCGTAATTCGGGCGAGAATAAAACGCTGATCGTAAATCTCTCGGTGCCGAAGTTTGACGTCAGTGCCAAGTTTGATTTGAACGAAGGACTGAAGGCGCTCGGCATTACCGACGTCTGGTCGCCCGAGACGGCGGATTTCTCTCCCGTGACCGCCGATGGCGAAAACGAGCTTTTCCTCTCGCAGGCGGAGCACGCCGTGCGCGTGAAAATCGACGAGGACGGCTGCTCGGCCGCTGCGTATACCCTCATGGCGATGGCCGGTATGGGCGCGCCTCCGCGGGAAGTGGTGGATTTCGTTCTCGACCGTCCCTTCGTCTTTATTCTCGTCTCGGCTACCGATACGCCTCTCTTTGCGGGCGTGGTCGAAACCATGCATTGATCGAATATCCCATCAGGTGCCGCGCAATCCGCGCGGCACCTTTTTGCGTGTAAAAATTTTTGCTGCCAAAGCATCTCGCCGCACGAAAGCGGGCGTGCTCGTACAAAAGGAACCACGGCGGAGGGCAATGTCATGAACTTAAGCAAACATGGCTGTCAATATACACAAAATTTTCTTGTAGGGGCGAACCTCGTTCGCCCGCGGGCGTTCAAAGAACGCCCCTGCATCGTGCAATATGACAAATGTTACATCTTAAGTGAATGACATTGCGGCGGAGAGGATTGGTTTTTTCTTCTATAAAATATATTTACAAAAGCAAAAAAGTATGGTATACTAATATAATCGGAGTATTATCGTCAAATGGAAAGGGTTGAGATTATGGTTGGGCTTTGGCCGCGTGATGCGTTCGGCGGCGCGGATTTGCCGCGTCTGCGTGTTTTGCCCACGATTCTCTTCACCCTGCTGACGGTGATCGCCTTTGCTGCCGCACTGCCTGCGCCGTTGACCGAGGGCGATTTGCTGATCGTTCCGCTTTCTGCCTGGCCGATGGCCATGATTGCCGCGCCCGGGCTTGCCGCGGCCGCCTTTATCCTTCTTTTTTCGCATCCGGGCGCCTTTCTGAGCGCGATCCCGCTGACCGCCGTTTTCTCTTTCCTGATCAGCCGCGATCTGCCGACGGCAATTTTCTCCCTTCTCTGGTTTATTCCCGCGCTCGGTCTTGCCCGACTGATCGCCGGCGGCGTTCACCGTGCCTCGGCCGTCTGTCAGCTTTCGCTTCTCTGCGGTATGGTTTGTCTTCCCTCGCTCTACCTGACGATCGGACGCTCGTGGGGGACCTTTCGGCCCGGGGAAATGATCCACCTTGCTGCGGATGCAATGATTGACCTTTTTTCGTCGATTCGGGTTCCCGATGCCGACGGTACGCTGATCGCCTACGGTGCGGCGCAATCGGCGGAGATTGCCGAGCTGATGCTTATGCTTCTCCCGGGACTCGTCGTCCTGCTCTGCAATCTGACGGCGTGGGCGGCGAACGGGCTTCTGCTCTGGCTTTTCCGTCTGCACAGGCTTGACGCACTTCTCCCCGCGGCGGTGCGCGAGCTTCGCCTGAGCCGCGTGGCTGCGGTGCTGTTCCTCATCGCCTGCCTGCTATCCCTGCTTTACGGAGTGAACGAACCGCTCACCGTACCCGAAGCGGTCGGATTGAATTTGCTTCTCATTCTTGAGCCTGCTTTTGCGGCAGTCGGCTTCTCGTCGCTCTTTTCGGCGCTGCGCGAGCGCGGAAATCTTCTTCGCTTCGTTATCTGTGCCTTTGCTGCCCTTTTCTTCTGCGGGGGTAGTGTATTTCTCCTGCTCGTCGCTCTTTTCGGCACCTATAAAACCTTCCGCCGTTCTGCCCGGCTCTGATTCGTCTGCCTCTCAGATTTGATTTGATTAAGGAGGTTCCCATGCCAAACAAGTCCAAACAACCGAAATTCCGCATTTCGCGCACGCTGTTTTACGGCTGCCTTGCGGCCGGTGCGGCACTTTTCCTTCTGCATTTGCTCATCTGCTCACTGACCGAGGCACCTCCGGCCATTACCGGAATAGCCCTTCTTTTCCTCTACGCCCTGCTCGTTCCGATCTGTATCGTGCTTGACCGCGCTCGACTGGCCCGCCAGGCCGCACAGGAAGCACAGCTTCCCGCACTTGGCAATATGATGATCGAAATGCTCTCCCGCGTGGATTCCCCCTATCTCATTACCGATGAGAAGGGAAATATCGTCTGGTATAATCGCGCACTTCTTGCATTGACCGGACGGCGGGATTCGCTCTACGGTCTGTCGGCCGATCAGTTCTTCCCCGTCCGCATGGCGGACGTACTTCGCGATGAGACGGAGGAGGGCGTACCGATGACGCTGGGCGACCGCTATTTCCGTGCCGCCGTGCAGCGCGTTCCCATTCCCGGCAAAAATTTCTGGCTGACCGTCTTTAGCGAGGAAACCGAGCTCGTTCTTCTTGCCGACCGTGCGGCGCGTGAGCAGACGGTGGTTGCCTACATCGTGCTGGACAACCTTGACGAGCTTGCGCAGTACGTTCGCGAGGGCTACCGCGCAGCGGCCAATGAAATTGACACCATCCTCAAGCGCTGGGCGAAAAGCCTTGACGGCGTACTGACCGAATACGACCGCAACCGCTATATGCTCATCTTCCCCGCAGGGCATCTCGCCGGCTGTATTGAGAGACGCTTCTCGATCTTTGATGAAATCCGCGACGTCCGCATCGGTGAGAACAGTATGTCGGTCACGGTATCCATGGGAATCTCGACCCTGGGCGAGACGCTGGCCGAGCGTGCTGCCAACGCCAATGCGGCACTTGATACCGCGCTTCAGCGCGGCGGCGACCAGGTCGCTCTCCGCACGGCAGACGGCGTGGAATTTTACGGCGGCCGCACCAAGACGGTGCAGAAGCGCACCAAGGTCCGTGCGCGCATCATCTCGGGCGAGCTCTGCTCGATGATTTCCTCTGCCGGCAACGTTCTGATTATGGGACACCGCTATCCCGACTTTGACTCGATCGGTGCCTGCGTCGGTGTGGCGCGGCTCTGTATGTTCTGCGGCGTGCGCGCCAAAATCGTGCTCAGCCGAAGCGACGACAACGTGCAGGCTTGTCTTGGCCGACTTTGGGATGCCGAGGAATACGCCGACGTTTTCGTGGACAGCGCGATGGGACTCGATCTGGTCCGCTCGGATACGCTGCTTATCGTCGTTGACGTCAATAACCTTGAGATTGTGGAAGCGCCCGAAATCGCGGCCAACGTGCAGACGCTTGCCGTCATTGACCACCACCGCAAGACGGTGGACGCCGAGCATAAGCTCGCGCTTTCCTATATCGAGCCGTCGGCCTCCTCTGCCTGCGAGCTGGTGGCTGAGATCCTCGAGCAATGTCTGCCGCAGGGCGGGCTTCTCAAGGAAGAGGCCAATCTTATGCTGTCGGGTATGCTGCTCGACACCAAGCAGTTCACCTCCAACACCGGTACGCGCACCTTCTCGGCCGCACTTTATCTGCGCAGTGAGGGAGCAAATCCGGGCGAGGTGCAGACCTTCTTCAAGGCGGATCTGGACGATTTCATCCGTGAAGCGCGCTTTGAATCCAACGTGGTCATCTACCGCTCGACGGTGGCCATTGCCTATTTTGACGGAGAGGGTCAGCCCTCCGACCGCGTTGCGGCGGCAAAGGCGGCCAATAAGCTCCTGACCGTCCGTCGGGTTGCCGCTTCCTTTGCGCTGGTGCGCATCGGCGACACCGTACACATCTCGGCACGCTCGGACGGCTCGATCAACGTACAGCTGATTATGGAATCCATGGGCGGCGGCGGTCACTTTGACGGCGCGGGTGCGCAGGTCACCACCCGCAGCGTCGGCGACGCCATGAAGGAGCTCAAGGCGGCCATCGACGGTTATCTCGATGCGGAATAAATCCGCTTCTCATCACCATTTATTTCTCTCAAACGGAGGTTAAAATTATGAAAGTTATTCTGACACAGGACGTAAAAGGACAGGGTAAGAAGGATCAGCTGATCAACGTATCCGACGGATACGCACGCAACTTCCTCCTCCCCAAGGGGCTGGCTATCCCGGCCGACGCCAAGTCGATCAATGAAATGAAGAACAAGGAAGCATCCGCTCAGCATAAAATCGAGGTGGAAAAGCAGGCCGCACGCGACACAGCGGCAAAGCTGGCCTCGGTCACCGTTAAGCTGACCGAAGCGGCAGGCGCCGACGGCCGTATTTACGGCTCGGTTACCTCGAAGGATATCGCGGAAGCGCTGGAGAAGCAGCACGGCATCAGCGTGGACAAGCGCAAGATCGTGATGCCCGACCCCATCAAGTCGTTCGGCACCTTTGCCATTGACGTCAAGCTCTACACCGAAATCACCGGAAAAATCAACGTCGTCGTTTCGGACAAATAAAGACATACCGCAGGAAGGGAGGTCACTATGGCAGAAGAACTGACCCGCAAGTTGCCCTTTTCGCTGATTGCCGAGCAGTCTTTGCTCGGCTCCATCCTCATTGATCCCGACAGCTTCAACGAGATTGCCGATCAGCTCTCGGCCACCGATTTCTATCTCGGTGAGCACACGCAGATCTATCTCGCCATGCAGGAGCTCTTCCTGCGCAACCGCGAAATCGATATCGTTACCCTTATCGATATGCTGGTGCAGAAGGGCATTTACGATAAATCGGGCGGTGAGGAATACATCCGCCAGATCGCAGAGGCTGTTCCCAACGCCCTCAACGTCAAGGACTATGCCCGCATCGTCAAGGACAAGAGATCGCTTCGCCAGCTCATTGCCGCCTGCGGAGAAATCCTCGAGTCGGCGTACAGCGAGCAGGATGAGGTTGCCCAGATCGTCGGCCTGGCGGAGAGCAAAATCTTTGCCATCGCACAGGGACGGGACACCAAAAACTTCGTTCATATCAGAGACGTTATGTTCGGCGTTTTCGACCGTCTGCATCTGCTCAGCACCGATAAAAACGCGCTGCAGGGAACCAAAACCGGCTTCTCCGGCCTTGACAATGTGCTGGCCGGCATGGGCAATTCCGACCTCGTGCTCGTCGGTGCGCGCCCCGGTATGGGTAAAACCTCCTTTGCGCTGAATATTGCAACCAACGTCGCGCAGGCTACCAAGAAAACGGTCTGTATCTTCTCGCTGGAAATGTCGAGTGAGCAGCTGGTCACCCGCGTGCTCTCCTCCGAGGCTATGGTTGACAGCTACACCCTGCGTACGGGCGAGCTTAAGCCCGAGGACTGGGATCACCTGGCTGAGGCTTCCTCGGTGCTCTCGGGCTGTGATATTCTCATCGACGATACCACCGGCATTACCGTAACCGGCATGAAGGCCAAGCTTCGCCGTGTCAACAACCTCGGTCTCGTCGTCATCGACTATCTTCAGCTGATGCAGGCCGACCGCAAGAACGACAACCGCGTGCAGGAGGTGGCCGACATCTCCCGTAATCTCAAGATCATGGCCAAGGAGCTCAACGTACCGATTATCTGCTGTGCACAGCTCTCGCGCGGACCCGAATCGCGTACCGACAAAAAGCCGATGCTCTCCGACCTGCGTGACTCGGGTGCAATCGAGCAGGACGCCGACGTGGTTATGTTCCTCTACCGCGACGAATACTACAAAACCGACCGTGACCCGAACAACCAGGAGGCAAATATCGCCGAGGTTATCGTGGCCAAAAACCGCCACGGCTCGACCGGCAACGTCGAGATGGGCTGGATCGGAAAATACACCAAATTCCGTACCATTGTCAAAGACCAGAACGGCGAAAAATCATGACGGGCATTTTCTTCGACGGTGCGCTGATCGAAGCGCACGCATCGCCCGGTGCACCCGTTTTGCTCGCCCTCTCGGGCGGCGCCGATTCCTGCGCGGCTCTCTCCCTGCTTGACGCCCACTGCCGTGCCAACGGACGCCCGCTTGCCGCGGCACATCTCGATCATGCGATCCGTCCCACCTCGGCGGAGGATGCCCGCTTTTGCCTTGCGCTTTGTGCCGGGATGGGTATCCCCTGCTTCACCCGCCGCACCGACGTCCCCGCGCTTGCCCGGGCGACGGGACGAGGGCTTGAGGAGGCGGCACGGGACGCACGCTACCGCTTTTTTGCCGAGATTATGGCAGAGCAGGGCATCGGGGTGCTCGTTACGGCGCATCACGCCGACGATAATCTGGAAACCCTTCTTCTGCATCTGACGCGGGGAAGCGGTCTTCGCGGTCTGTGCGGAATTCCACCCGTCCGTGCCTTTGCGGGAGGCCTTCTTCTGCGCCCTCTGCTTCGGACGGCAAAGGCAGATCTGCTCGCATATTGCGAGGCGCATCAATTGCGCTTCTGCACCGATGAGACCAACACCGACACCGCGTACACGAGAAACCGTATCCGTGCGGAGGTTGCCCCCGTTCTTGCGGCGATCAATCCCACCGTCAGCCGACGCATGGCGGATACCGCCGACGCCCTGCGTGCCGACGAGGCCTATCTTGCCGAAGCCGCAGACGCGCTCCGACAAAGCCTGCCCGACGGACGGTCGGCCGACGCCGCGTGGCTGCGCGGACAGCCCGCCGCCATGCGTTGGCGGCTCTATGCGGGAATGCACGCCGTCCTCTCTCCCGATGCGGGCCTTGAGATGGTTCATCTGCGCGCCCTTGACCGTCTGCTTGACGGCAGCGGCGGTGCGCTTTCTCTCCCCGGCCGTGTGACGGCCGTTTTCGGGTGTGGCCGCCTGACCTTCACCTCTGTCGACACCTCCCCTCCCTCGCCGCCCGAGGGCTGGCAAATGCCCGCGTATCCCGGACGGCAGACCCTCGGCGCGCTCGCGGCAGAGACGGCAATCCTGCCCGATGCGGAGCTTGGGGAAAATGTTGTCGAATCCGACACAAATATTTACAAATTATTTATCAACAGGCATCTGAATTTTGATAAAATAAAAGGGTATCCGTATTGGCGCACGCGCAAGGCAGGTGACGTGCTGCTTCTGCGGGGACGTCACCGCAAGGTGAAAAAGCTCCTGCAGGAGGGTCGCATCCCGCCGTCCGACCGTGACCGTCTGCCCCTGCTCTGCGACGACGAGGGAATCGTCTGTCTGCCCGGCATCGGCATCCGAGACGGCCTTCGGGAGGGTAATATGACGCTTACCGTACAACTGACGGAAAGAAAGGACATCACATGAATCGCGACATCCAGAAAATCCTCGTCAGCGAGGAAAAAATTGATCAGATCACCACACGCATTGCCGCTGAGATCGACCGCGATTATGCGGAAAGCGGCAAAAAACTGCTTTTGCTCTGCATCTTAAAGGGTTCGGTCGTTTTTATGGGCGACCTGATGAAGAAAATCACTCTTCCCGTAGAGATCGATTTTATGAAGGTTTCCTCTTACGGCTCGGGCACCTCTACCTCGGGCAAGGTCAATATTCTGCTTGACCTGCACCGTAAGGATCTCCCCGACGTGGATATCATTATCGTAGAGGATATCATCGACAGCGGAAAAACCCTCTCTTATCTGATTGATTACCTCAAGCTCAACGGGGCACATTCCGTCAGAACCTGTACGCTCTTGGATAAACCCGAGCGCCGTGTTCCCGCACTGCGCGACTTCCATCCCGATTACGTGGGAACGGTGATTCCCGACGAATTCGTGGTCGGCTACGGCCTTGATTATGACGAGCAGTACCGCGCGCTGCCCTACGTCGGCGTGCTGAAGCCCGAAGTATATACCGTCTGAAAAAGCGACGCGTCAGCCGCGCCGCCGTATGCCTGCGCATATTGTGCGGCATACTAACTTATATTGTACCATTACGTCTGACATCCCGGTACGGCCGCTGTCGGTTCGAGGAGGTTTGAATGAAGAAAAGTAATAATTTGAAGATTATCCTCTTCTATATTCTGCTGATTGTGGGGATGATCTCGCTGGTTGCCTTTATGCTTGGCCAGGCCGAAGACAAGAAAATCAAATATTCGGATGTGGTTGAATTTTTCAAAACCGAGCAGGTAACCGCGTTTACCATCGACGATCGAAATATCCTGACGATGGAATTCAAGGAAACCGAGGAAAACGGCAGAAAGGTCAAGCACACCGAAACCTATCGGTTGCGTGATCTTGGTCTCTTCTACGAGGATCTGGGCGAGACCATCGAGGCACAGCGCGCGGCCGGAATTCTGACCGAATACGACTATAAGGCGCCCAACAATTCCGTTCTGCTCGCCTTCCTGCCCTATGTGCTTATCATTGCCCTCTTCATCGGGCTCTGGTTCTTTATGGTCAGCCATACGATGGGCGGCAAGGGCGGCGGCAATAAGCTCAACTCCTTTGGCCGTTCGCGTGCGCGTCTCTCGTCGGCCGATAAAAACCCCATTCGCTTCAAGGACGTGGCGGGTGCGGATGAGGAAAAGGCCGAGCTTGAGGAAATCGTACAATTCCTCAAGGACCCCGCTTACTTTACCAAGCTGGGTGCCAAAATCCCGCACGGCGTTCTGCTTGTCGGCCCTCCCGGTACGGGTAAGACCCTTCTGGCAAAGGCAGTTGCGGGCGAGGCCGGCGTCCCCTTCTATTCCATCTCCGGTTCGGATTTCGTGGAAATGTACGTCGGTGTCGGCGCGTCCCGCGTGCGCGATTTGTTTGACACCGCCAAGAAAAGCCCCGCATCAATCATCTTCATCGATGAGATCGACGCGGTCGGCCGTCACCGCGGCGCAGGTCTGGGCGGTGGTCATGACGAGCGTGAGCAGCCGCTGAATCAGCTCCTCGTCGAAATGGACGGCTTCGGCTCAAACGAAGGTATTATCGTCATGGCGGCTACCAACCGCCCCGACATCCTTGACCCCGCACTTCTGCGTCCGGGCCGCTTTGACCGTCAGATCACGGTCAACTATCCCGATATTAAGGGTCGTGAGGCGATTCTCAAGGTGCACGCCAAGAACAAGCCCTTTGAGGCAGACGTTGATCTGACGGTGCTTGCCAAATCGACCATTGGCTTCACGGGTGCAGATCTGGCCAACCTGCTCAACGAGGGCGCACTGCTGGCGGCGCGCAAGGGTAAATCGCTGATCGGCATGGAGGATCTCGAGGAGGCCTTCACCAAGGTTATCGTCGGGCCTGCCAAAAAGTCGAAGGTTGTCTCGGATAAGGAGCGTAAGCTCACCGCATATCACGAGGCCGGTCATGCCATCGTGGGCTACCTCTCGGACGATTCCGAGACGGTCCACCAGATTTCCATTATCCCCGCCGGCCGTGCCGGCGGCTACACCCTCTCTCTGCCGAAGGAGGACCGTTCCTACCGCTCCCGGAATGATATGGAAGTGGATATCCTCGGTCTCTTAGGCGGTCGCGTGGCAGAGCATTTGATCCTCGGCGATATTTCGACCGGCGCATCGAACGATATTCAGCGTGCAACGGCAATCGCGCGGAGTATGGTCACCAAATACGGTATGAGCGAGGTGCTCGGTCCGATCGTTTACGGATCGGATCACGACGGCGACGAGGTCTTCCTCGGCCGCGACTTCAACTCGGCAAAGAATTATTCCGAGGATACTGCGGCACAGATTGACGCCGAAATTAAGCGTATCGTCACTGCCGCTTACGATCGTGCCCTGAAGCTCCTTGAGGAGAACGTGGAAAAGCTTCACTTTGTTGCAGGCTTTCTTTTCAAAAACGAAACGATGGATGCCGATCAGTTTGCCGCCGCAATGGAGGGCAACCCGACGGTAGAAGAGCTCGAGGCCATGGTTGAGGAAAAGAAGCGCAAGAGCGAGACGGAAAACGCCGAGAAGGCAAAGCGCGACGAGGCAGAAGCCCAACGCCGCGAGGAAGAAGAAAAGCAGCGCAGAGAAGAGGAGCGCCGCCGCTTTGACCCGACTGCCGGGGAAGCGGATGACGAACCAACTGACGCTGAAAAGAAAGACTAAACCGAAAAGGGGTACCGCGCAATTCAGCGCGGTACCCCTTTTGACTTTCCCCCACATTTTTATCCGTTTCGTTTGGCAGTATCTTCTTCATCCTGCTGTCTTTGCCTGAGCAGCTCGTTGAGCTTTTTCACGTTTCCACAACGATATATGAACACAAAGCAGGAGGCCGGGTCAATATTTCCTTCGGCAATCGGCGTGGTTGCCCAATAAAACAAATATGGAAAAATATTCCAGATATAGTTGACAAATGCAAAAATATATGATATAATACAGATAATGACAGAAACGGAAGAAAATTACATAATAAGCGAGGAAAAATATGACGGTCTTTTGCGAAATAACAGAAGAAAAATACGACAACGGGACACGCGAGATTCCGCTGTATGGACTGCGTTTTTGGCGGTGCGGAGAGGAGGAGCTATGCAGGGTTGAGGGAATCACCCCCAATCGGGCTGAGCTCGAGGTGCTTCGTGCACGGATCAACGCAAGCGAGCTTGATGAAATCCATATTCGGGACGTGCTGGAGGACGCGCTTGTGGAATGGGAGGCACTTCCTCTGTAATCGGGAAAAGAAACGTTTTCGTCCCTATTCGATCTTGCGTTCCCAATTGCACGCCGTATTTGCCTGCCTCCCTCCGAGAGGGAGGCAGGGGCCGGAGCAATGCTCCGGCGGGAACAAAAAAGTTAATTGGGAGAAATTTCGAATATTCCATTGACTTTTTTCCGGAATTGCGGTATACTGTATCGTGTCCGCAGGCGTAGTCTAGTGGTAAAACCCCAGCTTCCCAAGCTGGAGATGCGGGTTCGATTCCCGTCGCCTGCTCCAAAAAAAGGAACTTTTGTCGCTCGGACAAAGGTTCCTTTTTTGATAATACCGTTTTGCTGTACGAAAAACTTTGGGAGAGATGAAAATGATTCGCTTTCTGCTGCCCCGCGAGGGGCGTTTTTACCGTGCCAATCTGCACAGTCACAGCACCGATTCGGACGGTGTATTCTCCCCGGAGGAGCTGGTTGAAGAATACCGCCGCGCGGGCTATTCGGTCCTGGCCATTACCGACCACATGGTAATGCGGGACCGCAGTGCGCTTTGCCGCGAGGATTTTCTCGTGCTCAACGGCTTTGAATACCATCACGCACCAATGACGTCACGCGGGCGGATCATTCATCTGGGGATGATTGCGGCCGATCCGACGATTACCGAAATGCCGATGCTTGAATCCTTTCCTCCTGCCCCCGAGGGGGTGCCATCCCCTGAATTTGATGCCAAAATCAATGAAATGATCCGCCGTGGAAACGAAGCAGGCTTTCTCACCGTTTATAATCATATGCGGTGGTCGCACGATACCGATGCCGACGCGCTCGCTTACGAGGGACTGTTCGGGATGGAGATTTTCAACTTTTTCAGCGAAATCCTCGGGATTGAGGAGTATAATCTGAGCACGTTTCTCACCAAGCTGCGGAGCGGACAGCGGCTGTTCGGAATTATGGCGGATGATAACCATAACGTTGATGCACTGCCCACGCTCGGCCTGGCAAGCGTAGACCCGCTTGCCTGCTCGTTTGGCGGATTTGTCGAAATCAAGGCCTCCGCACTGACGTATCCTGCCATTATTGCCGCCCTGAGGGAGGGCAGCTTTTACGGATCGATGGGGCCGACCTTTGAGGCACTGTATCTTGAAGACGGCGTTCTGCACGTCAAGTGCTCGCCCGTCCGCAATATTGCCGTCATGAGCGCCAACCGATGCGGACATGATCCCGGCTACGGCGGAATACATACCGATGCGGCGATCCGCCTGCACGGGGATGAGGAGTTTATCGTCGTTGTGCTGACCGACGAGGCCGGCCGCCGCGCCGTTTCCCAGCCCTATTGGCTTTGAGGACGCGGACAGAGCGAAGCAGGGAAAAGAAATTTTGAAGGATGGGGCAATGATGAAAAGCAAGGTGATTTTGATCTCGATTGACGGAATGAGACCCGACGGAATGCAGAATTGCGGTAATTCGTATGTCAAGGCGCTTAAAGAAACGTGTACGTATATATATATGGGGGAGAGTCTGTGCATCCACCCGTTACGCTGCCCTGCCATTTCTCCATGACGCATTAGGTGATACCGGAAAGGCATGGCATCCTGACCAATACCTACGTTCCGCAGGTTCGACCCGTTACGGGACTTTTTGAGAAAATCAAAAACTCGGGCGGCGTGTCGGCCATGTTTTACGGTTGGGAGCCCCTGCGCGATATTGCCTCGCCGGGTACCTTAAAATTTGCCGCATCGGACTTTTGAGGTGCACAAAAAAGCCTTTCCCTGTGGGGGAAGGTGGCAGCCGAAGGCTGGTGGATGAGGTGCCCTGAAATCGAAGTAACTCCTCATCCGCCACTCCCCTTCTCTCACAGGAGAAGGCTTATCACTGCCCGACGGTACACCGAAAAGGTATAACACACTATACCTTACAGTGCAAGGCGTGTGAAAAAGGACAGAGAATTTTCCCGTTTTCTGTCCTTTTGCCGTAGGGGCGAACTGTGTTCGCCCGCGGGCGTTCACAGAACGCCCCTACGAGGACGATTTTCTATCGGCAGGAAAAACTGCTTTATGGTTTGGCGCGCCACGCAGGGATTCGCGATCTCGCCTGCGGCGAGAAGGGGAGCCGCGGATTGGCCCAGGCAAAAATGCATAGTCCCAAGGGCGTCTCCTGAGGTTCGAACCTGGTGGCAGAGCAAACAAAAACCCACCCTGTTGGGTGGGTTTTTGTTTGGCGCGCCACGCAGGGATTCGCGATCTCGCCTGCGGCGAGAAGGGGAACCGCGGATTGGCCCAGGCAAAAATGCATAGTCCCATGGGCGTCTCCTGAGGTTCGAACCTGGTGGCAGAGCAAACAAAAAACCCACCCTGGGGTGACTTCCAATAAGACAGTATGAGAACATTACTGGCATAGGGTAGCTGCCGTACAGGAGTGCGACAAGAAAAATTGGCGATACTTGGTTTTCAAAACCAGGTATCGCCTTTTTCTATCCTTAACAGAAAGTTTGAATCTTATTGGAGGTACATATGATGCAGGAACTGAACTATATCCGTTGTGATGATTACTATATTCCCGATATTTGCTTACCGGAGGAAAACAGACCTATTGGTCGATGGGGGCGTATGCACAGAGATTACATCAAGGAGCATAAACCTATCCGCTTCAACGATCTTTGTCTCAGCGGTGAATTATGGACGTATCTGGCTGATTTGAACGAGCAAGCACAGAGCCGTCTTGAACTTATCATCGAGCAGATAAAAGCGTCTGAGGGCGTGACAGAGGACATGAAGCAGCACGATCAGATGGCATGGGTTGGAGCTATGAACAGTATCCGCCATCGTGCAGAGGAGATTGTTCTGAGTGAGATGATCTATGAGGAGGGTGCGGTATGAGAATCCTTGAAGAACTTTGGTACGGCAATATCGAACCAACCGAGTATGACACATCCTCTTGCAAAGAATACAAGAAACTGTTGGAACTGATTTGCAGAAACGAAGAAAAGCTCAAAGCCACCATGACGGATGAGCAGAAAGAACTGTTTGAGAAATACACTGATTGTGTGCGAGAGCATCAAACCAATACAGACTGTTTGATCTTTCAGAATGGCTTCAAGTTGGGTGCACGAATGATGTTAGAGGTCATGGAGGAATAATCAAATAATCAACGTTGGGGCTTGTGCTTGAGTTGAGCACAAGCCCCTTTTAACTTCTGTTCAACTTGGACAGAAGTTAGCTTTTGAGGATTCCCAGAATTCTGCCCAAGTTGGGCAGAATTATTTCAAATGCGGGATTTTGCTCAAACCCATTGAATTATTCACGATTTCGTGATATAATAATTAGTAATGTTAGGAGGTAGATTGCCATGGCTGTAACCTATAAAAAGTTATTTCACTTGCTGATTGACAAGGGTATGACGAATGCCGAACTGATGGAAAAGGCTGGCTTTAGTGCAAATATCATTACCCGAATCAAGCGTGACAATTATATTTCTCTCGATAGTATTGAGAAGATTTGCAAAACTCTCCAATGTGGAGTTGATGACATCTTGGAGTTCACCACGGAGGAAGAAAAATGAGCAATATTACAGTAAAATTTATAGATAGAGACTATTCAGTTCCGGAAGATTTATTGGTCTATCTGGATTTACTTGATCTTACAAACGATGTGCGAATGGCTCTTAACAAGAGCTTTTATCAGCTTCTACGCAACGAAGAAGTGGGTTGCATCGGCGATGAACAAATCAGACCGGAGATCGATAAGCAAGTCGGCAGATTCATCGCAAAACTGATGGAAGCCGGTGTATATGATAGAACAGTGACCGATTATCTTAACGGCAACAAGGGCTTTGAATTGATTTCCAAGGTCAATCAAACGGCTCTGTCCAAAATGAAGGAACTGTTTATCCAAGAATTAGATGAATACAAAGCTGGCGTTGAAGATGCTCTTTATAAGCGAGATTCAAGCATTACCGGCATGGGATTTTCCATTTGGTCAAGCAGTTTTGTAAACCATGCAATTTATGCTGCCATGGAAGCTTCTACTTTGAACAAGCAGGAAGCTGCAGCAAACAAAGAGTATCAGCGTGAAATTGATGCACTACACCGCAGTATTACCAGCAAACATGATGGCGCTAAGAAAACATACATTGACAGCACCTACATCCCTAACATGGAAGCTGCTATTGCTGTGTTTGCGTTCGAGTTGCTGGATACATATATTTCGGACATGATTAAGAATGGTAAGCTGGATCAGAGCATACTCAGCTATATTAACATTGACCGTTCAAACGATCTTCTGAAAAATTTAGATCTTTCCCCGAACAAGGAGGCTATTCTCCACAAGGCATTTGAAGCTTGTCCGTATAATCTACAGGTCTACGGAAAAACGTTGAACCATGGACTTATGAACTATGCGACATATCAAACCGCTCAATATTTCAGACAGGGTAAAAACATCCTGTTTTCCCTGGTTGCAAATCTGGGAGAGGTAGAATATCCCGGCAAATTCAAAGTAAATTATGTCGCAGCCGAGAAAATGGCAGAGTTTACGCAGAGTGATGTTATTTCTGTCTTGCATGCGAAAACCAAGGATTATGCAGCTTCTGTTATTAAGGCTTACGGTGATGTCGTTGGAATCTTGGGCAATCGTCAGCAAGCGGCAAAAATCATGAGCGAACTTTCGGAGACCGCTATTCTCTCGGGCAGCTCAGCTTCCAAAGGAAAAGCAAGTGCTTACATAAACGAAATTGTATCGCAGAATGTATGGGCAGAGCTTACTGAAAAATGTGGATATACAGACTTACTTGACAAGATTAAAGCACAAGTTCCGGGAGCCGAAACAGCAATAACAAAACATGATGTTGATCTGCTTCTGGAAGAAAAACTGTACCCGATGCTCGAAGAAGCTCGCCAGATCCGTGAAAATGAGATTACCAAAAGGCGTGAGGACGAAGCAAGACAGCGAGCCACAGAAGCAGAAAGAGCAAGACTTACTGCTGAAAGAAATAAGAAATTAAAAAAGGTTGGTTTGGTTGCAGCGATAGTTGTAATTATCATTGCAATCGCTTCGACAATTATCACCAAGACCGCCAACGCAAAAGCATATCAAAATATGGCTGGCGAGTTCTGCGTATATCGTGTTATTAACGACGATGGCGAAGAAAGGGATGAATTCAACTGGTGGCTTTCCATTTCTGAGGATGGAACTATGAAGATGTCCTCGTGGTCATATGCTTTTGATGATACCGCAGTAAATAGTTATTCCGGAGAGCTAAAGAACAAGGCTGATTTCAGAAAATTTGAAGATTATAGCATTGAAGATTACTGTGCAGACATTTCGGAATACGAGGAAGCCCTGTACTGCTATGAGTTCCACATTGCTGATGAATGGGACGAGTTCGACGGATATATTGTTTGTTGGCAGTATCACAACGGAAAAATTGTAGATGTCTATTGTGACGATTACAGATATTCTTTCGTCGAAACAAGTGATGATTACAGTTTTAATAAATGGGAAGGCGAAATCAATTCCGACAAGCTCTCTAAGACTGTTCAAAAACTTGTAGATAACATAGATGTTTCGGAAGAAGACGTAATCGAGGAAATAGAAAATCTCATTAGTAGCGGCAGCTACGATAAAGCGGTAAAGGCAATCGTGGCGTCCAAATTATCTGATGAGCAGAAGAATGCATATTTTGTGCCGTTGGTTGAAAAAATTAAGTTCAAATCTTTTTACGTAAACGGTCTTGTTGTCAATGTCCCCGAGCATTGGTATCTTGAGGATTATAGTGATCCCAACATTAGAAGTGCGAGAGAGTCAGAAAAAGACTCCCTTTTAACGTGGTACATAAAATGCATGGGAACAATTGATCAAGTGGTTCGTGATGGTGACGATGGTTGGAGAAGAAACAATGATTATTCGGCTACAACGGTTGCTGGCTGTGAAGAAGCATATATTAGACGTGAGTTGAGCAAACAAGTCGATGCAGACGAAGTTTACTCTGTGATTGATTATTATGTTGTCTGTCAAGGCTTCGTCTATAAAGTTCAATACTTCGCATACAATGAACGTTTCTTTGAGCCAGAGATGAAGATGCTTTTTGAACGAGTGGAATTTAGCAACCATGCTGAAAATCGTGCTGACCTTCAAGAACAGAAGTATTTAAGTGCGATTGAGCTGATTAACGAAAACAAGTATGTAGAAGCTCTTTCGATATTAGAGACTATTGCAGATTATAAAGACAGTGCCGAAAAAATAGCGGAATACTCTGCCATTGTCGAAGCGAGAGAGTTTGAATTCGCATTGGAAATGTTTGTTGGTGAATATATCCCAGTCGGAGATACTGTGGAACATCTGAAATTGCAATCTCCCAACCAAGATAATTATACGCTGATTGTCAAATCCAACGGCGTAGTCAGAAATGTTCCATACATGGATTATGACGAAGAAAAAATGAAAATGGGAAATGGAATAATCATATCCTGTGAAGATTTCAGCTCCGATTACTGCAGGTACATAATCAAAATGGACGATGATCCGAAAACGGATGTTGTGTTGTCTTATCATGTTGATGATGGGACAATGTCCCTTAAAACCGATAAAGAGGAAACTCAGCTTTTTTACGGTGACTATAAGCGCAATAAATAATATGAGTATTCGTCCGGCGATGTGGGTTGAAATCAACTTGGACAACTAAAGGAGAGATAGATATGGAAAAGGAACGACTATTTCTTTCATATAATTGGAAAGATGGTAATGTTTATGCCGATGAATTAGAATCACAGCTAAGCTCGCATTTTGATGTAAGACGAGACAAGACGCAGTTGATTGCCAATGACGATATATATGATTTCATGGCTGATATTGCAAATTGCGAAAATGTGATCATTATTCTTACAGCGGAATATGTCAAGTCGTTGAACTGTATGCTCGAAATGTCATTTCTGGTTATGCAGCCAGATTGGAAAATGAAAGCAATGGTTTTAGTGATTGATGATTCACTATATTCTACTTCGAGAAAAATGGAAATCATCTCATACTGGCGATTGCAGCAAGCGAAGCTAAATAGCCAATTAGACACACTGGATGATGGAAAAACTATTTTGGAAGAAGAAAAAGGATATGTAGATTCAATCTGCAACCAGGTTGAGCAATTTTTGAAGGGTATTTCAAGAAGGAAAAATCCAAGTCAAATTGCTATTGTTAGCGAAATCATTAAGAAATCCGAAGCAAATAAAACAGCCAAAAAGGATATTATTCGTACCGGAGAAGAATATGTGAAGAAGTTTCTGGCTGAAAACGGAAATCTAACAATAAGACAGCTATCTGAGAAAACAGGAACAAGCCCAGCAGCTATCCATCGCATGGTAAGAAGCTTGGTGGAACAAGGACAGATTGAAAAGAACGGGGCGGGAAGATTTGTTACGTACACTGTGAAAGAATGAATTCCCTTGCGGCGTAAACGGTGATTTTAATTCTCCCCAACTTGAACAGAAGTATTTTATTAGTGAAACAATGATTCACGAATGATACAGGAGGACACATGGCAGAAGTTTTAGATTATCTAAAAATAAACCAAGAAGCATATACGGTTGTTGGTATTTTGCTTACTTTGTTTATTAGTCTGATTTCTTTGTGGTTTACAGTAAAAAATAACAAGGCGGTTCAGTATGTGGACTCTGTTACAAAAAACAGGGTTGAATGGATTGATAAACTTAGGAAAAACATATCAGACTTCCTTGCACTTTTGGATACTCAAGACTTAACAGACACCATTTTGACACCCGAGGAAGCTTCAAAATATCCTTTTGGTGACAATCTGCAGAGGCTGAATCAGCTCGGTTGTGAAATTAAGCTGATGCTGAATTTTTCGGATAGTTTTGATAGGGAAATTATGTATCAGATAGATTTAATCATTCTTGGATACAAAAACTTATACATTTCCTCTCAGAGCAGCATATTGGGACAAATAAAATCCGGTGAAAAGCTTTTTGTTCCAGATAAAGAAGTCACAGACAAGCAGGAAGCTCTAATAACATCAAAAGAAAAACTATTGTCCGATATGCAAATTTACTTAAAATCAGAGTGGAATCGTGTAAAATATGAATCAAAGGGTAAAACCTACGAGAAAGAAACACAACTCTTTGATCTTACAGAACTAAAGGAAAAGAAAACCAACCCTGAGTATAAAAACAACACTTGGAAACGTTTCTGCATAAATTCAAAGGCGATGTGCAAAAGAATATGGCATTCCCATCAATTCTCTATAGTCGTAGTTGTCATAGCAGTAATAGTTTTGATTTTGTGTATACCTGAAATTGTGAAAGGCATCAATAATTTTATAGGTTTCATTAAATCTCTAAAATCGTAAATTTGAGAGGGCGATATGGTGGTAAATCACATCGTTAAATTGTAATTCAAGGGGCGACAGCAAAAAGTGCTGCCGCCCCTGTTCATAAAAAAGATACAACTGCTTTGACAAGTATTTCATGTGCAAATCTTGACGGGAAGGCGCTTCACCTGTATAATAATGGCGAGTGGGTATGCCACTACATAACAACTGAATATATATGTTCGACCATATTGAGACTTAATTAGTCGGTTTCATCCGACACGGTATCGGTACACCGGAAGTGCCGAACTGCTCCACCACGCCTTTGGTTCTGTTGGCAGGAGTTGTATGAAGCAGAACCCGTCTTTGAAGCTCAAAGCCGATTACATAGAACATCGCTTTGAAGCGAGAGCTATGCTCCCGCCGATTTGTGATGCTCTGCGTAATCGGCTTTTTTTGTTTTCACAAAATATCTGACACGGAGCTACCCCATGAAACAGATGCCGATTTCAAAATTGAATGACCGTCTGAATGGGGATACGACTTTGCGACGATATGAGCGAAGCAACGCCGGGGTGAGAGTCCCGGGCAGGAACGACATTCGGGTAGAACGGCGAAAGCGATTTTAACCCTTAGTTTACTAAGGGCGCACTTCTATACGGGTGTGTTCCACACCTCGTATGTGCGCTCTGCGAGACTGACAGACAACAACTGCGAAGTTGTATCTCTGTCCTGCGTCACTCTGTTCCGAACAAGGGGCTGCACCCCTTGCGCTGCTACGCAGCTATCCCAGCGCACTTGTGGTTAGGTCACGATTTTTCAAATCATGCCCTAACCGCAAGTCTCAAAAAGAACATTTACACCCAAGACCGTCTGTTGCAACGCAGGCGGTCTTACTGTTTCCACGAAGGAGGTTTTATGACG
>JAZODX010000057.1:0-12736 GCA_045597265.1 Eubacteriales bacterium | reverse complement strand
ATGCAATGGTCAAGGCAGCAAACGTAGAGCTGATCGGCACCGAGAAGATCGGTTCCGGACTCGTATCGGTCATGGTCAGAGGCGACGTTGGAGCCGTTAAGGCTGCAACCGAGGCAGGCAGCACTGCCGCATCGCGTCTGGGCGAGATCGTCGCAGTTCACGTGATTCCCCGTCCTCATGCAGACGTTGAGAAGATTCTTCCTTCTCTGAAGTAATGCGCTGAGGAAAGTCAGTCCTGCGGAAAATAAGTCGTGTCACCGACATGATTTATTTTCCGTGCGGTGTGCTCCGTCTCCGCGAGGGAGTACAGCGCTCGGAAAATAAACGTGTCCGTCGGGACGCTCCCCCGTATATTCAAATACGATACCGTAAGATGAGGAGAGAATATGTTAATCGGAAAAGTTGTCGGAAGTGTTGTTTCCACCCGTAAAAACGATAAACTGATCGGAAGCAAATTTATGATTGTAGAGACCTGTGCGGAAACGGGGAATTTCAAGCGGATCGTTGCGGTTGACAACGTCGGCGCGGGCATCGGTGAGCTGGTGCTGGTTGCCACGGGCAGTGCCGCACGGATCGGCTGTGACCAGGCGGATGCACCGATTGACGCCGCCATCGTCGGCATCATCGACAGCGGTGCGGGCCTGGATGAGCTTTGCTGAATCCAAATCAAGCCAATCATCATTTAACCATTCCATCGATAAGGATACCCAGATATGGAACTGAATGCGCTGAAAACCCTGCTCCGTGAAAACGGTGTTGCGGGTGCCGGCGGCGCCGGATTTCCCACCTACGCCAAGTTTTCATCGGACGCGGATACCATTATCCTCAACTGCGCAGAGTGTGAGCCTCTTCTGAAGCTTCACCGCCAGCTGCTTGAGGAGCATACGTATGAAATTCTCACGGCGATGACCGAGGTTGTGAAGACCGTCGGTGCGGACCGTGGAATCGTTGCGGTCAAGGAACATTATGCGGATACCGTGCGCGCGCTTGAGGCCGAGCTGGTTGACTTTCCGCTGATCGAGATTGCCCTGCTCAAGGCGATTTATCCCGCAGGGGACGAGGTGATTCTGATCAAGGAAGTGACCGGCCGAACGGTGAAGCCGGGCAGACTGCCGATTTCGGTCGGCGTTACCGTCTGCAACGTTGAGTCGATGTATGATATTTACCGTGCCTTTCACGGTAAGCCCGTAACCGATAAATACGTTACCGTTGCGGGTGAGGTCAGAACCCCGATGACCCTGCGTGTACCGCTCGGTACGTCTATCTCCGAGCTGATCGAGGCGGCGGGCGGGCTTACCGTCGAGAACGCCGCGTACATCTCGGGCGGTCCCATGATGGGCCGTCCGGTTGAGCCGCACGACGTGGTGACCAAAACCACCAACGCCATTCTCGCCCTGCCCGCCGATCATCGGGTGGTGCTGGGCAAAAAAAGAAGCGCGAAGATCAATCTGCGCCGCGCGATGTCGGTCTGCTGTCAGTGCAGAAGTTGCACTGAGCTTTGCTCCCGCCACGTCATCGGTTACCCGGTTGAGCCGCATATGGTGATGCGGGTGCTCTCCAACGGCGGCAAGGGGGACGCGTCGATTCTGCTGGACGCAATGTTCTGCTCGGGCTGCGGGCTTTGTGAAACCTATTCCTGTCCGCAGGATCTCTCCCCCAGATCCATGATCGACGAAATCAAGGCGACCGCACGGAAAAACGGCATTAAGCCCCCCGAGGGGGTCGAGCCTGATCTCAACGTCAAGGATGCCGATCTCAAGAAGGTTTCGGTTGAGCGGCTGACTGCGCGTCTCGGGCTGAAGAAATACGACGTTCCCGCACCGATCGTCCGCGGATTCACCACGGACACGGTAAAGATCCTGCTCTCCCAGCATATCGGCGCCCCTGCCGAGCCCGTGGTGGAGGAGGGGGACGAGGTCAGAAAGGGCGACGTGATTGCGGTTGCCCGTGACGGTGCGCTGAGTGTCAACATTCACGCGTCGATTGACGGGCGTGTGAGTATCGTTAAATCGCGCTACGTCAAAATCGAAAAAATAACCGCTGATGCGGAAAGGGAATAAACGACCATGAAAAAAGCACTGGGCATGATTGAATTCAAAACGGTTGCTTCGGGAATAACCGCCACCGACCTGATGCTGAAGACGGCCGACGTGGAGGTTGTACAGGCAAATCCCGTTTGTCCCGGCAAATATCTTGCCACGATCGCAGGTGAGCTGAGCGCGGTGAAGGCGGCCATTGAGGCGGCCGAGCGCTATAATCCGGCCATGCTGATTGACAAATTTCTCCTGGGGAACCCCCATGAAACGGTTCAGCCCGCCATTTGCGGCGCGCTGGAGATTCACGATCGCGGTGCGATCGGTATTTTAGAAACCTTCACGGCCGCATCGGCCGTCGTCGCCGCCGACACCGCCGCCAAGACGGCGCTGATTGAGTTGGTTGAGGTTCGTCTCGCCAAGGGAATGTGCGGAAAATCTTATATCATTATGACAGGCAGTGTGTCCTCGGTCACCGCCGCCATCGAGCGTGCGAAGGCCGGTCTCGAGGACGGCACCTTCCTTGACAGCTCGGTAATCGCAGGTCCCGATGAAAGGCTCTGGGAGAGCATTCTTTAATTCAAAGAACGGAGGTCAGCCTCGTGCTTGCCATAGAACGCAGAAGAGAGATTATTGCCAGACTTGCCCTCAACGGTAAGGTTATCGTCTCTGAGCTTGCCCATGATTTTGACGTGACCGAGGAAACGATCCGACGGGATCTGGAAAAGCTTGATCGTGAGGGATTGGTATCCAAGACCTACGGCGGCGCGGTGTCGAAGCATAATTCCACCTTTGACCTGCCCTACAACATCCGCGAAGGGGTAAACGTTGAGCAGAAGCAGACCATTTCCGAGCATATCGCGGCGATGGTGAAGGACGGTGCGCGCATCATGCTTGATGCCAGCTCAACCGCGCTTTACGCTCTGCAGAAGCTCAAGGGAAAGAAAAACCTCACCGTGATCACGAATTCGGTCAAGATTCTGATTGAGCTTGCCGACAAATCGGACTGGACGGTGCTTTCCACCGGCGGAAACCTCAAAAAGGGTGGTCTTGCCCTGATGGGCTCCTCGGCTGAGAAGATGATCAAATCCTATCATGTGGATATTGCAATCTGTTCCTGTAAGGGGCTGGATACCGAGCTCGGCGTCACCGATTCAAACGAAGCGGACAGTCTGATCAAGCAGGCGATGCTGTCCTCTGCAGAACGGCGGATCCTTGCACTCGACGGGGAAAAATTCGACAAGAAGGCTTTCGTCAGGGTGTGCAGCTGTGAGGATATCGATGTGCTGGTCACCGACGTTCAGCCGTCCGAGAAGTGGATTAATTTCTGTGCTGAAAAAAATATTGAACTGGTTTATTAAATTTTGATGAGATAGAGGAGAGATTACGATGAAGATTCTTGTACTTAACGCAGGCAGCTCTTCGCTGAAATATCAGCTCTTTGATATGGAGAAGAGCAGCGTGCTGGCCAAGGGAACCTGCGAGCGCATTGGCGCCGGCGGTTCGATCACGCACAAGCGGACGGGAGCTGAGCCTTATGCTGAAGAGATTGCACTGCCCGATCACGGCGTTGCGCTTGAGCGCGTGCTGTATCTGCTGACCTCCCCCGAGCACGGTGTGGTTGCCTCGATCGAAGAGATTGATGCGGTCGGTCACCGCGTTGCACACGGCGGCGAGCAGCTCAAGGAGTCCGCGCGGATTACCGAGAGCGTCATTGCTTATCTGGAAACCATTGTGCCGATCAATCCTCTGCACGGCCCTCCCGCGATTGCCGGCATCAAGGCCTGCACCAAGCTGATGCCCGAGACGGCACAGGTTGCGGTATTCGATACCTCCTTCTATTCGGAGATCGAGGACTTCCGCTACGTGTATCCGATCCCTTACGAGTTTTACGAAGAGGATCATATCCGCCGCTACGGCTTCCACGGTACCTCCCACCGCTACGTCAGCGGCGAGATGGCCAAGATTCTCGGCCGTCCGATCGAGTCGCTGAAGATGATTACCTGCCACCTCGGCAACGGTTCCTCGATTACCGCTGTGGACGGCGGCCGTGCAATCGACACCTCGATGGGCTTCACGCCCCAGGAGGGTATTGCAATGGGAACCCGCT
This sequence comes from Eubacteriales bacterium, assembly GCA_045597265.1. GTDB lineage: Bacteria > Bacillota > Clostridia > Oscillospirales > CAG-272 > SIG693. Next base: position 8,593 of record JAZODX010000057.1, on the reverse strand, counting down.
CGGGCAGCATTGACCCGACGGTTGTGACCTATATCATGAAGACCAAGGGCTACAGTGCCGAAGAGATGGAGGATATCCTCAATAAGAAGAGCGGTCTGCTCGGCGTTTCGGGCGTCTCAAACGACTGCCGCAATATTGCGGAGGCTGCCGCTGATGGTAACTATCGCGCTTCTCTTGCCACCAAAATTCTGGTCAATGGCATCAAGAAGCACATCGGTGCTTACACCGCCGAGTTGAACGGTCTTGATGCGCTCGTCTTCACTGCCGGTATCGGTGAGAACGATTGGCAGGTGCGCGAGAAGGTCTGCACCGATATGCAGTACCTCGGCATTGAGATCGACGTTGAAAAGAATCGCAATTTCACCCGCGGTATTCCGGTTGACATTACGGCCCCCGGCTCGAAGGTCGCCGTTTGGATCATTCCGACCGACGAGGAATACATGATTGCAAACGATACGCAGAGACTGGCCTGCAAATAATTCACGAATAAGAAAGGTGTGTTTTCCATGGCAAACATCACGGAAGCCGAAATCAGAAAAATCGTTGAAAATATCATCAAGGGCTCGTCCTCTGCGGCTGCCCGCAACTGGAGCTCGACCGAATATAACGGCAGAAAGCTGATCGGTATCTACACCGATATGAACGAAGCGATCGATATGGCCGAGCGCGGCTACAAGGCAGTCCGCGCCATGACGGTTGAGCAGAGAGAGAAAATCATCACCGAGATCCGCCGCCTCACCGTTGCTGAAGCACCGATCATGGCCGAGATGGGCGTTGCTGAGACCGGCATGGGTAAGGTTGAGCACAAGAGACTCAAGCATATCCTGGTTGCCGATAAAACCCCCGGTACCGAGGATATCGTCTCCGAGGCGAAAACCGGAGACAGCGGCCTGACCCTGACCGAGATGGCACCCTTCGGCGTCGTCGGATCGATCACCCCCAGCACCAATCCCTCCGAGACGGTTATCTGCAACTCGATCGGTATGATTGCCGCCGGAAACGGCGTCGTCTTCAACCCCCACCCGAACGCAATCTGCGTCTCCAACTACGCCGTTGACCTGGTCAACCGTGCCTCTGCCGCCGCGGGCGGTCCCGAGGTGCTGGTTTGCTCGATGGTCAAGCCCACGCTTGAATCGGCAGGTATCATGCAGTCCCATCCGAAGATCAAGCTCCTCGTCTGCACCGGCGGCCCCGGTGTCGTCAGAGCGGTTCTCTCGTCGGGCAAGAAGGCCATCGGCGCCGGCGCGGGCAATCCTCCCGTTATCGTTGACGATACCGCTGATATCAAGAAGGCGGCCAAGGATATCATCGACGGCTGTACCTTCGACAACAATCTGCCCTGCATCGCAGAGAAGGAAGTTTTTGCCTTCCGCAATATCGCCGATGAGCTGATCGCCGAGATGAAGAAGAACGGTGCGTATATGATCAGTGCCGAGCAGGCTGACCGCCTGGCCGGCATCGTGCTGGAAACCAAGACCAACAAGGCGGGCAAGACCGTGAAGACGGTCAGCCGCGACTGCGTCGGCCGCGATGCTGACGTTCTGCTGGCCAAGATCGGCGTTACGGTGGATAAGAGCATTCGCTGCATCATCTGCGAGGCTAACTTCATGCACGACTTTGTTCAGCACGAGTTGATGATGCCCATCCTGCCCATCGTCCGCGTGGATAACATTGAGGACGCCATCGAGCTTGCCGTTAAGGCTGAGCACGGTAACCGTCATACCGCGCATATGCATTCCAAGAACATCGATCACCTCTCGGCGTTTGCCCGTGCGGTTGAAACCACCATCTTCGTCAAGAACGCGCCCTCTTATGCCGGTATCGGCTTCGGTGGCGAAGGCCATACCACCTTCACCATTGCCGGCCCGACCGGTGAGGGGATTACCTCTGCCAGATCCTTTACCAGAAAGCGCAGATGCGTCATGGCAGACAGCTTCAGAATTATTTGACGGGAGAATAAACGATGAAATATACAGAACAGGAATTGAAGGCGCTGGTTGACCGCGTTATTGAGGCGGTTAAGGACGGCGGGGCCGCACCCGAGGGAGATATCCCGGTCGGCGTCTCCAACCGCCATATCCATCTCACCCGTGAGCACGTCGATATTCTTTTCGGAAAGGGTTATGCCCTGACCAAAATCAAGGATCTTTCTCAGCCCGGCCAGTTCGCCTGCAAGGAGCAGCTGACCATCGTCGGACCGTCGATGCGTGCCATTGAGGGCGTTCGTGTGCTCGGCCCCGAGCGCAAAAAGTCGCAGGTTGAGATTTCGAGAACCGACAGCTTTACGCTCAAGGTCAAGCCCCCCGTCCGTGAGTCGGGTGATATTACAGGCTCTGCGCCCATCACCATCATCGGTCCGAAGGGCATTGTTACGCTCGACGAGGGGTGCATCATTGCCAACCGCCATATCCATATGAGCGAGGAGGAGGGCAAGCAGTTCGGGGTCGTTGACGGAGAATACGTTGACGTTGAGCTGACGGGCGAGCGCAGAAGCCTCTTCTACGACGTGCAGATTCGCGTGCACCGCGATTTCCGTCTGGAGATGCACATCGATACCGACGACGCGAATGCGGCAGGCGTCGGAAACGGCTTTAAGGCAAAGCTTATCAAGAGAAAGTAACGTAAAAAAACGCACCGCAGACTGAGGTCTGCGGTGCGTTTTTTCGTGCGGTGCGTATATGCGGGGGATTTAATCTACGATCGAGTCGAAAATTTCCCATGCCTGCTGCGTGGAGGTGCAGGCTTCGGCGCGGGCTTCCATCGGGCAAACGCCGTCTCCCGTGCGATTGACGATGTGTGGGACGAGCTTGCCTGCCGCGTGGGGAATGCCTTCTGCGGTGAGGAATCGGTCGGCCGATTCGCTCATGACCTCGCCGTAAACGGCGGCGGCATTGCCGTGGACGAAGAGCATGGCAGCGGCGAGTCCGAGAATTTTATCGGCAACCGTGTTATCCCTGAAGCAGGCTCCGTCTGCGCGGAGCGCGCGGACGAGCGGGGCGATTCCGCTGCCCGTAAGCATGCGGACAGTGTCACCCGGGGGCGCGATGATGCAGGCAGCGTCGCTCACCTCCAGCCGACGGGCGGCGTGGCGAAGTCTGACGGTGCAGACGTCCTCGGGGAGAAGCATACGGGCAAGCCGCTCCGCGGCACGGTGCAGATTCTCTCCTGCATCCGCCATTGCCTCGCTGAGGGTGCAGGGGGAGTCGAGAATACTCATAACGCCGCGAACGCCGGCCGCTTCAAGGGCGTCAAGTGCGTCGCCGTCACAGGAGAGTGAGCCCGAGAGCACGTAGACGGGGACGCCCTTCTTTTGCGCGCGCCGTGCGATTCCGGCAATGGCCTTGCCGCAGGCCGACTGCCTGTCGGTGCGTCCTTCACCGGCGATGACGAAGGCGGCGCCGTCAAGCGCCTGATCAAAGGTGAGTGCGTCAAGCACGGCGTCAATGCCGCTGCAGATGCGTGCGGGGGTAAAGGCGAGCAGACCGAGTGCAAGGCCGCCGCCGGCGCCGCATCCGGGGGCTTCGCTGACCGCCCGTCCCGCGGCGGCGTCGACCAGCGCGCCGAGCGTGCGGAGTCCTGCCTCGAGCTGAACGAGAGCCTCGGCTCCCGCACCCTTCTGCGGGCCGTAAATCGCCGTTGCTCCCCGTTCGCCGCAGAGGGGATTGGTCACGTCGGTGGCAATCGTGATGCGGCATTCGGCGAGACGGGGATCAAGGGCGGTGCAGTCAAGCGCGGCGGCGCGGGTCAGCGCGCCCGCCAGCGGGGAAAGCACGGCTCCGTTCGCATCAAGCAGACGGAGACCGAGCGCGGCCATCATGCCGATACCGCCGTCGTTGGTACCACTCCCGCCCACGGTGATCAGCAGAGAGCGGCAGCCGCGGTCAAGCGCGGCGAGAATCATCTCACCGACGCCGCGCGTGGAGGCGCGAAGCGGGTCGCGCTCGGACTCGGCGATCAGCGTCAATCCTGCGGCCTGTGCCATTTCAATCACTGCCGTCTCACCGCCCGAGAGCAGACCGATTTCGGCTGAGATCGGATGGCCGAAGGGATTGGTGACCGGGACGCAGATACGTGCGGCAGGTGCGCACAGCGCGTCCAGCGTTCCCTCACCGCCGTCGGCGACCGGCAGGAGCACCGTTTCGACGGCCGGACGAGCGGCGTGAATGCCGCTTGCCAGTGCGGCGGCAGCATCGGGTGCGGAAATACTTCCCTTGAACGAGTCGGGACAGATAAGAACTTTCGTCATAGTAAACCTCACGTCGTCCGGATCGGACGGATTTTTATCGTATTTAGTATATCATATTTTTTTTTGCCTGTAAAGGAGGAGTTTTTTTGATATCCCTTGCATTATTTTTGGATTTGTGGTAAAATAATCGTATATCGTAGAAGGAAATTTTTGTATTGTATCGGAAACCTCTTGACAAAGACGGCACATTCTGATATAATACTGATAATTTAGGCATTTTTTATTGGAAGGAGAATTTCCATGCAGTTTTGGCTTTCCGGCGCGCAGGTTTATCAGGAAAACGGCTTCCGTATGGGCAACGTATTGGTTGTTGACGGGCGTATTGTTTCGATTGATGATCCCACCGCCACCCGTCCTGCCGATGCCATGGCAATTGACTGTGCCAATCTGTTTCTATTTCCCGGTTTCGTCGATGTGCATGTACATCTTCGTGAGCCGGGTTTTTCTTATAAAGAAACCATTGCAACCGGGACCGCCGCCGCGGCACACGGTGGATTTACGACGGTCTGCTCCATGCCGAATCTGAACCCCGCTCCCGATTCGGTTCCCCATCTGCAGCAGCAGAAGGATATCATTGCGCGGGACGCGTGTATCCACGTGCATCCCTACGGTACGCTCACGGTCGGCCGTGCGGGAAAGGCGCTTGCTCCGCTGGCCGAGCTTGCCGCAAACGGCGCCGTTGCCTTCTCGGACGACGGAACCGGTGTGCAGGACGACGCGCTGATGCGTGCCGCCATGACCGAAGCGAAGCGGCTTGACAGAATCGTTGCCGCGCACTGCGAGGACGAGCGCCTGCTTCACGTCGGCTATATTCACGACGGTGCTTACGCTGCCGCACACGGACACAGAGGTATCTGCTCCGAGAGCGAATGGGGACAGATCAAGCGTGATCTTGCGCTGGTGCGTGAGACGGGTGTGCGCTATCACGTCTGCCACATTTCCACGGCCGAGAGCGTTGCCTTGATTCGTGAAGCCAAGGCCGAGGGACTTGACGTGACCTGCGAGACGGGACCGCACTATCTGACGCTGACCGATGCCGATCTGCAGGAGGACGGGCGCTTCAAGATGAATCCTCCTCTGCGCTCGGCACGTGACCGTGACGCACTGATCGCGGGCATCGCAGACGGGACGATTGACATGATTGCTACTGACCACGCACCCCATTCCGCCGAGGAAAAGGCAAAGGGGCTTGCGGGAAGTGCGATGGGTGTCGTGGGGATTGAAACCTCCTTTGCGGTTTGCTACACGCACCTGGTCAGGACGGGCATCATTTCGCTCGAACGTCTGATAGAACTGATGAGCATTAATCCCGGACGGCGCTTCGGCGTCGGCTCGCCTCTGGCGGTCGGTCAGCCGGCAGATCTCTGCGCCTTCTCGCTTGACGAGTCGGCTGTCGTCGATCCCGACAAATTCGTCTCGATGGGACACAGCACCCCCTTTGCGGGCGGCACACTTTACGGTATTTGCAAATTCACCATGATAAACGGAGGCATCGTATGGCAGGCTTGAAACCCTTTGATCGAAAAATCGTGCTGGAGGACGGCACCGAGTATTACGGCTACGCATTCGGCGACGGCGGTGAGCGCATCTGCGAGATCGTGTTCAATTCGTCGGTTGTCGGTTATCAGGAGATCGTTTCGGATCCCGGCTATACGGGACAGATGGTCGTGATGACCTATCCCGTTATCGGCAACTACGGTATTGCCGACGATGACTTCGAGTCCCGCGTGCTGACGCTGGGGGCACTCGTCGTCAGAGAATACAACGATTTCCCGAGCAATTTCCGCTATACGAAAACGCTCGCTGAGATTCTGGAGGAAAGCCACGTTCCCGGAATTTCTGGAATTGATACCCGCGCGCTGACCCGCCGCATCCGCGACGGAGGAAGCTGCCGCGCGATGATTACCGACGCCGATACGCCGTGTGAGGATGCGCTCTCCCGCATTGCGGCCGCACCGACTGCGTGCGACGCCGTTGCATCAATCAGCTGCAGAAAGAAATGGTACTCGCGTACCTCGAACCATAAATCCAACGTCGTGGCCATCGACTGTGGCATCAAGCTCGGCATTATCCGTGCGCTGAATGCACAGGGCTGCAACGTAACCATCGTGCCCTGGCACACGGGTGCGGACGAGGTGCTTGCCATGCATCCCGACGGTGTCGTCGTGGCAGGCGGCCCGGGTAATCCTGCCGATCTCACGGCCGTGATCGAGCTTATCCGCGCTCTGCGCGGCAAGCTGCCCATCTTTGGTATTTCGCTCGGCCAACTGCTCATTGCACTGGCCTGCGGAGCGAAGACGAGCAAGCTCAGCTTCGGTCATCACGGCGGTTATCCGGTGAGAGACGTCAAGACCGGAAAGATTGTCATGACTGCACAGAACCACATGTACGCCGTTGACGCTGACAGTCTTGCCGGCACGGGACTGGAGGTCACCTATCAGAACGTTCTCGACAGCTCGGTTGCCGGCCTGGCCGCACCCGGGGAGTATATGCTCGGCGTGCAGTTCTCGCCCGAGTCTGCTCCCGGCCCGCAGGACAGCGACTTCCTGTTCGACCAATTCACTGCCATGATGAAGGAGGCAAAAGAAAATGCCTAAGCGCACCGATCTGCATAAAATCCTCGTTATCGGTTCCGGCCCGATCGTCATCGGACAGGCCGCGAAGTTTGACTATGCGGGCACACAGGCCTGCCTTGCCCTCAAGGAAGAGGGCTACGAGGTTATCCTCGTCAATTCCAATCCCGCGACCATTATGACCGACACCACCATTGCCGACAAGGTATATATGGAGCCGCTGACCCTCGAATCCGTGGCCAAGATTCTGCGCTACGAGCGTCCCGACGCCATCGTTCCCGGCATCGGCGGTCAGACCGGTCTTAACCTTGCGATGCAGCTGGCCAAGAAGGGCATTCTCAGCGAGTGCCAGGTTGAGCTGCTCGGCACCAGCTTTGAGAGTATCGACTGCGCCGAGGACCGCGAACGCTTCAAGGAGCTCTGCAAGTCGCTCGGTGAGCCTGTTCCCCCCTCCTGCATCACCCACTCGATCGAAGAGGGCGTTGCGGCGGCAAACGAGATCGGATATCCGGTCGTTCTGCGTCCTGCCTTTACCCTCGGCGGTACGGGCGGCGGCTTTGCCGATAACGAGGAGGAGCTGCGCGACCTCATGAAAAACGGCCTCGCGCTCTCGCCTGTCCATCAAGTACTGGTTGAGAAGAGCATCAAGGGTTATAAGGAGATCGAGTTTGAGGTTATGCGCGACGCAAACGATACTGCGATTGCCATCTGCTCGATGGAAAATATCGACCCCGTCGGTATCCACACGGGAGACTCGATCGTCGTGGCCCCTTCGCAGACGCTGACCAACAAGGAGTATCATCTCCTGCGCGACAGCGCACTCAAGATTATCCGTGCACTCGGCATCGAGGGCGGATGCAACGTTCAGTTCGCGCTCGACCCCGAATCCTTCAACTACTATCTTATCGAGGTCAATCCCCGCGTATCCCGCTCCTCGGCACTTGCCTCTAAGGCGTCGGGCTATCCGATCGCCCGTGTCACGGCGAAGGTTGCCGTCGGTATGCATCTGGATGAGATCATGCTGGCCAATACCCCCGCATCCTTCGAGCCCGCCATTGACTACGTGGTCACCAAGATGGCGCGCTTCCCCTTCGATAAATTCACCTCGGCGTCGAACAAGCTTTCCACCCAGATGAAGGCAACGGGCGAGGTCATGAGTATCGGCCGTACCATTGAGGAAAGCCTGCTCAAGGCAATCCGCTCGCTGGAGATCGGTGTCTGCCATCTCCATATGCCGAAGTTCGATCATATGTCCAAGGCAGAGCTCCTGCGCTATATTGCGGACGGTACCGACGACCGGATTTACGCCATCGCACAGCTGATCCGCATCGGCACCGATCTCGGCCTCATCTGCAACGCGACCCAGATTGATATGCTCTTCCTTGACAAGCTCAAGAATATCGTCGATTTTGAGCAGGTCATTGCAGGTGCAAAGGGAGACGCTGCCGTTCTCGCCGCCGCAAAGAAGATGGGCTTCTCGGACAAGTTCATCGCCCGTCTTTGGGAGGTACGTGAGGATGAGATCTGGGAGACCCGCTGCCGCGAGAATCTCTTCCCCGTCTACAAGATGATCGACTCCTGTGCGGCTGAGGTGAAGAGCTATGTCCCCTATCTCTATTCCACCTATGAAAGTGAGAATGAGTCGATTCCGAGTGACCGCCGTAAGATCGTCGTGCTCGGCTCCGGAAGTCGGAGGCCAAGCGGTCTTAGGAAGACAAGAGAAGAACACAACTCCTTGGCTCACAGAACGACATGGCTAAGATCCGACTTTATG
>JAZODX010000056.1:0-20521 GCA_045597265.1 Eubacteriales bacterium | reverse complement strand
GCAGGTATTGGTAGACAATGCAGAAATGTTAGCCCTTGCACAAAGGTATAATGTGAACTATATACTCATTGAGGATAAGTACGAAATCAATATTGATTTATAACGACAAATTCCAATTTGTAAATCTCTTAAACGGACTCCAGCTGAAAAAAGCGGAGTCTGTTTACTGTCATTTCGACAAAGAGGGATTGGATTTATGCCTTAGCAACAAATAGCTTAAAAGGGAGATAATAAAAAGCAGTTTACATTTTCGCTGCAAATGTAAAGCTCATCAAAAAGGACGAAGAATTTTTAATAATTCTCCGTCCTTTTTTGATCGACAGTTAAGCACGTTCACGGACTGTGGAAACACACCTCCGCATTGAGCGCTTTTATTTGTCGACAATTTCTCCTTTTCGGATCAGTGCGTAATCTCCGCCGCGCAGAACCGCAAGCAGTTCTTCATTGGAAGTGATGGGCGTATCGGTGGCAATACCGCCGTGAATCAGGTGGCGGTCAGCGTGATGAAAATCACTGCCCGAGATCTCGATTAAGCCGTAGTTCCTTGCCCACATCTCGGCAACCTCATTACGGAAATCGAGCGTATTGACATTATAGGTTTCCATCGCATCGAGAAACTCCGGGCCCGTAACGCTGACTCCGTTGCGGAAAGGATGTGCCTGACAAAGGAGCATCCCTGCTTTTCGAATACGCGCAGAGAGGGATCTGAAGGGCTCGTCCATCATATCGGGGAACTCCCGCATAAATTCCTCGGTCATCCCGTAAATGAGATAGTCACAGTTCTTGACGTTGGAACGGAGCTCCATACCGAGAATAACGTGGAGGCGATCACCTGCCGCTTTCTGCAGCGCGTGATAACCGGCCATATAGAAATCGCACTTTTCCTGCCACGTCATATGGCTGTAATCGTATCGCTTGTTCTTATAGGTAAATATGCTCATGTGATTTGTCAGCACGACGGTCGTATAGCCTGCGGCAGTGTATGCCTCGACAATTTCCTCGGCTGTTGCCGTTGCGCAGCTGCTCACGTCAACGCTGTGCAGATGAAGTTCGGTTTTGTACATCATGTTTCCACCTCGCATTTGCAATCAAATGATTTTCCTATATCATACCGCACTTTCAGAGAAAAAGCAAGTAAATCATCGTTTTTTGGAAGTGCTTTTTTGTGGCAATTTGTCTGAGCGTTATTCGCGATCATTGCCCTCGCGGATCAAGGTATAATTACCGCTCCGCAGAACGTCGAGCAGCATTTCGTTTGTCGTGATGGGAAAATCGGTCTCGATGCCGGCAACGGGCGCTTGATGTGCATGATGGAAATCGGTACCCGAAATCTCGGGCAGCGAGAATTTCTCTGCCCAAAGGCGGGCAATTCCGTTGCGTGAGTCGTGTCCGACATGCCCGTTATAGGATTCGATTCCGTCAAGCAGGCGAGGATCGGTCACGCGGGCATCGTTGCGAAAGGGATGCGCCTGATAAAGCAGCATTCCCGCATCGTGCAGGCGGGAAACGAGCAGCTTGAGCGGGGTATCGGCAATCTCGGGGAAGCCGCGAAGAAACTCCTCGGTCATACCGTAAATCAAATAGTCACACCCCATTGGCTTGGGATTGAGCTCCATGCCGAGCAAAACGTGAAACCTTCCCCCTGCCGCCTCCTGCATAGCACGGTAACCGCGCAGATAGTGCGTGCATTTTTCCTCCCAGTCGGCCGCGGATAAATCCACGCGCTTATTCTTGAAGGTTTGGGGATTGAGGTGCTCGGTCACAACAACCGTCGTGTAGCCTGCCGCCGCATAAATGTCGGCAATATACGCAACGTTCTCTGTCGCGCAGGCACTGACCTCGGCGGTATGAAGGTGCAGTTCGGTTCGATATCGCATAATTGTCTCCTGTTTTCGTGTCAAGGTTCGGTTTTATGTATGCGAATCAGATCAAGGAAAGCCTTGCCCCAACGCTTGCATTTCGCCTCACCGATGCCGTTGATGGCAAGCAGTTCCTCGGTAGTCGTCGGCTTACGGCAAGCAAGCTCAAGCAAAGTTGCATTGGTCAGAACGGCATAGGCCGGGATGCTTGCACGGTCGGCAAGCTTGGAACGAAGACGGCGCATTGCCTCGTAAAGTACCTCATCGGGCGGACCGGCTTCCGCGAGCGAGCTTTTGCGCGGCTTTTCCGTTTTTTTCGTTGTACGGGTGCGCAGGCGGGCGGTAACGCGGCGATTGCCGCAAAGCAGCTCGTCCGATCTTTCCCCCAAGCACAGAATCGGGTATTCACCGTCGGTTCGCACGAGAAAGCCTGCCGTGGTCAGGAGAGTGATCAGTTCACGGATGCGTGCGGCATCGGTAGAATGCAGTGCGCCCATGACCGACAGATCTGCATCGTCAAAGCGCGCGGTACGTTCATCCCGCGTTCCGCGAAGAAGGTTGACGATCATCCCCGCACCGTAGCGCTCCCCCGTCTGCGCAACACAGCGCAGAATCAGGCGTGCTTCCTCGGTCACGTCACATTCCTCACCGCCAAAGAGGCAATTCCCGCAATTTTCACACCGTGCGGGAGATTTTTCCCCAAAATAGCGCAGAATAAAGGCGCGAAGGCAGTCGGGTGTGGTGGCGTAGAAGGTCATCTGCCGCAGACGCTCCTCCTCCCGCTCACGCAGGATCGCCCGCGTGCCCGGGGAAAGATCCTCATTCGGCTCAGCATGCTCGATCAGAAACTGATTCAGCCGCACGTCAGCAGGTGCATAAAGAAGAACACAGCGCGCATCACTTCCGTCACGCCCTGCCCTTCCCGCCTCCTGATAATAGCTTTCCATATCCTTGGGCATATTATAATGGATAACGAAAGATACGTTCGATTTATCAATTCCCATGCCGAACGCATTGGTTGCAACCATCACCGGCGAGCGGTCGTAAAGGAAATCGTCCTGATTGCGGTGGCGCTCCTCCTCGTCAAGCCCCGCATGATAGCGCGTGGCGGAGATGCCGTTCAGGCGGAGCAGATCGCAAACCTCCTCCACGTTTTTGCGGGTGGCACAGTACACGATTCCACTCTGTCCTGCAAGCTCATGCATCAGAGCAAGCAGACGGGTTCCCTTCTCACGGCCTGCCGCGTGAATGACCTCAAAGCGAAGATTCGGTCGGTCAAAGCCGGTAGACACAATGATCGGATCGCGCAAACGAAGCAATCGCAGAATATCCTCCCGTACAGCAGCGGTTGCGGTTGCCGTATATGCCCCGATTACCGGGCGCTCGGGAAGTCGGTCGGCAAATTCGGCAATATCGAGATAGCCCGGCCGAAAATCCTGTCCCCATTGTGAGACGCAATGCGCCTCGTCAATCGCGAGGAGAGAAATCTTCACCGAGCAGGCAAAATCAAGAAAGGATTCGGTGAGCAGCCGCTCGGGTGCGACGTAGACGAGCTTATACATACCGTACCTGGCATTATAGAGCGCTCGTTCAATCTGTGCCGGAGTGAGTGAACTGTTGATATAAGCCGCGCGCACACCGTTCTGAATGAGCGCACCGACCTGATCCTTCATCAGCGAGATCAGAGGAGAGACAACGATGGTAACGCCCTCACGCATCAGCGCAGGCACCTGAAAGCAGATCGACTTTCCCGCACCCGTCGGCATGACGGCAAGGACGTCGTGTCCGTCAAGGACGGCGTCAACCAAGCGTTCCTGCCCACCGCGGAAGCTGTTGTATCCGAATACCTGACGCAAAACCTCGGATTTCGTTCTCATCATTCGCGCTCCTCAAGGCCGAGGAAGCGGGCAGCATTGTCATAGAGAATTGCACGGCGCTCCGCTTCAGTCATCTCAACGGCAAAAAAGCGTTCAAGCTCGGTGGCGTAGAGCTTAATCGGGTAGTCGGTGCCAAACATAATCCGGTCGGTCCCAAGCGTGTGTATCAGCTCGGCGGCATAATCGGCCGTCATTGCCCAAAGCGCCGAGGAGGTGTCAAACCAAACGTGCGGATATTCGGCAAGGGCGGGCGCATCCATCCACGCCTGATAGCCGCCGAGATGCGCGGCAACCACCTCAAGGTCGGGATATCGCTCGAGCACACGGCGAAGCTTTGCCGCTGTCGAGAAGCGGTACTGGGGGCGGTTGTCTCCCATATGCACGTAAAGGGGAAGCTCCCCCTCCATTTCGGCATAGAGAGGGTAGAGGCGGGGATCATCGATATCAATTCCCTGAATGTCGGGATGAATCTTCACACCGCGCAGCCCCATCCCCTTGATCCGGGCAAGCTCACCCGAAAAATCGGGATAATCCTGATGCATACCGGCAAAGCCGACCGTCATAAAGCCGGCGGCACGCGATGCTTCAACCTGTGCCGCAACGGCATCATTGAGCTTATGCACCTGATGGGCATTGGTTGCCACCGAAAAAAGAAGGAAGCCGCAGATCTCCGCCTCCCGTCCGGTCGCCTCAAGCTCGGCGTAGGTTCCCTTCCCTTCCGGGTGGAGATCGTAAAACGCTCCAAGCGATGACACGGCTTTTGCGGCAATTGCCTCAGGATAGGTATGGGTATGGATATCAAAAATTTTATACATCTCTTTGCTCCGAATTGACTTTAAGAGAAATTTGTGTTACAATGAAAAAAAACGAAAGTGAGGCTTTTCTTATGGACTGTCTGTTCTGTAAAATTATCGCCGGAGAGATTCCTTCGGCCAAGGTATACGAGGATGAGCGGGTTTACGCCTTCCGCGACATCAATCCCCAGGCACCGGTACACGTTCTGGTCGTACCGAAGAAGCACGTCGCTTCTGCCGATGAAATCACGGCCGACACCAGTGCCGACGTTGCTGCTATTTTCGAGGCAATTCCGAAAATTGCCGCTGCAGAGGGACTGGCAAACGGATACCGCATCATCACCAACATCGGCGAGGACGGATGCCAGAGCGTCCGCCATATGCATTTCCACGTACTCGGCGGCAAGAAGCTACCCGAGAACATGGCCTGACGGAAAATCTGAGATGGGGGTGTCGCGCTGCTCGGCGCGGCACCCCCATTTTTTTGTTTACAGCAGACTCTTAAGGTAACTGATATAGGAGAACAGCGCAACACCGGGCTCGGCGAGCTCAGGCGACCAGCGCTTGACCCACTCATAGGAGAGATATCCATCATAGCCGATGTCCGCAAGACAAGCAAGAATTTCCTCAAAGGGAAGGTCGCCGTAACCGGTCAGCATATACGTAACCTTACCGTTCGTTCCCTTGACGGAGTCCTTAAGATGCACGTGCTTGATGTATTTGCCGAGATGAAGCACCGACTTGGCGGGAGACTCACCCCAGAACCGATAGGGATGGTGAACATCCCAGATGATGCCCGTATTGGGACGGTTGACCGAATCGAGGAAATCGCGGGCAACGAAGGTGTTGCCCAGCACACCATTGGTTTCGGTCAGCAGAGTGACACCGTGCGGCGCGGCAAAGTCGCAGAGCGCGGCGAATGTTTCGGCCGCAGCACGCATTTGCTCGGGCGTGGGATTCATCACGGGATCGGGCGTTTTTTCGAGCAGAAGCCGAACATAGGGGATTCCCATCTTCTCAGCCAGGAGAACGTAGTCCCTGACCTCCTGCTCTGCAACAGCAAGATCGGGATTGTCAAGCAGATATGCGCCACCCGTTAAAAGCGGAATCTCCACGCCGGTGCGGGAGAGGGTTTCCATCGTCCCGGCAAGGCGCTTATCGGAAAACGCTGAAATGTGGGGTGCATACATTTGGTCGGCAACACCACGAATTTCAACGCCTGCATAACCAAGGTCTGCTGCGGTGGAAATAATCTCACTGAACCGCCAGTCGGGGCAGGTCAACGTCGAAAACGATAGTTTCATAGACTAAGTTCCTTTCCTGTATGTTTCTCTCTGTGATTTTAGTATATCACAGATCGTCGGTTTTGTAAAGTTCGGAAACGCAATCCTGCGTAATTTACGCCGTTTCAATCGCGGCAGCCTCCTGGAGGCTCAGTGCTTCAACCGCCATTTCGCGGAGCTTATACTTGAGAATCTTGCCCGCCGCATTCATCGGGAAGGCATCCACGAACATGACGAAGCTGGGCACCTTATGCTTTGCCATGGACGCCAGCACGTAATCCTTCACGTCCTGCTCGGTCAGCGTCTCGCCCTCCTTGGGGATAATGCAGGCCATGATCTCCTCACCGTACGCCTTACTCGGTACGCCGATGACCTGTACGTCACTGACCTTCGGATGCGTATAAATAAAATCCTCGATCTCCTTGGGGTAAATATTCTCGCCGCCGCGGATAATCATATCCTTGATTCGGCCGGTGATTTTATAATACCCGTCCTCGTCACAGCAGGCCAGGTCGCCCGTGTGGAGCCAACCGTCCTTATCGATTGCCTGTGCGGTCGCCTCGGGCATTTTGTAATAGCCCTTCATGACGTTATAGCCGCGCGCGCAGAATTCGCCGATTTTGCCGGGACCGAGCGTTTCGCCCGTCTCGGGATCAATAATCTTTGTCTCCACGCCCGGGAAGGCGCGGCCGACCGTGTTGACGCGGCGTTCAAGGCTGTCGTCGGTGGTAGTCTGCGTACAGCCGGGGGAGGCCTCGGTCTGTCCGTAAACGATGGTAATCTCGCGCATGCCCATATCGTCGACAACCTGCTGCATCACCTTGATGGGACAGGGCGAGCCGGCCATAATACCGGTGCGCAGATTGAATTTGAACTGCTTGAAATCGGGATGCTCCAGCATACCGATAAACATAGTCGGCACGCCGTGTACCGCCGTGCACTGCTCCATTTCCAGCGCCTCCATCACCTTGCGGGGAGAATAGCGCTCAACCGGAACCATGGTCGTCGCGTGCGTGATGCTGGCCATCATCGCAAGCACGAGCCCAAAGCAGTGGAAGAAAGGAACGGTAATACAAAGCTTGTCCTTTTCGGTGAACTTCATGCGGTCACCGATGGTCTTACCGTTGTTGAGGATGTTATAATGGGTCAGCATAACGCCCTTCGGGAAGCCCGTGGTACCCGAGGTATACTGCATATTCACGACGTCGTGACAAGTGAATCCCTTTCTCGCCTCAGCATAAGTCTCGTCCGACACCGTCTCAGCCAGCGCGTAGAGCTCACGCCAGTTGTACATACCGGGATAGGTTTCCTCATCAATCGTCACCGCGGTACGCAGGAAGGGAAGGCGCTTGCAGGTATGCGTATAGCTGTCGGGCTCAGCCACAAATTCGGGGCAGAGGCGGTTGACGATCTCCACGTAGTTGACGTCCTTGAGTCCGGTGCTCATCACCAGCATCTTGGTATCCGACTGCTTGAGCAGATACTCCGCCTCATGGATCTTATAGGCAGTATTGACCGTAACGAGCACGGCGCCGATCTTTGCACAGGCAAAAAGAGTCAGCATCCACTGCGGATAGTTGGTTGCCCAAATGGCAACGTGATCTCCGCGGCCGATT
The DNA here is from genome assembly GCA_045597265.1 of Eubacteriales bacterium. GTDB lineage: Bacteria > Bacillota > Clostridia > Oscillospirales > CAG-272 > SIG693. Next base: position 13,092 of record JAZODX010000056.1, on the reverse strand, counting down.
CCCATAGCAAGAAAGGCTTTGGCAATCGTATCGCACTCAGCATTGAATTCGCTGTAGGTGCGCTTATAATCAAATTTATGGGTGTAGACAACAGCCGGCTGATCGGGATATTCCGCCGCAATCTTATCCATCCATTCTCCTAAGGTGACGTCGATAAATTCCATTTTGGTTTCCTTCCTTTTGAAAAAAACTTATCAAACAAATCAAACGAAAAATCCCCCGTCCCGGGCAGAAATCTCTGCTCGGGACGGAGGACAAAAAGTCGTTCTCCGCGGTACCACCCGCATTCCGCTTTTTCAAGCGGCACTCTCGGGCACTATCATGCCCTATCCGGTAACGGCGGAAGCCGTGACAGCCTACTGAGATCTGTGAACGGTTCGGTGTCAAGCGCGGCGCAAGCCTCGAAGGGAGTTTCGGTGTTTCTCCGTAAAGCCTTTCAGCAACCGGCTTCTCTCTGCAACGGGAATATTCACCTACTGAATCTTCGTTAACGCTTTGTTTGATAGAAATTATGATAATTATATCACACGGCAGACGCCGCGTCAAGTGGCATTTTTGCCTATATTTTTGATCTTGATTAGAAATTATTTGACGAATTCGGCATAAATTGCACGAAGTGCGGCCTCAAAATCGCGGTCATCAACACCCAGAATAATGTTCAGCTCGCAGGAGCCCTGGTCAATCATACGAATGTTGATGGAAGCATCGGCAACGGCGCGGAAGACACGGGATGCGGTACCCTTCGCCTTGACCATACCGCGGCCAACGACGGCAATCAGCGCAAGACCGTCCTCAACGCCGATGCAGTCGGGATTCACGGCAGTGCAGATATGGTTGAGAAGATAATCGCGATGCTCGTCAAGCTCATTCGTGCTGAGAACGATACTCATGGTATCGATACCCGAAGGAAGATGCTCGAAACTGATCTCCTGCTCCTCCATCACCTCAAGCACACGGCGGCCAAAGCCGATCTCGGCATTCATCATGTCCTTCTCGATGGTAATGACCGAGAAGCCCTTCTTTCCGGCAATACCCGTGATGACGTGCTCGGAATCGTAATTGTCAGTTTCGGCAACGATCATGGTGCCGGCATCCTCGGGCTTATTGGTATTGCGGATATTGATCGGAATACCTGCCAGGCGAACCGGGAAAATGGAATCCTCATGCAAAACGGTGGCACCCATATACGACAACTCACGCAGCTCACGGTAAGTGATGGTTGCGATCGGCAGGGGAGAGTTTATGATACGGGGATCGGCCATCAGGAAGCCCGAAACGTCGGTCCAGTTTTCATAAAGATCAGCCTCTGCGGCGCGGGCAACGATCGAGCCGGTGATATCCGAGCCGCCGCGCGAGAAGGTTTTGATCGTCCCGTTCGGCATCGAGCCGTAGAAGCCGGGAATCACGGCGCGGGAATGGCGGGAGAGAACCTCACGCAGAATCGCGTTGGTGTGCTCGGCATCAAAGGAGCCGTCGTCGCGGAAGAAAACGACGTTGGCGGCATCAATAAAATCAAAGCCAAGGTATTTGGCCAGAATGATACCGTTCAGATATTCTCCGCGGCTGGCCGCATAGTCACGGCCGGAATTGTGCAGAAGTGCACCGCGAATGAAGGTAAGCTCATCCTCAAGCGAGCAGTCAATCCCCAGCTCGTCGATAATCGCGTAATAGCGCGCGCGAATCTGCTCGAAAATTTCGGTGATATCCTCTTTGCGGCGGATCATCTCGTAACAGGTATAAAGCATATCGGTCACCTTGGTATCCTCGGGGAAACGCTTACCCGGTGCCGAGGGGACGACGTACCGACGGGAGTCGTCGGCCTGAATAATAGAAGCAACCTGTCTGAAATGTTCCGCATCGGCAAGCGAGCTGCCGCCGAACTTAACTACTTTAACCTGCACGGTTTGATTCTCCTTTGAACGATATATTGGATATTGTCCCGTTCCTCTGCCATCCTCGTTTTGCCCAAAGGGAGAAGCAGGAAAAATGGCAAAACAGAGAAACGGAAGGTACAGATACGAAAACAAAAGGCAAGCAATACCTTGCCTTTTGTTATTATATGAAAAAACACGAATTCTGTCAAGAGGTATGGCGCAATTTCGGAATTGCATACAGCAATCTTCGTCTGTGAAAAAGGATTTTGTGCATAATTATTCATCAGATTCAGCATGGCGCTGCGGTCTTCCCGTCCTTTGCCGCATCCGTCTCTGCTCCTCTGCCCCCTGCTCTGCACTGCCCTCAACGTAGCGCTTGGCCTGCGTTGAGAAAAGCTCGTAATATCTTCCCTGCTTCTGCATCAGGGAATAATGATTGCCCTCTTCAATAATCCGGCCGTATTCCAGCACGACGACCTTGGAGGCAACGGTTGCGCTTGAGAGTCGGTGGGAAACGAAAATCGTCGTTTTGCCGCGGCGAAGCGAATCAAACTGATTGAAAACTTCCTGCTCAGCCAGCGGATCCAGGGATGCCGTCGGCTCGTCCAGAATCAGAATATCCGAATCGGCGTAGAAGGCTCGCGCAATCGCCAGCTTCTGCCACTGTCCACCCGAGAGCTCAATGCCCGATTTCTCGAAAATCCGCATCAGCGGCGTTTCGTAGCCTTCGGGCAATGCGCGGATATAGTCGTCAGCGTTACTGTGCAGTGCGGCCGCCCGTACCGCTTCCTCATCAATCTTGCGGCGGATATTACCGAAGGCAATATTCTCGGTCACACTGACGGCATAACGGCCGAAGTCCTGGAAAACGATACCGAAGACCGAATATAGATCGTTTATTTCGTAATCACGCAAATCGCGGCCGTCGAGCAGAATCTCGCCCTCGGTGGGATCGTAGAGTCGGGTTAGTAATTTGATCAGCGTCGTTTTTCCCGCACCGTTAAGCCCAACGATAACCACCGTCTCCCCTGCGTGAATGGTCAGATTCAGATTGCGGATAACGTCCCGATCGGTCCCCGGATAGCGAAAGCTGACGTTGCGAAACTCGATGGTATGGGCGCTGCCGTGATTGACCTTCAGCGGTGCTTCAGTCCGCGGAAGAATGGTCTGCTTCTCGTTCATGAAAGCAATCAGATTGTCGATAAACAGCGTCCCCTCATAAATGGTTGCACTGATGGCAATGAGAGAGGATACGCCCGAGGAAATTGAGGTAAGTGCACCGGTATAAAAGGAGTAGTCACCGATTAGAAAATTTCCCTCGGGGGAAAATACGCGGAACGCGATCAAAATAAAGAAAATACAATTCACCACGGCGTGAAGAACAGACATGGCGATATGCCAGAAATATTCTCCGACGATCAGCTTACGCAAGCCGGCAAAATATTGTACGAAAACTGCCTTAAATCGACCGATTATGGTATCCGAGAGGCCAAGCAGACGAATTTCCTTGACCATATCCTTGTTGACCATCAGCTCGGAGAAATAATTCATCTGGCGGCGGTCCTTCGAGCGACGGCGCATATAATTGAAGGTCTTTCGACGATAAGTAAAGTTGATAATGGCCGACGGAACCGACACGACAACCATAACGAGCGGAGCAATCGGGCTGATCGCACCGAGCACGATAATATAGCTGATTACGCTGACCAGCTGGCTGATAATCTCAAAGGTCGAGGAAAGAATATGAATCGGACGGTTCCCTGCCTCGCGGTTGGCGTTTTCCAGCCGCTCATAAAATGCGGGAATATCAAAGCTGGCCATATCCAGCTGCTTCGCCTTCTCCATAATCATGACCTTGATATGATTGACCACGAGCTCGCCCGAAATCCGTGTGATTGCCGTATTGACACGGGTAACGATATCGTGTGCAATCCGATAAGTAAAATACCAGATTACTGAGTACATAATGGGGCGGAAATCCGGGGCAGAGCCGCCCAGCCGCTCTTCAAGCGCAAGCTGAAGCCCGTTGATGATGTCCTTGGAAAGATAGGCTCCGACCAGCGGCATAACGCCGTTGAACAGAGACATAAACATCATAACGAACAGAATCCAGGGGGCAGACGCCCAAACCAGACGGAAAATATACAGCATGCGGGAAAAGAATCCGCCAAGCAGCTCGCGCAGATAGCGAGGCAGATCACGGATTGATTTCGGACGCGGCACTTTGGCGTGCTCGTAGTGATTCGGTCCACCCGGTCCCATCGGTCCCATGAAAATCACCCTTCCCCTCAAAACGGGGCCTTTCTGTTTTTTCATCACGACAAGTATACCACAAAATGGTTGCGATTGCAACGATTTTTGCGTTTTTTCTTCAAAGAAACCAAAAGCACCGATGAATCAACGAAAGATTGATTCATCGGTGCTAAGGGTTAAATCAAATTACTCGGTAACAGCAGTCGTGAAGCGGCCGTAGTCAGCAAGCTTAGCATCTCTGAAGTCACGCATACCACCCCAGAAACTCTTCACACCGGCCAGTTCCTCATGGATGAGGCAGGCATCCTGGTTGAAGACGACCGGAATGACAGGCATCTCTTCAACGAGAAGCTTTTCTGCATCGTGCAGAATCACGGCACGTGCGGCAAGATCCTTTTCTGCAAACGCTTCTTCGATCTTTGCATTGTAAGCCTCGTTATCGAAGCCGGTGCAGTGCGGCTGAGCAATATACTCACCGGTGGTGTTATCGATTGCCTGACCCGAGAAGAGCTTAGCAAAGGGAGCAAGCACCGAATATGCATATACGTTCAGCGCAGCTGCGTCAATCGCGATAACGTCGTAATCGCCGGCTGCAAACGCCTTATTGAAGGCATCATCGTAAATTGCCTCAATCTTGGAGGCGGGCTTCTCATAAGAAAGCTCACGGAGCGTTACGGTGAAGCCGAGCTGCTCCCAGGCGGCCTTGGCCATCTCTGCGATTGCGCGGTCAACCTCATCGGCACGGTGGGTCAGCGTAAAGGATCCGCCGTTAACCCCTGCACTTGCCAGGAGGCTCTTTGCACCGGCGATATCCGCCGTGGAGGCAATCAGCGTACCTCCAACCTCACGGAAGAGGCTATCAGCGGAAGCGGCATCAAATACGGCGTAAGGAACGACGCCGGTAGCGGGCTTGGCGAATACGACCTTCTCCGCAATGGCCTGGCGGTCAAGCGCCATCGAAAGCGCACGGCGAACCTCAGCCTTGGCGAAAAGGGGATTCTCGGTATTGAAGTAATAGGTATGCGTGGAAGCGAGATCGGTGATCTTTACGCTGTCCTTGTATGCGGCGCGCTGATCAAGCGGAAGCTCGTTGTTATAGAAGAGCGTAGCGTTGTTGAATGCATCAACCTGTGCTGCGGGAGCGGCGGTGAAATCAACGACAATACGGTAAGGATTAACAGACTTGTTCAGAACGTCGCCCTCATCCTTATCGGTATTACGGAAATAGTACGAGTTACGCTCAAGAATCAGATACTCACCGTAGGCAACGCGGCGCATCATGAACGGACCGCTGCAAACGGTAGTGATTGGCTTCTTGGACCAGTCGGCAGAGCGGCTGATGATGTCCTCACGGAGAGGAACGAGCGCGTAGCTTGCCAGATTTACCATAAACTGATCGTAATCGATCTTACCCTCGAAGGTGATCTCAACGATCTGCTCGCCGACTGCGGCAACACCGAGGTCGTCGATCGAAGCGTCACCGGCCTTAACGGCGCGGGCATTCTTTACGTCAAAGAGAAGCGCGCAGGCTTCACTCGAAAATTCGGGATCCAGAATACGCTTCCAGGAGTAGACAACGTCGTTTGCGGAAACGTAAGTACCGTCACTCCAGCAGGTATTATCGTGCAGGGTGAGCAGCATCTGATATTCGTTCTTAACGGTATTTTCCTTGATTTCAACCTTATCAACCAGTGCTTTTTCAACCTGACCCTTCTCGTTGATTCGGAAGAGAGGCTCATACATCAGGCTGAGAACCTTCATGGCAGAGTCGTTATAGACAGCAATCTGCGGGTCAAAATCGTAAATCTCGGTGCCGAGGTACATATTGATAAATGCACCCTTATCGGTTTCCCCCTCCAGCTTATCATGCATCGAGCAACCGACGAAAGCGGTCAGCACGGTGAGCAAGCAAAGGGTCAGAGCCAAAACTTTTTTCATCATAATTTGGTGTTTCCTCCTCACGCTTAAGAAAAAATCAGAAATAAACACTTAGCTGATATTACCCGACTATTATATCACGAAACAGCATACAAATCAATGATTTCCGCTGTCCGGAGCAAATGTTTGGACATACGCACAATTTGTCCGTTCCATATTTGTGCAAATCGACCACAAAAAAGGCAAAAATCCCCTATGGTTTATTTTTCTTATTGTACCGCATTTTCAAAAAAATTTCAAGCCCTTTTCGGCTTTTTCGGAAAATTTCTCCGCCCCTCTGCGGCGGAGTATTTTTCTTCCTTATTCGGCAAAACTATGGGTATAAAACCGCACAATACAGAGTAAACGGAGGAAAATATGGATAATCTTGCTTACCCGCGAACCGATCTTGCCTGCGAAACCCGCCCGCCCAAGCTTCCGCCAATGCGTGGAATCCGTGCCGAGGAAAGGATGGTCGGCAGGATTACCCTCTCCGATTTATCTGTTCTGGACGATGCGGCTGCCGAGCTGATCGGCAAGCCCTGCGGGCGATACGTTACGCTCAGCTTACCTCACCTTTGGAAATGCACCGAGGAGGACTATGCGGCATTCCGCGATCTGCTTGCCGAAAAGATTCTCGATTTTGCCTCGTTGATGACCGGGAAGCGGCCTGATGCGCACTTTGGCGTACTGATTGCGGGTCTGGGTAATCGCGATATCACCCCCGACGCCATCGGCCCGCAGACCACGGAAAAGCTGGCGGTCACCCGCCATTTGCGTGATTATGATCCGGAGGCATACGCCGTTATCGGGCGCTGTGCGCTCTCCGCCCTGGCGCCAGGCGTTCTGGGCCAGACGGGAATCGAAACGGTTGAGCTGGTGCGAGGCGCCGCCGAGAATGCAGAGCCCGATCTCGTGATTGCGGTAGACGCGCTGGTTGCTCGCTCCTGCGAGCGGCTGGCCTCCACCGTCCAGCTCTGCGACAGAGGAATTGACCCGGGCTCAGGGATCGGCAACAACCGACGCGCGCTCTGTCGGGACTCAGTTGGGGTGCCTGTCCTTGCCATGGGTGTACCGACGGTTGTCGATTCCGCAACGCTGGTTTACGACGCACTTGCCCGCGCCGGAATCGGCGAAATCGGGGATGAATTGCGCGGAGTCCTTGAAAACGGGCGCGGTTTTTTCGTTTCCCCAAAGGAAGGCGACGTCATCACCGCGCGTCTCTCCTCCCTTCTGGCCGATGCCATTGAGCACGCCTTCACACTTCCGGAATAAAATTCCGGATTTGGGCATATCTTTATAGCGGACAAGAGTTCTCTCCCGCAGAAAGGACGGATGATCAGAATGGATGGAGAAAAAATCAAGAACCCCGTGCCCGAGCTTCCACCACCGAGCGACTTTTCTCGTGCCGAGCCCTCCCTTCCCCCGCAAAGGGCGCGCCGGCTACAGCGTGCATACGCCGTATGGTGCACGGTAACGCTTCTGACGGCGGCGCTTACCCTTGCTATGCTTTGCACGCAGGGAATAATGCAGATTCGCGAGAGAGGAAGCGGATTTCTGCGCCGGATGGTTCTGACCCGCGTGCTGGGCGTCGGCGCCGGGGTCGATGACGAATCCCTGATCGAGCTGATGCTTGGACAGGTTCTTTATACACGCGGGGGAAGAAGCGTTGATGCGGCCGTTTCCCCTAATCCCTCAGACACATTGCCGCCGCCCGAGACGGAGACTCCCGTCGAAAGTATCCCCCCCGAAACGGCGCCCGAGCCGATTGACGTTTACGCCTATGACCCTGCCGCCGTCCCGGAAGGAGAGCTGCCCATCCTACCGCTTGATCTGAGCCTCGATGAATACGGGCCCCTGTATATCAGCAACGAGACGGCCTATACCCCCGATATTGCCGCTTTGCTTACCAAAGAGAATATTCTGCCACCATACGACCCGGAATCCGCACTGCTCTTCCCCGTCCCCGAGCCGATCGTCCTGATCCTCCATACGCACGGAACTGAGTCCTATTCACCGCAGGGGGCAATTTCCTATTCGGAGACCGACGATTACGCCCGTTCCTCCGACCCGCGTGAAAACGTGGTCGCGGTCGGAGAGCGAATGGCCGAGGTATTGCGGGACAACGGCGTTCCCACGCTGCACTGCGTAATTCTTCACGACAAGGACGCCTACCGTGATTCCTATATCCGCGCGGCGGAGACCGTTCGTGCTTATCTGGCGCAGTATCCCTCAATTCAATACGTCTTTGACGTTCATCGCGATGCGCTCATCCGCGGAGAAGGGGAGCTGGTTCGTCCCGTTACGGCGGTTAATAATGTAGCAACCGCGCAGGTGATGGTCGTAGCGGGCAGCGATTACAAGGGGGCCGTTTTCCCCGATTGGCAGGAAAATCTCGCCTTTGCGCTTCAGTTGCGTGAGCAGCTCAATCAGCGATATCCCGCTTTAGCCCGTCCCGTCTATCTGCGCGGAGCGGCCTTCAACGAGCATCTCGGTCCGTTCAGCCTTTTGCTTGAAATCGGAGCGAGCGGAAACAGCCTTGAGGAAGCGCTTCGGGCGGGTGAACTGGTTGCCCTGACGTTGGCGGATATGATTCGTTCGGCAAAATAACTACATATACGGGAGGCAGGAAAATGAGGAAGAACAAAACGGAAAGCAAATACCGGGGGCTTTGGCAATTTGTGTCCCTCTTTCTCCTCTGCGTTTCCGTGCTTCTCCTCGCCCGCCTCCTTCTGCCGCTCGGCATATCGTTTTTTTCGCATCTCATCTCCGAGCAGAGCGGGAAAATTGAAATACACGTCGGGCGTCTCACCCTTGCGCTTGACAAAGGTCTGCTTGAGCTGCTCGACGGAAAGTGGAAAGACCTCACACAGACCTCCGCCTCTCTTCTTCCCCTCCCCGTACGCCGCTTTATGGGCAAGCTCGGCGAGTGTATTTTTCGCGCAATAGAAAATACGGTATGCGAATAGGGACACAGCATTGACAGCCCGCCCGATCCGTGCTATAATAAAGTATTCAGAGTATGGGGAGGGTTGGATATGCCAAAGGATAAACGTGAGGAAGAGCTTGATCGCTTCTGGACCATTGACGAGCTTCTGCCCCGCCGCCGAAACGGAACGCGCATTGCGCCGCAGCCGCATTCCACCGAGACCGTGGAGCTGACAATCGAGCCTCCCGCCGGAGATGGGAAGAGCGGTGCCTCTCCGCTGACATACCGACCGGCCGCCCCCCTCCACGAAGGTGAACGGGAGAAGCCGCTGGTTTATCACACCGTTCCGACCGATGAGACGCAAAAGCCCCGCCCGAAGCCCGAGCCCGTTGACACCTATCGACCCGAAAATTCCCTAATTCACGCCGTTCGAATTTACCGATGGCCGACCGAGTACAACTACTACGAGCGATTCATGAGCGACGCGCGCCGCTTTCTGCACGCAGAGGCCACCCCCTGTCCGCGCGAACCCTTTTTCTCCTACGTTCCGCAATATAGCCAGTTAACCGAAAAACGTCTGAACTGGTATCTTTACTGGCGAGGACAGGTACGTGCGGGAATCTATCCCGAATGTGACTACACCTATCTTCTGCTCTATCTTTATGAAATCATCAATCTCGGCAAAGAAATCCCGCCCACCGAGGGCTTGGCAGCGCTCTGTGCACTCTGGCAGGGCTATCGCTCGACCTATACGCGACTAGACCGTTTTCTCGGTGAGTGGATTTGCGATTACTGCCTGATCCATCACCTGCCGCCTCCCGTAGATCTGCTCGGCAGTGATATAGAGCCGCTCGTCGTCGGCTCGGGACTGAAGGAATTCTGGCTCTCAAATCCGTCAGCAAACGGCGGCGCTTACGTAGACGCCCTTCTCCGCTTTGCCGCAAATTACGATTACCATAAGAGCAAATTTGCCGCAGGAGACAATCTCCCGCTCTACGACAGGCATATTCGCGGCGCGATGGCGTACGTGGTTGCATCCATTGCGGACGAGCCGGGGCATCTGCTTTCGGGCAGCGGTCTGCAGGACAGTAGTCTCTCGCGCGACGCCTTTGGCGGCGCTCTCTGCGCACACGAAAACAAATTCCGCATTGAGGTTGATTACTGCTGCTTTACCCGCTCGCACGAGCTTCGTTTTTTGGTCAGCGATATCATCAAATATACCGAAAATCGTCTGCGTGCGCATCTCGGCATCAAATCCCGCCTCGGCCTTTATGCATTGCCGAATGATATCCGCGCGCGTATCGATGCCTATATGGATCGCGCACTGCCGCGCAAGCAGGCGCTTACGCCGACCAAAAAAGCGGAAAAGGCCGAGGAAAAACGCTACGCTCCCCTTTACGAGCCCCTCTCCACCACGCTTTCCACAGACCGTGCTGCGGAAATCGAGCGCGCATCGTGGCAAACGACGCAACGGCTGGTTGACGCTTTTGGTGAGGAAGAATCGGACGCGACCGTATCGGTTGAAAATTCCCTCCCCTCTCCCACGCCGTCCGCACCGCCGTCTATCGAAGCACCGGCCAATCTTACGGAGCGTCTCCGTGCCATCGGACTTGCCGAATTCGTCCGTGCAATTCTGCAAGCCGATCACACCGCCGCGCACGCCTCTGCGTCGCAGGCAGGCATGATGATTGACGCCGCGGTCGAGCGCGTCAACGAAGCGGCACTCGACACCTACGGCGACATTCTCATCGAAGACACGGAAAGCGGTTACGCAGTCATCAGCGACTATCTTGACGAAATCTCCGACCTGTAAGCATAAAAAAGCTGTCCCGATTTGATCGGGACAGCTTTTTTGTGCGTTTCAATCCGAGGACCAAAGCCGGGTGCCGTCACTGATATAGACGAGTGTTCCCGCAAGGTCGGTTCTGCTGACGGGAATATTGCGCTCGGCCAGCTGATCAAGCACGCGGCGGGATGGATGTCCGTAGACGTTATTCCATCCGCAGGAAATCACAGCGTATTCGGGATCAACCACGTCAAGGAGCGCGTCCGTCGTGGAATCATCGGCACCGTGATGCGCGACCTTGAGCAGATCGGCACGCAGCTCAACACCGCGGGAAAGAAGTGCACGCTCCGCTTTACCTCCAACGTCCCCCATCAGCAAAACGGCGGTATCGCCGTATACCACGCGGGTTACGATACTCATGTCGTTGGAATTGCCCGACGCACTAAAGGGAGAGAGAAGGTGAACGTCAGCCTCACCGAGCGGAAAGGAAACTCCCGCTTCCCCAATGTAAACGGCGCATCGCTCGGCAGAAATTGCTTCAAGCAACCGAGCATAGCTGACCGAATCGTCATCGCAGGGAGACAGGTAGACCTTTTCCACGCGAAATCGGCGAAGCACGAGATCGCCTCCGCCGATATGATCCTCGTCGGGATGGGTAAAGAGCATCACGTCAATTCTGCGGACGCCAAGCGCGGAAAGCTCTGCGCACAAGGCCTCTTCCGCCATTCCGGGTCCTGCATCGATCAGCATCGTCTTTCCTGCGGTGCGGATCAGGGTAGCATCCCCCTGACCGACGTCGATGGCGTATACCGTGAGCCGATTCCAATCGACGACCGAACGGAAAAAAGAGAAGAGTACGAGAAGAGCAAGGACGCCGAGAAGCAGCAGAAGAATTCGCCGCTGGCGAAAAGATTTCTTTTCCATACCCCGATTCTGCGTCTTTTATTTTCCCATTGCGGCCTTATCCGCGATGAGGATCACGTCCGGATGGAGATTGAGCATCGTAGCAGGACAATCACAGTCAATCTTTCCCTCAAGCAGACGAGCAACGGCGGCAGCCTTGTCCGTTCCGCTGACCATCAGCAGAATACGGCGCGCCTTGAAAATCGAGCCGATTCCCATCGTCATTGCCTTCTTCGGCATCTCATCCACCGAAGCGAAATTGCGGGAATTTGCCTCAATGGTCGAAGGGGTCAGATCGGTGCAGTGCGTCCATGGATCAAGCGCCTCACCCGGCTCGTTGAAGCCGATGTGACCGTTGCGGCCGATACCGAGCACCTGCAAATCAATGCCGCCCATCGAGTCGATCAGCGCCTCATAGCGAGCGCCCTCGGCAACGGTGTCCTCTGCCAGGCCGTTCGGTACGTTGGTATTGGCCTTGTCAATATCCACACGGTCAAAGAGATGATAGTTCATAAAGTAACGGTAGCTCTGGTCACTCTCGGGAGCAAGCGGATAATATTCGTCGAGATTGACGGTACGGACACCGGCAAAGCTGACCTTGCCTGCCTGATTATCCCGGACAAGCTCGGCATACATCCCCTCAGGCGTGGAACCGGTTGCAAGGCCCAGCACGCAGTTGGGCTTGAGCATGATTTCTGCCGCCACGAGATCGGCCGCACGGCGGGACATTTCAGCGTAGTCTTCACAAATAATGGTACGAATCATGGTTATCATCCTTACGTATCGGTATTTTTTCGTCTTTCGCAGGAAAGGCGGATATGTATAATCAGTATACCTCTTTTTTCATTCGTTTTCAAGGGGATACGCGGAATTCCTTCCCCCAAACGGCAAAAAAACACCCTTCATCCGAGGATGAAGGGTGTTTGGACGTTATGCCTGTTCGTCGTCAGAGTATACCAGCTCTTCGGTGTCGGCAACAGCCTCAGCCTCAGCCTGAGCCTCATCCAGCAGTGCGCGGATAGAGAGGCTTACGGTATGCTTCTCCTCGTTGATATCGGTGATCTTCACGTCAACCTCCTGACCGAGCTCCAGAACGTCAGCGGGCTTGCCGATCTTGTTCTGTGCGATCTGGGAGATGTGAATCAGACCGTCAACGCCTTCGATAATCTCAGCGAAAGCGCCGAAGGGCATCATGTTGACAATCTTAACGGTAACAACATCGCCAATTGCATAATTGGTGGTGAAGATATACCAGGGGTTGGACTCTGCAGTCTTGTAGCCGAGCGAAATGCGCTTCTTCTCGGGATCGAAATCCTTAACGTAAACGTTGAGGGTCTCGCCGATCGAAACAACGTCGGCGGGAGACTTGATGCGTGCCCAGGACAGCTCGGAGGTATGTACCATACCGTCCACGCCGCCGAGATCAACAA
>JAZODX010000055.1:0-4212 GCA_045597265.1 Eubacteriales bacterium | reverse complement strand
CGCTTTGCGAAAGTGATATGAAACCTATCGGTTTCGTGATATTCTATTCGCCATAAACTGTCCGCAGGACAATATCACTATGCGTAGCATAATATCACTGCGAAGCAATATAACTCGCCGTCAGGCGAATAGAGTTGCGTGATACTCCGTTAAGAGTATCACGCAAATGCGATACCGTTCTTTTTGGCAAAGAAAAGATTTGAACTCGAGCGACGGGCACCGGCGGGGGCTTTGTGCACGACCGCCGCTGGTGGCGGAGGGAGGGAGTGCACAAAGGGAGGAGAAAAGGAGGATAGGACACGAGAGTGTCATAGCCGACTATTTCGGCGAGTGGCCTGCGGAGCAGGTTCAAATCTCTCCTTTTTGTATGATGCTCGCTGCGCGGATGATGCATGCCCTGCGGCACGTGGGGCACGCATCGCAGCATTGTGTGTAACTTGTGCAGCGACATATCCGCCATGCAAATTCAATATTTTATCATTTTATCGCGATAAAGTGCTTGCATTTTAACACGCGATGTGTTATAATGGACACAAGCTGTTTTGAAACGGCCATATTTGTGCCGTCGGGCAAAGGGTACCGACGGAGAATTGAGGTAGATCAATATGAAGAAAATTTTGTCTCTGACGCTTGTGCTCGTGATGTGCGTGCTGATGCTCGGTGCCTGTGCGCCTTCTCAAAATTATACCCAATTTACCATTCTTGACGAAAACTTCGGCGACGAGCTTTACGCCATCGGCTTCCGCAAGGGGGACGTTGCCCTGATGCTGAAGGTACAGGAGACGCTGGACGCCATGGTTGCCGACGGCAAGGCAGCCGAGATTTCGACCAAGTGGTTCGGTTCGGATAAGGTGCTCAAGGAGCAGGCCTTCCCGAACGATACGACTGCTGCTGCGGGAGATACCTCTCTGCAGTACGTGCTTGACAAGAAGACCTTTATCGTCGGTCTTGATCCCGCATTCCCGCCGATGGGCTATACCGATACGGAATCGGGCGCCCTGGTCGGCTTTGACATTGATCTTGCCCGCGAGGTTTGTGCACGTCTCGGCGTAGAGCTGATTCTCCAGCCCATTGACTGGGGTGCAAAGGAAATGGAGCTCGCCAACAAGAATATCGACTGCATCTGGAACGGCTTCTCGGTCAACGAGGAGCGTATTGCCGCACTGACGCTGTCCAAGCCTTATCTCGCCAACGCACAGATCATTATGGTGCCGACCGGCTCTGCCATTCAGACCAAGGCTGATCTTGACGGTAAGATCGTTGGCCTGCAGGGCGGTTCCTCCGCTTACGAAGCCGTTATGGCGGACGGTGTCGCTTCCTCGATCAAAAAAATCGAGGAGTATGCCGATAACCTCAGCGCATTCATGGATCTCAAGACCGGCCGTATCGATGCATTCGTCGTTGACCGTGTCGTGGGCGAATATATGCTGACGAACGAGGACTGATTGCTTTGCATACCGACAGCGGGCCGCAGTGTTTGCGGCCCGTCTGTTTGCTTTTTGCATGAATATCATGAATGAGGTAAATCATGACGATGGAAGAATTGGGTAACACCATATCTATTTTGATGCAGGGCATCGGATATACGCTGGCCGTTTTTGCGGTGACGATCGTTCTGTCGATTCCGCTGGGGCTTCTGCTGACCTTTGCGTCCCGCTCCCGTATTGCCCCTCTCCGCTGGCTGACGCGGGGATACGTTTTCGTCATCCGCGGCACGCCGCTGATGCTGCAGCTTTTCTTCGTCTATTTCGGGCTTCCCTTTCTGCCGATTGTCGGGACGTACCTGAAGCTGGGACGGCTGGCGGCGGCAAATATTGCCTTCGTGCTCAACTACGCCGCTTATTTCTGCGAGATCTTCCGCGGGGGACTGCTGTCGATTGACCGTGGGCAGTACGAGGCGGCAAAGGTACTCGGCTTTGGCCGATTCCGCACGATGATACAGATTGTCCTTCCGCAGATGGTCAAGGTCGTTCTTCCTTCGGTGGCCAATGAAACCATCACCCTCGTCAAGGATACGGCGCTGGTTTCGGTGATCGGTCTTTCCGATCTGATGGAGCTCTCGAAGAAGCTGGTCAACAGCATGGTCAACGTCACGCCGTACGTGATTGCGGCCGGCATCTATCTGCTTTTGATCTTTGCGCTGACCAAATTGTTTGAGCGGCTCGAGAAAAAAGCGGCGTTTTGAGAGGAGGCGGCAGGATGATACAGACGATAGGACTCCAAAAAAGCTTTGGCGAAACCCACGTTTTGCGCGGGGTTGATCTGCAGATCGCGCGCGGTGAAATCGTGGCAATCATCGGCCCATCGGGCAGCGGAAAGAGCACCTTTCTGCGTTCTCTGATCGGCCTTGAGCGCATTGATGCGGGAACGATTCGGATTAAGGGAGAGACGCTGGCCGCAGACGGTAAATATCCGGGTGAGCGGGAGTGCCGCCGGATTTGCGCCGATATGGGAATGGTCTTTCAGCATTTTAACCTCTTTCCGCACATGACGGTTCGGGGCAATCTGACGGCGGCCCCTCTGGCGGCGAAGAAACTGAGCCGTGAGGAGGCGGATGCGAGCTGCGCGGCCTTCCTGGCGCGCGTCGGTCTCGGGGACAAGATTGACGCCATGCCCGCACAGCTCTCGGGTGGTCAGAAGCAGCGTGTGGCCATTGCGCGCGCGCTGATGATGGATCCCGATATTCTCCTTTTTGACGAGCCGACCTCTGCACTTGATCCCGAACTGACGGGAGAGGTTCTGGCGGTAATGAAGGATCTGACCGATACGGGCATTACGATGATCATCGTGACGCACGAGATGGGCTTTGCACGCGAGGTTGCTGATCGGGTAATCTTTATGGACGGCGGCGTCGTTGCCGTCGACGGCACGCCTGAGGCAATTTTTGACGCGCCCGAGAATGAGCGCCTCAAGACCTTCCTCGGTGCGATTAACTGAGAAACGGGTCAAGCTTGAAGCTTTTCTTTGTATAAAAACTAAAGGGGTATCACGCCCGGGCGTGATACCCCTTTTCCATTGCGTCTGACAGCAGTGAACAGGGCACTTGAGGTCAGAGCGTGATTTTGGCCGAGCGGACGATGGGTTCAACGGGACGGCCTGCCGCGTCATAGATCGGATTGTTTCCGGTTTGCTCACGGTTGATGCCCATGAACATGGTGCTTTCCATCCCGTCGATGGTAATGGTCGTGCCCTCCAGCGTGATAACGGCGTGAATGGGATCGTTGTAATTGACGGTGTTTCTGATGTAGCGGTACTTCTCGGTCAGCTCGGCCGGATATTCGTCGTGCTTGTGCGGAACCCAGTCGAAGGCGGCCGAGTTGAGGTCAAGATAGCAGACGTTGTCGAGGATGCGGATGTTGTCGCGGTGGTGATGGCCGTTGATGCAGAGCAGAACGCTGTTCGGGCGGCGGCGATTGGCCGCATTGATCACCGCAAGCACCTCCGTGCGATTCCGGACGCCGTCGGGGCGCTCAAAGCTTTCGTGGCTGATGAGGACGCAAGGGAAGGGCGAGCCGTCGATCGTCTCACGCAGCCAGGCAATCTGCTCAGGCGGCATATAGTCTCTGGCTTCGGGGTGAGCGAAATAGTTGCCGCGGTCATAATGATAATATTCGCCATCCAGATAATAGTAGTTAGGGTCGCAGACGATGAAGCGATAGCCGCCTTCGTCAAAGAAATAATGGCCGTCGGGCATTCGGTAGAGGGCAAGTGACTCGGCGTAGGCGGTGCCGTCGGTGTCGTGATTGCCGAAGCAGTGATAGGTGGGAATTCCGAATTCATCATTATAGTATTCCACGAAATCACGCACCTCAGCCGGGCCGTGGCAGAAGTCTCCCGCGTGGATGACGAAGGCACAGTTCTCGCGCAGGGCACGCTCGCGGATGGCGTAAAGATCCTCCCACGTACAGCGCATGAAAATACCCGGATTGTAATGCAGATCGGCAAAGACAGAAAATTTCATTGAATATCCTCCCGCAAACGGTGATGTTAGGGCTATTATACGCCCGAAAAAGGAGTAAGTCAAGAAAAATGGGAAGAAATTTTGGGAAAACTCTTGACAGAAATGGGGGATTTCGTTTATAATATACTGTGTCATTGTGTACGGGCGTATTGTCACGCTTCCGATTTTATGCTAAGGAGGTGCAGAAGATGCTGAGAACTTATCAACCGAAAAAGCGTCAGAGAAGCAAGGTTCACGGCTTCAGAAAGAGA